>JAZKGK010000102.1:0-2739 GCA_040385915.1 Bacteroidota bacterium
TGAGCTTTGTTTTAATCAAAAAGAAAACCAACATATACTACTGAAGAAGTGGAATAAAAATATATTTTTTCATCTAGAAGGCGATACATTACCTGGTGATAAGGCCATCCTATTGGAAATTGCCTCTACCATAAATGCGTTGAAACTGCCAATCACTGTCGCGGAGGCAACACCCCAAAATAAATCTAATTTTCTTATTGTCTCTGGATCATCAAAGGAAGTGAAATTGGACTGGCCTATCATAGGAGCAAGTGAACCCTATTGTTCTGGAGATAGTATTGACAGTGTGAGAATAAGGATGTTAAATACCGTATTTCATAAAACAAGAAGCGCTATTTTTTGGCACGAGTTTATACATTCACTAGGTTTTAGTTCGCATATTACTACAGATTTAAAAAGTATTATGCACCGTACAGAAGATAGTACACATGTAGTTAGCAATAAAGACTTACAGGCAATAAAAATTTTGTATAATGTAAATTGGCCTGCACATTATAATACTGCGGATTTTGAGAAGGATTTTTCAACGGTACTTTACCACATCCAAGCAAAACAAAAATTTCTACAGTTTCTTCGGACAAATAAAATTGATCGGTCTGTTTTAAAGGAATTTCTATATCATGATTTGCTACAACCGACGAATAGAAAAGAACCACAAATATTTAAGACTGAAAATTCATTAAAAGTAGCTTTTCAAGGTAACATCCCCAATCATCTAGCTAATGACCTACATTTAATTATTAAAGAAATTAATACAGCAACCCCAAATTTTCATTTGGAATTTATCAGAGACACGCCTCTTTTGTATAATAAGCATGGCATTGTGCTAAATTTCATTCAGGAAAACAAAGGCAATCAGGATAATAATCAAACGATTACTGCTACCACAATGTTTGTAAATTATATAAATATAGCTAATGAAGGGAAATTTGAAACGATCAACCGTACTGAGGTGACTATTAATTATAGTGGTAATTTAAATCTTTTTAAAAGAGATTTAGGAGCAATGCTTTATCAAATAATTTGCTTAAAAGATTACAAAGATCGTATAGATCCATTCAAGTTTGATAAGAAGGGCGTCCATTTGAAACCCAAATACAAGGAATTATTGAAAGTGTATTATGCTCCAGAACTTCCCCATAATTTCACAAAGCATGAACTTGAAGAGGTAATTCAGGAATATAAGTAGATGAGCAGATTTGTGGATAAGTAGATTTGCGGATGGATGTCTGATTATCCACAAATCTGCTCATCTTCCAACCTACTTACTTCCTCATACAACTGCTGATACTTAGCCGCTACCACCGCCTCCGTATATTGCTGCATAACCTTTTCCCTAGCACGTTGGCGGGTGGCTTCCACATCCTCCTGTTGCAGCACCCAGGCGATTCCGTTAGCCAGATCTTCTGCCGACTGGTATTGGGCCAGATAGCCATTTTGTTGGTGGTCAATCATTTCGGGGAGGCCTCCTTGGTGGAAAGCGACGGCAGGCGTACCGCAAGCCAGCGACTCCATCACGGTGTTGGGCAGGTTGTCTTCCGACGTGCTTGTGCGTTTTTGATTTTAACCCTAGATTGCTTATTGATCCAAAGCATGTCCCATGTCCATAAATGAATTAGAGCGATTCTCTCCCTTCTACCAAAATGTACGGGATACACTTTCCCACGCCCGTCAGAGCGCTTTTAAAGCGGTTAATGCGACAATGGTCGAAGCTTATTGGCAAGTGGGACGCTTTATTGTGGAGGAGGAACAGCAAGGGTTAGCACGTGCGGAATACGGTACCCGCCTAATCGAATTGCTTGCTGAGCGCCTGGTATTGGAGTTTGGGAAGGGCTTCGATAAGCGAAATCTTCACTACTTTCGGCAATTCTACCTCACTTTCCCAATTGTGAACGCACTGCGTTCACAATTAAGCTGGACGCATTATCGGGAATTGATGCGCATTAGGGATGAGAGGGCACGAGAATGATATTTACAAGAGGCTGCTGAGCAGGGGTGGAGCGCCCGAGCGCTAAGTCGACAAATCAAAGTACTTTTCTATGAGCGTCTATTAGCTAGCCGCTTTGATGAAGGGGTTAAACAAGAAGGAGAGAAACAAGTAGTCACTATGCCTAACCGTCCCATCGACTTTATCCGTGATCCGTATGTGCTGGATTTCCTAGGCTTACAAGGCCAGCCTGGTTTTTATGAGCAACAACTGGAAGAAGCCCTTGTAGGGAATCTACAGACGTTTTTATTGGAACTCGGTAAAGGATTTGCTTTCGTAGCCCGCCAGAAGCGGCTTACCGCTGACAACACGCATTTTTTTGTGGATTTAGTCTTTTACAATTATATTCTCAAGTGTTTTGTACTGGTAGATCTGAAAATAGGTGAACTCTCCC
The DNA here is from genome assembly GCA_040385915.1 of Bacteroidota bacterium. Taxonomy (GTDB): domain Bacteria; phylum Bacteroidota; class Bacteroidia; order Cytophagales; family ES-bin-26; genus ES-bin-26. Next base: position 2,382 of record JAZKGK010000102.1, read on the forward strand.
ATCAGGATATCGGCCAGATGGATATGTATGTACGGATGTATGAGGACTTTTACAAGCAACCGGGAGACAATCCAACCATTGGCTTGATCCTTTGTTCGGAAAAGAACGAAACAGTGGTGAAGTACTCTTTCTTAAGTGAAAACAAACAGTTGTTTGTGTCTAAGTATATGATTTATCTCCCTACTGAGGCAGAACTCAGGGCGGAATTGTCGCGAGACCGGGAAATAATTGAGCGGGAGAAACGCCTTCAACCACCCGCCGAATGATCGAGAATATAGGTAAATGTACAAATCCTGCATCGCATTTTTTCTAGCAGGGTTTCCGAAGGAACCCTGCGTTCGCTCCTAGAGTAATCACT
>JAZKGK010000103.1:0-13014 GCA_040385915.1 Bacteroidota bacterium
CACTTGTGTACGCAAATGATATACCATAGGTGGTGTTATCATTGGTAGACGATAAAGATGATTCCATAACAGCAGCCAATTTATTGGAGCTACTAAGCTTAATTACATTGACCATTTGATCTGTATAGAAAGTTGCACCCTTATCTTGATTAAACCAATTCTGGCGAATTACACGATATGGTACTTGATTTAGATCCGGCAACCAAGTTAGTCCGTTATCATTTGATACAACCATAGATGTTCCCGAGTGTCCTCCAGAGATAGATGGGCGACTTTCTGAAAAATAACAGTGAACTTCGCCCGAAGGAAGTTGTATCATCATTGCCTCCCAGTTTGGACCATGATAAATCTCCTGCGGATCACCCCATGTCTTTCCATTGTCTTTACTACGTTTCATCACAATACCATTATCATTATGACAAGCCAAATCCGAGTATCCTGGTGATACTCGGTAAGAAGCGAAAGCTAGCAAATCACCATTGGACAAAACGAAACCATTGGCATTGGTAAGTAAACGAGTTGCCGATTGACTTTTAGCATTCGTATAGCCTGCTTTACTTTGAAAAAGATAGCCCTTACCTTTCCAATTCACCAAATCTGGAGATGTTGCATAAAACGTATCATTACCGTTAGGGTTTGATGAAGTTGATTGCTGACAGAAAAGGATATATGTTCCATCTGATAATTTCTTAATCCTTGCATAGTTAGGCCATTGAACCCCAGTGATTGCCTGTCCGACATCAATATAACTACGGAAGTCCATCATTAAAGATGAACGTGAAGTAACATCTTCGTGTGAGCTAGCCGAAGAACTTCCTTTATTTAAATTCTCGAAGGATGTTAATTGCAGCACTTTAGCTTGCCCCCCGCCGCCCGTACCTGGTCCATTTCCATCCGGAGCTTCTGATTTACTACATGACACAACAACACAAAATGATGTTGATAAAATTAGCTTAGCGATTTTCCCTCTCATATCTTTGAACATTTAATTTTATTATCTTTAGAACCAACGCAATTATATTGGTTCTATCTACCAGTTATCATTCTGAATTAACTTGGTGTTTCTTTCTGTTTCCGAAGACGGAATGGGCCATTTCAGATAGGCCGTACCTCCCCAGTTATAATTATATACAGGTGCCCCCCATACTTCCAACATCCCATTGCCCGTGGCAAACTTATCGGTCTGCCATGTTCCCCAGCGAAGCTCATCGTAATAAAGCTGTTCTTCTCCAGCCAGTTCCCATTTACGCTCTTTACGTATCCTTAAACGAAGGTCGGACGAACTGCCTACCGCAACATAGCTATTTCCCACTTCGTTTAACGGCGCTACCTGTGCCCTATTGCGCACCTGGTTCAAAAAAGGAATTGCCTCTTGGTATTTCCCTTGTTCATTCAATGCCTCGGCAAGACCAAGCAGTACATCTGCGTAGCGGAAGATTGGAACGTCTATAGGATTGAAGCTTACATTGAGAAATTGTCTGCCCTCGGTCACAAACTTACGTATTGAGTACAACATATAGGTGTTGGAATTGGTCTGAAGATCATACGGCGCTGCGGTGCTGCTACGGAAAGGCCACCTTGAGGCATAGTTGATCGCCGTGCCCGAAAAGCCTCCCGAATAGCCGGCATACGGCGTGATCACAGTAGCCTCAAGCCTAGAGTCGCGATTGGTATAGGCAGCTCTAATACGCGCTTCGTTCCCTGTTGGCAAATACTTGGCCATATCGGCTCCATAAGTGGTCATCGTGCTCTGTTCGGCTGAGGTAATATTATCCCTAAGGAAATACACACTCCTTGCTTTAGGGTTCATCGCGTTATAACCAGGAACTACTTCATCCCAGTTAAATGGCTTACCATTTGCCCATTCATAAGACTCAACGAATCTCGTATTCATAAAAAATGACGAGTTTCCAGCACCCGCAGTCATACGATTGCCATAGGTCCTACTGAACACGTTACCCATGCCAGTTAACTCTTCCATCTGCACACTAAAAATCATTTCATCGCTTTTTTCCTGCGCCAATTTAAACAGGTTGGCATAACTTCCTGTGTAAAGCGAATAGCCCATGCCTCCCACCTGACGAAAATCAAGCTCTGCAAGATCCCACCTTTTCTGCCATAGGTATACCTTTCCCCTTAGGGTATATGCTGCCGCCTTGTTGATGCGGCCATAATCATTGCTGTTAGCCGCATATTTTGCAGGCAGTTCTGCCGTATTGATACAGTCCGTAAGATCTTGAACAATCATATCCCACACCTCCTGTTCGGTGGCCCTTGGACTTGAATATTCTAAGGGAGATAAATTTTTGAGGTAGATAGGCACACCCCGCCAAAGACTGTTCAAGCGATAATAATGATAGGCACGTAAAAACTTACCTTCGGCAATACGCCTGGCCTTGATATCATTGCCCATATCAGGAACACGATCAATATTATTGATGACATCGTTTGCCCTGGTTACTCCTTCATAAAGCCTGCTCCAATAGGTTAAAAATGACCTGTTATTAGGCTGAATGGTGCCCGTAAGGTAACTGTAATTAAGAAAAACGTTGGCATCAGAAGGATCCATTGCCGAAGAGAAGGCATCCCAGTTCAGCACTGCCGGTTCAAAATTACTGTAATCATATCGCAAATTGCCATAGGCACCGTTTACCACACTTTCTGCTAAGGCCTTCGAGGTAAAAGCATTTTCAGAGCTGATCTCATCATAAGGACTACGGTCCAAGAATTTCTTACACCCTCCCATCAAAATCATGGCGGGAAGCAAAAGTACTCCAATTACTTTTTTCATATATTGAATATTTTATAATTTAATGTTAACACCTATTGAGTACTGCTTGGGATTAGCGTAGAATTGCAGGGTCTCTGTAAATTCTGGATCCATTCCCGGGAAATCCGTAAACGTCAGCAGGTTCTCCCCACTTAGGAACAGACGAACATCCTTCAAGTGTACCTTTTTCAGCATTTTTGTTGGTATACTATAGCCCAGGGTAACATTCCTCAATTTCAGGAAGTCTGCTTTGTACAACCATAAGTTAGAAAAATTTGTACCACCGTTCTGCTCTGACCCATAATTCATCGTCAAACGGCCATGTTTAGATTCCGTATTGGTACGGGGATCATTTGGATTTGCCGGATCATAGAAATAGTGGTCGTAGGCAATTGCCTTTGGCAAGGTCAAGTCTGCTCTGGTAGAATAAGCATTGAACCCTGGATACCTCCAATAAACAGAATGACCTCCAGCCCCGGCCCATAAGGTAGAAAGACTAATGCCTTTCCATGCTAAATTCAACTGGAAACCGTAAGTATATTTTGGTGTCATCGCTATATTTTGGAAGGTATAATCATTCTGATCTCCATAAACTCCATCGCCATTGGTATCGCCGTAGATATAGTCGCCATACCAAATTCCCTTCTTGCCAATGGTTCTATTGGGAAGGAAAGAATTTCCAGCATCCACCATAGCTTGTAACCACTGCATATCACTTTCGGTACGGACCATACCATCTTTTGGCCCTCCCTTCGGATTAACCGAACCATCCTTAAAGAAATAAGATCCATTTCCCGAATAGGTATTCAGAAGATAGAATTCGTTGATCATTTTACCTTCTACGGTACGGCGTGCATCCCCTACTACGGTCGCCACATCCCCCATATTAGTCTGATAGTTCCTAAAACCATTTGCATCGGTCACCCAACCAGCCTTCAATTGGCCATTATATTTGGTCACCTCATTGTAATTTCGGGCAAAGTTTGCCGAAACGCCATAACTGAAACTCCCAATCTTGTCACGCCACCCCAAGTTGAGCTCTATACCATTATTAGTCACCTCTGCTATGTTCTGGAAAGGCGGCGATTTTACGCCCACTGTAGCATAAACTGGCGCCCTGAATAAAATTCCGTTTGTAGTCTTGTTATAGAAGTCCGCTTCCAAAGTCAGACGGTTCTTCAATACCCCAAGTTCAAACCCGATGTTCGACATGGTGGTAGTTTCCCATTCCAATTGGTTGTTGGATAGCGAGGCTACGATACCTGGAACCTGTCTGCCCCCAAAGGAATAAGCGAAACCCGAAGCATAGGTTGCCTGGTAGTCGTAATTGCCAATGCTATGATTGCCCAACTTACCCCAAGATCCTCGTAATTTCAGGTTGTCGATACCCGAATTCTTCATGAACGATTCCTGAGAAATTCTCCATCCCGCCGAAAGAGAAGGAAATAAGCCCCATCTAGATTCTCTTGCAAAACGGGAAGAACCATCATAACGGAGATTCATCTCAAAGAGGTAACGGTCGTCATAGGCATATTGAACCCTTCCGAACAAAGATTGGGTAGCGAAATCAGTCTGGCTTCCAGTAATGGCAACCATTGTATTAACCGTATTCAGCTCCACCAGCTTATCGCTAAGGAAACCCGTTTTTTCGGTATAAGCATTGTTTACATTATTATACATGGCTTCATAGCCCAACAATCCAGATACGCTGTGCTTCTCCTTGATCTTACGATCCCAAGTAAGTGTATTCGAAGCGGTCCAACGCGTATTATTTTCGTTCCTAATCCTCAGAAACAGCCTGTCTAAATCCTGATAAAAATAGGTCCAATCGCCAGTACGAAATGAAAATGCATCCAATGTACGCGAGTTGTATTTATATCCTTCATTCTGTCTGATATAGTTGAACGAAGAAGAAAATTTTATCCCATATGGAAGGGTAAGATTAGCAAATAGGGTAGAATTCGTATAAAATGTCTTTTCCTTTCCGCTGGTACGGTCCGCGAAATAAAGATTATTCCTGGAATTGGTACTCTGCTCTGGATTCTCAAACCAACCATATTTACCATCATAATAAGGATAGATGCCCGGTATGGCTCTAGACATAAAACCAAAAGCACCATCAAGGTCATTCATCTCCCTATTGCCTTCATAGCCCCATAGTTTAGCACCAATTTCTAGCCAGCTATTAACTTTGGTAGATACATTAGCACGTATAGAATATCGCTGCAGGCCCGAATTCATAATCATCCCTGGGTTGTCCATATAGGAAAGTGACACCAGATAATTGGTCGCACTGGTAGCCCCTGAGACAGAAAGGTTATGTTTTTGATAAACCTCATCCTGAAAGAATGCGGCCATCCAATCCGTATTAGGATAAGCCACATAATTGGGATAGCCTGAACTGGCAATTCCATTAGGATCCTTCTCCTTTTCACGCCACAGATCGATCATCGATTGGGAGTATGGAAGAGCAACACTCACATTTTCGGCAGATTCATTGATCAGCTGCATATGATCTGCATAATTTGATACGATGCCTAGGTAATTTTGAGGAGTATTTAACGCTACAATACTGTTAAAAGTTACCGTAGGTTGAGAAACTCCGGACTTTGTAGTGATTAGGATCACACCATTTGCCGCCCTATTCCCATAAATTGCACTTGAAGCAGCATCTCTTAATACCGAAATAGTCTCTATATCATCCGCATTGACATTACCGATGCTAGTTTCAAACCCATCCACGATAACTAGCGGAGCAGATTCGTTTAAGGTTCCAACGCCACGTATACGCAACATCACACCCTCCTGTCCTGGTCTACCAGAAGTTTGCTGAACGGCAAGGCCGGGGCTAAGTCCTGACAAAAGTCCCGCAGTAGTAGTCACTGGTCGTGTCTGTGCCTGCTCGGCATAATTGATCGAAGTGACAGCTCCGGTTACGTTAGTGCGCTTTTGTCGTCCGTAGCCTACTACAACCACCCCTTCGAGCGAATTAGCCTGCTCACGCATGGTTACTTCTATATAGGAGCGTCCGCCTACCGCAATTTCTTGCGTATCAAACCCAATGAAACCAAACACCAGCACATCATCTTTCTGCGTCTCTATTTCAAATTCTCCGGCACTATTGGTAACCACCGCTTGGCTTTTGCCCAATATTTTTACCGAGGCGCCTATCAGGGGCTGTCGGCCTACATCTACAACCTTCCCTTTAGTCTTACTTTTTGTAGTCCCCTGCGACCATGCTGCCTGAATGGAAAGTAGGCAGCAGATCAGCAATAATGTATATTTAAATCTATTCATAAGGTTCATTTTGAAATTTAGGATTTTGTAATGGTCATTATTTATCGTCGCCATGGGCTAATTAGTAGAAAAAGTAAAACTAGACACTTCTGAACCTTCAAGATGAAAGTAAAAAGGAGCAGCATAAGCATTTCCACTTATCCACGGTGTCTCCCTCACTGCAACCTTGGTGTCTGTATCCGCCTGTATCCTACCATCTGCACAGGTTAATCTGATCTTGATGTTTCCGCTCTGCACCGCTTGGGTGAAAACCATGTTGTGTTCAATGATCTTTCCTCCGCGAATTAACGAAAAGGTAGCCTGGTTTGAATAAGCAGGATCATAACTAATTTCATTGGTCTTATTAGATTTCCATACGCTCCCATCCAGATATTCGATATTCCAGAATACAGGCCCCTGTCTGGTGTAAATAGGGAACTTCATATTGATGATCGTACCCGCCGCAAATTTCTTCACTGGAAGCACAAATTCCAAATAATCTCCCGTCCAGATCCCCTTCACTCCCGGACTGCTAACGTTTCCGCTATTCACTGCCTCCACAATCTGCGAAGGGGAAGGTTGAGGAGTTGACAGCTTACGCCATTGGGCATAAGCTTGGGTCTGGCTAGGGCTACTCCAAATCCCCTCACTAACCCATTTAGGCTGCAGGGCAGGCGTAAAGTTGGCTATACCGTTCGTTTTACCCAAAGGGAAAACAACTGGGAAGGTAACTGGAATGATGCCATCGCTAGATTTGCTAAGGTATTCGGTCAAGACTTTTCCAGCAGCTAATACTGTACCCTGGTTCTCAGGTTTACTTAAAATGTTAATGACCGTTTCTACTCCAAACATATCTTTAATTACGACATTCATGCCTCCTACAGGTACCGTAAAAGGTGCAACTGCAAGGGTAACCTTCGTGAATGACTGTGCAAGCGTAATCCCTGTTACGCCGAAATCTAGCTGTACCGAATTTCCACGCAGGGCAGGATCAGTGGTCAAGGCACCGGTCTCGATGTTATAAGTCCCTCCATTGGCCAATTCACCGCTAAAATTACCAGCAACTGCCGGCCTTAGACTCAATGACCTAACCACAGAATTTCCCGCATCGTCCAACAGGTCGTTCGGCAAAAAGAGTTCAACGGTACTGAACACACTTTTAAAGTCCAGTTTTATGGTAGGTACCACACTAGTAACCTTCTTACTGGCAACGTACAACCCATATCGCCCAGCTCCTAAAACATGCTGCTGCACAGCAGGAACCTGAGCTTGAATAGCTGTCCTATCGGTGCTTGTAGCTGAAAACGGGTAGTAAGCATAGAACATAAAATTATGGTCATCAGCCTTAGCAGCTAACCGATCTTTGTCCGAAGCCTTATCAAAGTAGACCGTTCCTTCGGCCAGCCTTGCCTTGTACCTCGCGTTAGCCCCTAACGATGTATGCTGTACCTCATTTCTGGTAGAGGTACTATAAACACCGATTTCATCTCCAGCATCCCAAGATCTGTCGACCTGGGAAGTTCCGAAATTCACATCAAGCTGGTCGTATTCGAGCGCCTTGTTGTTATCGGTATTTTTTTTGCAGCCTATGGTGGACAAAGCCAGCATTGAGGCCACGAAAAGAATTGATCTATTCATAACAAAATCTATATTGGTTATCTTCTGGATATGTTTCTTACGAAGTATCGCCGAAACACTACCGCTTATTTTTTCTTAATTTATTTTTTGGGACAAGTCAAGCCTATTAACTTATCGTCAAATTTTATTTAATTATTAGTTTTTCATTCATCAGTTCCTTCGCAGAGGCTACTTTAACAACATAGACTCCAGCCGGAAAGTGGCCTGTCTATACTACTCACTCGGAACGTTAAACCGACCCCATCAACCATCGATGAATGCTAACTAACTAGCAGTTTCTCTTTCATAAATTATCTGGGTGAAGCAACTTGAATGATGTTTATGCTCGTCATCACAAACTGTGCATGGACACTAAAGCTTAGCAGCGCCATTGGTAGTAATAATAAAATTCTTCTCATCGTTTATATTGGTTTAGGTTTTGACCGCTGCTATCCATTTGGTACAGCAGCGGCCGATATTGTTCATTTCCTTAAAAGTGATACAAAAGCTACTAAATGAGCTTCCAAGCTCTTCCAATCTTTGTTTGCGATCATTGTCTTATCGAAAAGTCCATTGGATATTCCTACACCATCTGCTCCTGCCTTAAAATAATCCAGTGCATTAGACATGCCGATACCTCCTGTGGGTAAAAGTTTGATCGTTCCGAAAGGCGCCTTTACATTGCTGATAAATTTAGTTCCTAAGTTATCAGCCGGAAAAACCTTGACCATTGAAGCGCCCAATTTCCAGGCCTTATAGATTTCGGTCGGCGTAAAAGCCCCAGGGAATACCTGGATTCCTCTTTTCACACATTCGAGAATTACCTCAGGATCAAGATTTGGGGTAACGATAAATGAAGCGCCGTGATCCAATGCCATTTTCAGGTCTTCCATGCAGCAGACCGTTCCAGCACCGATATTCAACTGGTCACCAAATTCCTCCACAGCATAACTGATGATTTCCCCCGCCCTTTCGGTATTCATCGTGATCTCCAGAGTCCTGATCCCAGCAGTAGCACAAAGCGGCAGGATCTGGGCTACATCAGCTAAGGGGATATTTCTGAAAATCCCGATCATAGGAACTTCCCTAAAATAATCCCAATTGAATATGTGTGTTCTATTTTGCATCTTAGCCTGCGAAATAATCTCCTGCATCTACAGGTCTAATTTCTGTTAGTTTACCATTATAATGTCTCAAATCGTGTGGCTGGTACGGGTATTTTTGAAAGTTCTCTATTTTCAAATCAATACCTAAACCCGGAGCATTGCCAATCCCCATGAACCCGTCCGAAAAGGTGATGTTTTCTGTTGTCAGCTCTCTACGGTAAGGAATATCAACACTCATGGTTTCTAATAGATAAAAGTTAGGTGTGCAGGCTGCCAATTGTAAGGTTGCTGCATTTGCTATAGGTCCTATGGGATTATGTGGGCATATTGGCAAATGATAAGCTTCGGCCATAGCCGCTATTTTTCTTATCTCAGAAATTCCTCCCGAATGGCTAACATCTGGCTGCAAATAATCTGCACATCCCATATTTAAAAAATTTCGGTATTCCATTCTGCCATACGATCTCTCACCTGCGGCAATTGATACCCTGCTTCTTTTTCTTAGTTCAGCCAAACCTTCTAAATTCTCTGGTGGCAGAGGTTCCTCAAACCAAAGCACACCGAAATCTTCCATGGCATGCGCCAACCTTACCGCCGTAGGAAGATTAAACCTTCCATGTCCTTCGATTAAAATCTCAACTTCGTTGCCCACGGCTTCTACAACCGCAGCAATACAAGCTATAGCATTGTTAAACTCTTTCTTCGACAAGGTTAAATAAGCTGAGCCGAAAGGATCCCACTTTAAGCCCTTAAACCCCTTCTTAACCGCTTCTTTTGCTTTGGCTGCAAATTCTTCAGGAGTTTTAGCCGGCGCAAACCACCCATTAGCGTAACATGGTACCTTGTCACGAACTTTTCCACCAAATAATTGGTAAACGGGAACTCCTAGATCTTTACCCTTGATATCCCATAAGGCCATTTCCACGCCCGCCATAGCGCTCATCAGTACAGGACCTCCGCGCCAATAAGAATTTCTTAAAGTATCGTGATAAAAAGCCTCGATATCATGGGGATCTTTCCCAACCAAATGCCTGTTCAACTCTTGTACTGAGGCCTGCACCGTCAGCTCCTGATGTTCCAAGGTAGCTTCTCCAACCCCATATATACCAGAATCCGTAAGCACCTTTACAAATACCCAATTGGTCCTGTAGACGTCACAAATGTACGTTTCGATTTTTGTTACCTTCATAAAATAATATATTGTATATAATTTAAAACACTAAAAAAATGACTACCTGAAATAGAGCCCTCCATTCACATCAAGGGTAACCCCAGTGATGTACCTCGCTCCCGGCCCACATAGAAAGGCCACCGAAAGCCCCACATCCCTCACGTTACCCAAGCCCAACGGAATCGAACTGCCAAGGGATTTCATCCCCTCTTCCCCATGCGTCGCTCTAGAAAGCTCCGTCTCAATCACACCTGGCGCTACAGCGTTGACCCTTATGTTAAAAGCAGCCCCAGTTCTGGCCAAAGTCTTTGTTAGCCCAAGCATGCCGCTCTTAGATGCGGCATAATGCACATGTCCTTTCATTGCACCCTGATGAGCGACCACCGAACTAACATTAACAATACACCCACTACCACTATCTCTCATTAGCTCCATGGCATATTTAGCACATAAAAAGCCACTGGTCAGGTTAGTCCTAATCACAAAATCCCAATCCTCTAGCGAGGTGGAGAAGATATCCTTAGGCCTATCTGTCCCTGCATTGTTTACTAATATATCCAACCCGCCATATTCCTGGCGCAAAACATCGAACATCTTTATAACGGCAAGCTCAGAGGTTACATCCGCCTCAAGGAAAGTGCATTTCCTTCCAAGAGCTTCAATCGATTCGATAATCTCCGCAACAGATTCACTCCAAGCCAGATCATTGATGATTACGTCGGCACCTTTCTCGGCCAACACCAATGCAATCCCTTTACCCAATCCTTTTGCAGATCCAGTTACTAGAGCAATCTTACCGTTCAAATCTTCCATGATCAATTAATTTATGCGATTTCAATTTTATCTTTATCAAAAGAGGAAACACTGGCCCAAAGAATGAGCAATCCTCCAAGAACATACAATACAGCAAGCGAAGACAAACCATAAGACAATCCAGTATGAGGCTTGACCGCACCTAGGATAACAGGCGCAAGGGAGCCCACCATGTAAGCGAACATGATCATCGCCGCCGACACTGAAGCCCTCACTCTAGCATCCACTACCGAATAGAGTGAAGCATAAATATTGGAGTCATATACGCCTCTAAAGAATCCGAATACCGCCAGACCGACATAAACCCACGTCAGCGAGGTACCCATCCCCATTAGGGCAATGAACGGAGCACCCAACAATAGCGCCCAACCCTGCAACCTGAGCCTCATCACCCTGTTTTTGCTCGCCAGTTTATCTGAAAGCTTTCCTGCGATCATCACCCCTACAAAGGCAAAGATATGGTGATAAAACATAGACGAAAAACCTGCCTCGGTTACCGAAACAGAAAATTTCTCATGTAGAAAAGTCGGCGTCCAGGTCAAGTAACCCACATTCACAAAAACCATACAGGTAAATGCACCAGTAAGCAACACCGCTGTCTTCTTTTTAAGCAGGAGCTTTACACCATCCACTACAGAAGGCGAAGCAGTATCACTACTTTTAGCAGGACTACCGTCAGACAACCTAAAATACATCAGGATAAAAAGTAAGATTCCGATTCCACCAAATATAAAAAATGTAGACCTCCAACCGTAATGCTCGGAGATATAGCCGCCCAACAAGCCGCTCCCAATGATACCGGCATAAAGTGCCGTTTGGTGAATAGCCATTGCCGCCCCTAAATTAGACTGAAACTTCTCCCCGATTAGCGCATTGGCTGCAGGAGCATAGAACGCCTCACTCCCGCCTACCGTAGACCTCAATATGATCAAGGCCACAAAGCCTCCAGAAAATCCAGTAAAAAAGGTAGCCGAGCTCCAAATCAACAGACTGAGAATAATTACCGTCCTTTTACTATACCTGTCGCCAATATAACCCGCAATGGGTACAAAAAGACCAATTGCCAATATAAAGACCGAAGAAATCAAGCCCAACTGGACATCGTTCAGTCCAAGATCCAGTTTCACTACCGGCAAGGCTATGTTAAAAATTTGCCTATCGGCTTGGTTGAAGAAAAAAGCAAGCCACAGCAAAAGGATGGTTTCCCAATTAAATTTCTGGTTAGAAGTTTTCATTTATATTTGATTACAAATCAAACCTAATAAATTATATACAATATACAAAATAAAATTTAATTTACCTGAGAAAAACTGAGGCGACCATAGGCCCGTTCATAAAGAAACATCACGATCGCCCAACAAGTCAAAACTATTCCTTGGTCGCCAACTCCATCCTGTACATCTGCAACAGCGCATCTTCCTTAGCACGAAGACAATGCAAATTCGCAGCTTCCTCTAAAGCTTTCTTATCCCTCATTTCCAACGCTATCAAAATCCCCTCATGCTCTTTCACAATCTCCAGACCGCGATCAGCGCCAAAACCAAAAGTCATTCGCAAGCTATTGATCAACTGCCAATGCCCCTCCACCAACCGAAAAGCTTCCTCATTATCAGCAAGCTTATACAGAGTGCCGTGAAAATCAGTATTAAACTCCAACAGCTGCTCCAGCTTGCCTTTCTTTGCCGCCTTTTCACATCCGGTTTGGATTTTTCGCAACTTCCGCAACACATCATCTGTAATGTTACGCAGACTTTCCAAAGTCAAGTAAACCTCAATCACCCTCCTAACATCATAAATATTAGAAACCAGCTTCTTATCAATCTGACGCACATAAGCCCCCTTATGCTGCTCGATCACAACCAGTCCTTCGCCTTGCAGCTGCTGTAGCGCCTCTCGAATAGGCATCTGGCTCACTTTATAGAGCTTCACAAGACCTAGAATCTTAAGCCGCGTCCCCGGCGCAAAATGGTTGGACAATATATCATTACGCAACCGCTCGGTCACCTTGGAATAGGTAGTATTGGAAAGGCTGTCCGGATCTACCTGCTTAGAATATCTCATACATGATTACACATTTATAATTTTCGAAATTACAACTTCACTAACAATTTTACAAAAAATTTATTTTATATATTGTATACAATTTATAAATTTGTTTCTCACAGTTTAGCATATGAAGTATTTTTTCAGCGTGGATTGGGGAACAAGCTCCCTGAGGATCCGCCTTATCGAAGTCGGAAGCGTGTTGACCATCATCAGCG
>JAZKGK010000104.1:0-2557 GCA_040385915.1 Bacteroidota bacterium
TCATATGGTACTGCACACTGCCTTCCAACTGATCCACGAACCACAAGCGCTCCTGGCTGAATGACAGCGGAATCAACTCGGGTCTTGGCTCTACCTCAATGGCAGGCAACAGCAATCCTTTGTCTTGTACCCGCAAGTAGAGCGCCAACCGGGCAATGGTCGGATACAGGAAAAAATCTTTCACGGTCAGTTCTACTTCCAGCACTTTCCGAATGGCTGATACCACGCGGGTTGCCAGCAGCGAATGGCCGCCCAATTCAAAAAAGTTATCATAAATACCAATCCGCTCCAAGCCCAGCAGCTCCTGCCAGATGGTCACCAATTGCTGCTCCACCATCGTCACGGGAGCTTGGTAGTTGATGCGGCTCTTGCGCTGCATATCCTCGCGCAGACTCAGGAACTTGCGGTCGATCTTGTTATTTCGGGTCAGTGGCAGGGCAGCTAGTGCGATCAGATCGCCCGGCACCATATACTCGGGTAGGCGTTTTTGCAAGTACTGGCGGATGTCCTGCCCAAATAGTTCGCAGATATCGCCGTAGAGCGGAACGTTGGAAGTAGCCACGTGGCTGGACAAAGGCTTATTACTGTAGGCGGGAGCAATAAAGGCATCCACTGGCGTCTGCTCGATGAACAGATTGATCTTGAATGGATCTTCGTTCAACAACAGCCGACATTGGTAACCTTGGGTTTTGGCAACCGCCAACAATTCGTTTACTCCTGCAATGGTGCTATCCGGTTTTTCGCCGTACTTGGCCAATTCTCCTACGGTCATGACCGCCGGATCTTTCAAGCCTCTTTCTAATAATATTTCCTTCCACAAACGCGGATTGGGTACCTCTTTCAGAGCGAGAGAGGAAATGCCGTTTTGAAGTTGGGTAATGAGGGTTTGTTTATCGGCAATGGACTCCCAAGACTGCCAGGTGGGCGTTACTACTGGTTTTTCAATCCCCACGGTAACCACCACGGCATAGCGGTACAAGGTCAGTTCATTGATATAGTCTCCTTGTTGGAGTTGAATATCAACGTGGGTAACGTCTGGGTAAAGGGTTTTTAAGTGAAAGAAATATTCCGGAGCCAGGCACAACTCTTCTTCTTTCAACAGCTCCTGATCTACGCCCCAGGCAAACTCCCGAATGCCTGCTCTTTCCTGGAATTTAGCCAGCAGCAAGCGGGTCTTGAATATCTTTTGCAAACGGTTATCGCGCACGTCGCCCAGCACAATGCGGCCACCGCCACTCTTTTTTAGCAGGGCAATACTCTGACTCAGCACACGCGACAAATACTGTTCTCCGGGGAAATACTGCACCACGGAATTCAAAATGACCAGGTCTACGGCTTCATCCGCTACCAAATCTACCCGGTGAGCACCGCCAACTTTTAAGATCGTGGTCGGATATTCGCGCGCGGCTTTATTGATCCGACTTTGGATATTGCCCACCGACACCATAGAAAAGTCCATCCCGACGTATTTCTGAATGTGCCCCACCAGTTGATAGTAAATCAAGCCAGCGCCGCAACCCAGTTCCAGTACCTGCTGGGGGCGTTGAGCCAATATTTTGGCCACAATAGCGTCCAGCCATGCCCGCATCTGATCCTCTGGAATCGCCTTCCCGGTGAACGTATCGTTCCAGCCCGTCAGGTTAAACTCTTCGGGTGACTCGCCAGCTTCTTCGGTGCGGGAGTATTCAGTTTCCCAGAGCTCGTGCCAGTTTTCTTCTTGTTGCAGGTATAAAGTCTCTTCCTTGACGCGAACCAACTGTTGATCCGGCACGTAGTAACTCACCAGCCTTTTGGTATTTCCACCGTCGGCTTTGGCCAATACGACCGCTTGGCTGACCCACTCACTTTGTTGTAATACATTTTCGATTTCGCCCAGTTCAATGCGGTAACCCCTGATTTTCACCTGCTCATCAATCCGTCCTAAGTACTCTAATGTACCATCTGACAGCCATCTTCCTAAATCACCGGTGCAGTACAAACGCGTAGGCTCGGATTGGAAAGGATCTTGCAAAAACTTCTCTGCCGTTAAGCTCGGGTTATTCAAATATCCGCGTCCGACACCTACCCCGGAGACGCAAATCTCCCCAGGCACCCCTACCGGACACAATTGTTTGGTCGCATCCAGTACATATATTTTCAGGTTCTGGATGGGCTTACCCAGCGGAACATTGGTGCGCGAAGGCGCTTCCCGCATAATATGGTGGGTGATGTCATCGGAAGCTTCGGTTGGTCCGTAGGCATTTACAACCGGAATGCGGCCAAAGCGGGAATGGGCAAACCATTGCGCCAATAAGGGCTGGCTTACCGCTTCTCCCGTCACCAATAAATACTGAATTTGAGACAAGGATACCCCCGCCTCTTCTTGTAAAAGGGAAGCCAGATACGACGGTACCACTTCCAGAATTGTGACGCCGTCCGCTTCCAATTTCCGAAGCAAGGAAGCCGGTTCCAGAATCAGGTCCGATGGATAGATAATGGTTTGTCCGCCTTTTACCAAGGCGGCCAGCATCTGCCAAACTGAAATATCGAAGGTATAGGAAGCCGTATAGGCAATAAT
>JAZKGK010000105.1:0-15110 GCA_040385915.1 Bacteroidota bacterium
AACCGGGTATTAGCCCTTTACAGATGGCCAAAACACTCATAACAAAGGGACAATACAAAGAGAGCACCCGCGAAGTATACGAACAACTAGAAAAGCGCTACCTCAAAGCATAAGTAGATTTGAAGATGCTTGGATGAGTAAATGAGAAATTATTAACGACAACCTTACCTATAAAAAAGCCGGTGGATCTTATTGATCCACCGGCTTTTACATTTCCAGGCTTGAGGTTTTCAACCGGGCTCAGCTTTTTTCTTAAACCTAATTTACTGAATAAGCAGCATTCCCCTTCGATTTATACGTATGGCCTTTGATAGCAAAGAAAAGGATAAATAAGTAGCAGGGAATCAGTATCAAGTAGGCATACTGAGGACCAGAATTCTCCACGCCAATCAATTCACTGGTTTTTCCATATAAATAAGGCAAAACTGCCCCTCCACCAATCCCCATAATGAGCAATGCTGAGCCTTTTTTGGTAAAGCTACCTAAGCCTTTAATACCCAGCGGAAAGATAGCTGGCCACATTAAAGAGTTGGCTATGCCCAATAAAGCAACGCATAGAACTGAAGTATACCCGTGGGTAAAGACGATACCAACGGAAAATACTACTCCCAATAATGCACAAATCCTTAGTGCAGTATGCTGCTTAATATATTTTGGAATGGCAAATATACCTACTGTATACCCTACGAGCATAAATGCAAGCGTAAATGAAGTAAAGTTTCCTGCAATTTCCAGACTGATTCCCTGAGTACGTCCATATTGCGAGATGGTGTCAGCAGCAATAACTTCGACACCTACATAACAAAAGATAGCCAACATTCCCAGCATCAAATGAGGGAATTGAAGTACATTGGCGTAAGAGTCGAAAGAAGTCGATTGGCCTTCTTCTTGTTCGGCCTCAATCTCTGGCAGACCTGATTTTTGAACCAAGAAGGCTAGTATTAATAAAGCAACGGCAATACAAATATAGGGAACGATAGCCCTGCCAGCCAATTGAGTAAGTAATGCTTCTCTCTCCACAGCAGAAATAGTACCCGCCAGCTTATTTTCTAGTTCTGTAGCTCCTTTCAACACGATTGCACCCAGAATTAAGCCGCTCAACATACCCCCTACTTTATTACAAATACCCATAATACTGATGCGCTGAGCAGCACTATCAATGTGACCTAATATAGTTGCATAAGGATTGGAAGCCGTTTGTAGTAACGCCAGTCCTCCACCCTGAATAAACAAGCCCGATAAGAACAGTCCAAAAGAACGAGTTTGGGCAGCTGGAATAAATACCAATGCGCCAACCGCCATAATTACCAAGCCAAAGGCCATTCCATTCTTATAGCCAGTCTTTTGCAAAATAAACGAAGAGGGGATGGCTGTAATGACATAGGGAATGTAGAAAAACATGGTCACTAGTAAAGCTTGTGGATATGTTAACTCACAGGCTATTTTCAAGAATGGTATTAGGGTTCCGTTGACCCAGGTTATGAAACCAAAAATGAAAAATAAGGCGCCAATAATGGCTAAGGGTGGAATGGCACTTGTTCTTTGGTTTGTCATGCGAAGGAGTCGTTTATGATGTATAGGATATATTTGTTGATGTGCTTCACGTAGGTGTTAACCGTAAAGCAACTATAAAAACCGATGCCGAACAAACGCTTCGATGGCTTCGTATTCAGTTAGCCCTAATTGGTCATAAAGCTTGGCAGTGGCGCGGTTGCGATCTTCGGAGCGTTGCCAGAACTCGCGCTTATCATTGCCTGGGAATACAGCACCGTCTTTCTGGGACTGGTGCTTGAAAATGGCCTTCCGTTTGCGCATCAGCTCTTCAGGACTGATCGGTACGGCCATTTCGATTTCATTTACATCCCACTCTTGCCAGGCACCCCGATACAGCCACAAATAGCAGTCGTTAATCCAGGCTTCCTTGCCTTTTAGGCGGTCTAATGCCGCAAAAATAGCATCCAGGCAAACACGGTGCGTACCGTGTGGGTCACGAAGGTCGCCAGCAGCAAAAATTTGATGCGGCTTAATTTCCTGCAAAATATCTACAACGGCCTGAATATCGGCTTCGCCCAGGGGTTTCTTCTTCACCTGCCCGGTTTCGTAGAAAGGCATATTCATAAAGTGAACATTGGACTCTTTTACTCCACAAAAACGACAAGCCGCCGCCGCTTCGCCCTTCCGGATAAGTGCCTTAATCTCTTGCACTACCGGGCTATCTTCTTCGCCTAACTTTTTATGTTTTAAAAACTTGACCAATTCGTTGTGCTCTTTTTTCATTTTGTCTACGCCTACGTTCAGATTTTTGGCAAAATCAAAGGCAAAATCGGCAAAACGGCGGGCATCATCGTCGAACACAGCGATATTGCCGGAGGTCTGGTAAGCTACGTGAACATCGTGCCCTTGATCTACTAACCTTAGTAAAGTGCCACCCATGGAAATCACATCGTCGTCGGGGTGGGGGCTGAAAATCAGCGACCGCTTCATGGCCGGCGTGGCTCGTTCAGGCCGTTGGGTATCGTCAGAGTTGGGTTTTCCGCCTGGCCAGCCGGTTATGGTATGCTGAATGGCGTTGAACACCTTGATATTGAGGCTATACGCATTTCCTGCTTCTACGAGTAAGTCGCTCAGGCTGCCATCTTTATAGTCTTCATCGGTCAGTTTCAGGATGGGCTTCTGCATTTTCAGGCTCAGCCAGATTACCGCCCGACGAATCAGGCTATCATCCCACACGCACATGCCTACCAGCCAGGGAGTTTTGATGCGGGTAAGATCCATCGCTGCCCATTGGTCGACCACTACCTTCACATCGGGATGTTGTTGCAGGAATGAAGCTGGCACTTCGTCCGAAATCTTTCCCTCGACGGTCTTTTGCAGGATATTCGCTTTTCCTTCACCCCAAGCCATCAATATAATCTTGCGGGCTTTCATGATGGAACCGACCCCCATCGTTAGGGCACGCAAAGGCACGTATTCTTCTTTGATAAAATCTTTGGCAGCATCCGTAATGGTCAACGGATCGAGTTTGACAAGCCGAGTGGCCGATGTGATGGATGAACCAGGCTCGTTGAAGCCGATGTGACCCGTGCGGCCAATCCCCAGGAGTTGCAAATCTAAACCACCGCTTGCTTCTATTTTCTTTTCGTAGGCCTGACAATAATCCTTTACCTTTTCGATAGACAGCGTACCATCTGGAATATTGATATTTTCGGGGCGAATGTCGATGTGTTTGAACAGTTGTTCGTGCATAAAGTAGACGTAGCTCTGTAGCTCGTCTGGTTGCATCGGGTAGTATTCGTCCAGGTTAAAGGTAATGACATTGCTAAAGCTCAGCTTTTCCTCTTTATGCAAACGAATCAGTTCTTTGTACACGTTGATGGGCGAAGAACCAGTAGCGAGACCGAGTACAGCCTTTTCTCCTCTTTTTTGCTTGCTACGAATCAGTTCAGCCATGTCATGCGCCACACTAATAGCGCCATCTTTTGCCTCTTTGAAGATCGTTACCGGTAATTTCTCAAAGGAGGTTTCGGAATAATTCAAGACTTCCATAAGCAAGTTTGGGAGTTTATGAGTTGAGAAGTTTATAAGATCTACTTGTTATCCATTGTTTTCCAGGCTAATGCTGCTGCGCCCAATACGGCGGCATCCGAGCCGGGCAAGGCAGAGGGCAGAACGGGCAAATCAGTAGTATAAATATGCAAGGTGTATTGTTTCAAGTAACGCATGGTAGGTTCAAAAATGAAGGCTCCGGCGTTGGCCAAGCCACCGAACAAGATGATGGCTTCCGGACTGGTGTGGGCAATGGCATCGGCTAGTTTCAGTCCCAGGATCTTGCCCGTGTATTCAAACGCTTCCAAAGCGATGGGGTCACCCGCTTCGGCAGCCTCGCAGATCATTTGAGCGGTTAAATTGGTATAGCTTACGTCGCGGAGGGTGCTATCGGTGCGGCGGTGGCTCATCAGTTCAAATACCGTCCGCTTTAGTCCACTGGCCGACGCATACGTTTCCAGGCAACCTTTCCTGCCACAGCCACAATCACGGCCATTCATATCCACGCAGGTATGACCCAATTCGCCAGCCAATCCATCTGAGCCGTACACCAGTTCACGATTGACCACAATGCCGCTTCCTACGCCGGTACCCAACGTAATCAGGATAAAGTCCTGAAGGTTTTTAGCCGTTCCGAAATACATCTCGCCGATAGCCGTGGCATTCGCATCATTGTCGAGCACCACTGGTAAGCCCAACCGAGTAGACAAAGCTTCTCGAAAATTAACGTGCTTTTCCCAGTTAAGGTTGACTGCCTGCACCGTACCCCGGCGAGGATTAGCGGCTGGCGCACCAATGCCAACCCCAATAATTTCTACCATTGACTCTAACTCGGCGCGGACTCTAGCGATAGCCTTCCCGATTTGAGCGAAAAAATCCTCTAGGGAGGATTGCGTAGAAAAGGTAGTTTGCCAGAGAATATCACCAGACCGGTTTACGACTCCCAGCTTGGCAGTGGTAGCGCCAATATCTACTCCGATCACTACATTTTCCATATATCTTATTAGGCATTGGTTGAAAAGACTACTTTCAGGTTGGCTTCCAAATCAATTAGTCTACCCGCCTATGGCTAACCTGTCTCTAACTTAGTCATTCAAAATAGGCAAAGCAAGCAAGTAAATAAAATCGACAACTGGAGCGATTGCTGGATGAAAAAACGCAAGTGATGGGAATTATTGACTTTCTTATTAACCAAAAACCTAAAGGACAAGGGTATTGGGATATTAAGGATAAGATTATGCTGTACAAATGTGAAGAGGCATGTGCCTGAACTACCAGACACATGCCTCTTCGAATCTTTTTTTAACTATGTCTTAGTTTCCAATACCTCGGTATAGATTACGGGTATAGTTCAGGTCAAAGTTGCCTAGATTCTTGAAGTAGCTGTTGACAAGACGGGCTGGATCAGTGGCCAGTTCGCCTTTTCCCGGTACATCATCGCCATCGTCCCAAGCCCAGGGCGCATTGGCTCCGCCACTTCCCACCGTACTTTTGATGCCGCCTTCTGGACTGGAAAACAGGTTAGTATTGAAGCGCTGTTCCCACAATCCATTGGGTTCAAAGATGTCTACCAGTTTGTAGGCAACGAACCGGTCATTTCCATTTTCTGGTTGCTCTGCTACATATGCAGAGGATGGATAATACTTGATTCCGTCACCATTGATGTTATTATAAGGAAAAGCTTTCAGGCCATGTCCCTTCGCTTCCTGGGCCGTTAATGGATGGGGGTTTCCATTGTATGTTTCAAACGAAAGGGTTCCGTCAATATCTTCCTGATTTTCTTGCAAAGGGCTACCCTGTGGGAGAAAGGAGTAAAAGTCGGAGTGAGCCACGGTAACAATTCCCTGCAAGCTGCCATACGTGCTGCCATCTTTCTTTATGACAGACAGATAGCCTTCCAGATCATTTTCGTGTTGATCGAGCTCATACAGGAAAAAAACATCGGTCCAGTCGCGGGGATGGTAAAAGGCGTAGATGACGAACCAGTGCGTACTCGTTTCGACCACCGAAAAATAGCTGTGTGCCTTGAGTAAATTCGTGCCTGCATTGTTCCAGTTGTTGGTCGCTACCCAGTCGTTATCGAAAGTAATGTTGGTAATGTAATCCGACTTGCCACCTAGGGCGTACTTGCCGGTTGCATCTACGTCTTGCAAGTGAACTGGAGCCCAGCGCAAGGCTAGGTTGAAATCGAAGCTGGTGGCACGTGCTCCCGCCTGGACAGTGGAGGCGTTTTTGGGCGCTACCTCTTGGAGTTCTTTGTCAGAATTACAGCCAGACATAGCAGTCAGCAGGCATGAAAGTGCCAGGCCACCCCGAAGGGCAGCAAGAATTGTTTTTTGCATTGGGTTTGGGTATTTAAGGTTTAAGGTTAGATATGAACCTATCGCAGGAGAATCCAACGATATTGTGCCCAAAGCTAGAAGACGGCATCAGAAATTCAAGGCCAGAAATTTTTTATAACGCATATTTAACCTAGGCATAATGTGAGTTGCCCGGCTTGTCATGGCCACCCTTTTCCTTAACTCAACAAAACCTATTTGCTCAGCTACCGATTATCTCGGTACCAGTCGCAGATGTCTTTCAGCACGCATTTTCCGCAGCGGGGACTGCCCCAGACACATATCTTCTGTCCGTGCCAGAGGAAGTGCTTATGAAAGTTAAACAACGATTTGGCCTCCTGAGGAAGCATATCCAACAGCAGGTAGTGTGCTTTATCTGCCGTAATCTTTGGGCCGATGATGCCTAGGCGTTGGGTTACCCGATGCACGTGGGTATCTACCGGCAACACAGGCTTATGGAAATTGAATAGTAACACCAAGGTAGCCGTTTTCAGCCCCACTCCTGGCAAATCCATCAGCCATTTCAGGGCTTGCTCCGTTGGCAAATCGCGCAGAAAATCAATGTTGGCTTCTCCTCTATTCGCTATAATCAGTCGGATGGTTTTCTGGATGTTGGGTGCTTTCGCCTCGGGGAAGCGGGCACTGGCGATGGTTTCTGCTAGTTCGGCCACGGGTGCCTGCGCGATGTTTTCCCAGCTACCAAAACGATCGCGCATACCGTAATAGGCCTTCTCTTCGTCGGCATGGGTAGTGCGGTGCGATAACATGGTGGAAATAAGTTCGTGCATGGGATCTCGGCGGGGATGCATATCCAGGTCGCCATATTCTTGCTGCAATCGCTCGTGAGCAATCAGCGCTTTCTTCTGGGCGGTTAAAACACTTGCTTCGGTTGGCATACGAACAATACACTGTTTTTTAAGAGCAGATAATTCATAAGCCATATTATTTTGACCATTCACTATCTACTGCCCACCACATATGGGTATCTTTCTTACGAAATCAGCCTAGTAAGGGTTAGAGCCAGCCATTATTTCTACGCTTCAGTGAGACAGCAAAAATAAATCGAGCGTCCATTCGTCTACTCCAGTATCATTTTTAAGGGGATTTCATTATCGCCTTCTGCGACCACACAGTGGAATCTTCTTAAGCTAATCAGGCATCAGAAATTAGCCCTTAGTTATTAGCCTATAAATCAATGCATAAAGCGATATTACTTAACTAACCACTAACAACCTAACCACTAACTACTAAAACCTATTCTCGAAAATGGAAAACCCAATCAAGTCAGTACCCAGTTTGTACGAATGGGCAGGCGGTATGCCTACTTTTGAAAAACTGACGGAAGTTTTTTACGACAAGGTATTGCAAGATGCCTTGCTGGAACCGGTGTTTAAACACATGTCGCCCCAGCACCGACAGCACGTAGCCCATTTCATCGCCGAGGTATTTGGCGGCCCAAAAGCGTATAGCGAGGCCGAAGGGAGCCATGCGGGTATGGTAATCAAACACTTGGGCAAGCACTTGACTGAGAACCATAGAAAAAGGTGGGTACAGTTGCTGCTGGAGAGCGCTGATGAACTACATTTGCCTGACGACCCGGAGTTTCGATCTGCTTTTGTAGCCTACATCGAATGGGGCACTCGAATCGCGGTATTAAATTCCCAGACCGAAAACCTGACAATGAATCCTCAGGAGCCCATGCCTCGCTGGGGTTGGGGCGAAGTAGGTGGGCCGTACCAAGGGTAGAAAAATAGATTAGCCTTTAAACCTACTCATTCCTATGCCTGATGTGACTATCCAAGATCTACAAACCGTTCCTACCTTCAGCGATTTGCCGGAGGAAGTATTGCAGTGGCTGCTGGAAAAATGCACCTTCACTTTCCTCCAACCAGGGGACTTTCTATTTACCAAGAACGAACCCACGGTAAATATGCACATTATCCTGGATGGAAAAATTGAGATATATTTTGAACAGAATGGCCAACGGCAGACAATTAACCACCTGGAAGGAGGAGCCATTTCAGGAATCCTACCATTCTCCCGGTTGAAAAACGCAGCGGGATATGGTGTTGCCCTCAAACCTACCCGAGTTTTGCATCTGCATAAAGATCATTTTCCCGAAATAGAGCCCATCAGTTACGAGCTCATGCAACGGCTGGTGAGTCTGATGACAACCAGGGTGCGGGAATTTACTGCTCAACAGCAGCAGAATGAAAAACTGATGGCTTTGGGCAAATTGTCGGCGGGGCTGGCGCATGAACTCAATAACCCGGCGGCGGCTATGGTTAGAAGCTCGGCAGAATTGAAGAAGCGACTGCACAATGAGCCTGAAAAATTCAAGAAGATTATGGCCATGCGGGTGTCGGCAGAACAGGTAGATTGGGTAACGAACCTGTTGACTTCTAAAATAGAAAACACCAAAAAGAAAAGGCTTTCCCTCTCTGAGCGAAGTGCCCTGGAAGATGACTTTACCGATTGGTTTGACGACAATGACGTGCCGGATGGCTATACTTTCGCCGAAACTTTTGTGGAATCTGGTTTTGTGGTAGAAGACCTTAACCAGTTGAAGGACTGTCTGGGTACGGCAGCTTTAGCGCCCGTATTGGGCTGGCTCGATAACGCGTTTACCACCGAAAGGCTCATTAAGGAAATTGAGGAGGCAGCTTTGCGCATTTCGACGCTGGTAGGTTCCGTAAAATCGTATTCGCACATGGACCGCGCCACCGAACGCGAAATGATCGATTTCCGGGAAGGCATTCAAAGTACCCTGACTATGTTGGGACACAAGCTAAAGGAGAAGCATATTGAGGTAAAACAGGCATTTGCCGACGACTTATCTAAGGTGAGCGCCTACGGTAGCCAAATCAACCAGGTATGGACTAACCTGATTGACAATGCCATTGATGCCATGAATGACGGGGGTCAATTGACTATTCAGGGACGAAATGACCGGGAATTTGTGGAAATCAAAATCATCGATAATGGTGCTGGCATTCCAGCCGATGTAGTACCCAAGATATTCGACCCTTTTTTCACTACCAAAGATATTGGCAAAGGCACCGGCCTGGGACTGGATATCGCCCACAAGATTATAAAAGCCCACAATGCTGATGTCAAAGTCTCTTCCCAACCTGGGCATACAGAGTTCAGGCTCTGCTTCCCAGTGCAAGCGTAGAGACCCGAATGAATATTTGATTAGTAAAAAAATGTGATTTTACCTCCCTTATGAAACAACCTATTCTACTCGCCTTGGACGATGATACGCAGGTTTTGCGGGCCATTGTCAGGGATTTAAGAAATGTTTACCGGAAAGACTACCGCATCATGAGTACCGACTCGGCCAAGGAAGCCTTGGAAGTATTGACTGAATTGAAAACCAAGGGCGAAACGGTGGCGCTGTTTCTTTCTGACCAACGGATGCCAGAAATGTTGGGTGTTGATTTTTTGACGCAAGCCAAAAAAATCTTTCCCGATGCCAAGCGTGTGCTACTCACCGCCTATTCGGACACCGAAGCAGCCATCCGAGCCATCAACGACGTGCAACTGGATTATTACCTCACCAAGCCCTGGGATCCTCCCGAAGAGAAGCTCTATCCCATACTGAATGACTTGCTCGACGATTGGCAAAGTAATTATAAGCCTGAATTTGATGGACTTCGGATAATTGGCTACCCATGGTCGCCCAAATCGCACCATATTAAAGACTTCCTTACCGGCAACCTGATTCCCTACCAATGGCTCGATGTAGTGAGCAGCGAGAAGGCCAAAGAACTGCTGGAACTCCATCAATTGGACACCAAAAACGCACCTTTTCTGCTATTTGAAGATGGTTCTGTTTTGCAAAATCCAACTCTAATAGAGATTGCTGGAAAAATCGGGCTAAAATCCCAGGCCATAGAGAAGATGTATGATGTGGTCATTGTCGGGGCTGGCCCAGCCGGATTGGCCGCTGCCGTATACGGTGGCTCCGAAGGCCTCAAAACTTTGCTGATTGAAAAACGCGCTCCTGGCGGACAAGCGGGCACCAGTTCGCGCATTGAAAACTACCTAGGCTTTCCCGCCGGTTTGAGTGGCGCAGATCTGTCGAGGAGGGCGATAACCCAGGCTACGCGCTTTGGCGTAGAATTCCTATCTCCACAAGAGGTCGCAGACATTTGTATACGAGATGGTTACAAAATAATAACCCTCGCTGATGGCAGCGAAATAAGGGCGCTGAGTGTCATCATTACCACGGGTGTTGATTACCGAAAACTGGAAGCCAAGGGAGCAGACAACTTTACTGGTGCTGGTATTTACTATGGAGCCGCCACCACCGAAGCAACTTCTTGTCGAGATAAGGACGTCTATATTGTCGGTGGCGGTAATTCTGCCGGACAAGCCGCCATGTACCTGTCTAACTTTGCCCAGAATGTATACATAGTCATCCGGCGCGACTCGCTGTCTTATACGATGTCGCAGTACCTGATCGACCAGATTGGTGGCACGGCTAACATACACCTTGCTTGTTGCTCGGAAGTAGTAGAAGCCCTGGGAGATGAAAGACTACAGAAATTGGTCATCGAAAATGTGGATACCAAGGAACAGAAAACGGTTGACGCAGCCTCCTTATTCATATTTATCGGAGCCAAACCCATTACCGATTGGCTGAAACTCGACATCATCAAAGATGCACGCGGCTTCATCGAGACCGGACGAAATCTGCTACCCTATGAAGGCTTCAAGAAAACCTGGAAACTCAACCGGGAACCGTACTTGCTCGAAACCTGCGCACCTGGTATTTTCACGGCAGGAGATGTCAGGTCTGGTTCCATGAATCGGGTAGCATCAGCTGTTGGCGAGGGTGCCATGGCCATCAGTTTTGTACACAAATACCTGGCGGAAAGATAAAAAAGCTGTCAACCATAAGCTTTCAGCTCTTTTGGCTTCGTATTTCCCGCCGTTGTTGGAGTTTTTCATCAACAACGGCGGGAAGGTCGGCAGCGTTTAAAACGCTGCCGACCTTGACTTGAACGGCCTAGCAGATAATTCTATTCATAATCTATTTCAACTCAAAGCTGAAAGCTTATGGCTGACAGCTGATAGCTCCATATGATCATTTACAATTCAAAAGACTGGCTCAAAGCGCTGGCGCACTTTCACACCAGTTACACCATTCGTTTATTACTCCGGCGCATTTTGATGGTAGGTGCCTACGGGGCGGTCATTACGATTATTGACCTTCATTTTATTGATTTTAAGATGCATATCGATGGCAACTTCTTTTCGTTGCTTGGCATTTTATTGAGTCTTTTGCTGGTATTCCGCACCAATACGGCCTACGATCGTTACTGGGAAGGGCGCAAACAGTGGGGAGCACTGGTGAATCACTCCCGCAACTTGGCCGTTATGCTGGATGCCCTTATCCCGGACGATGACCTGACTAATCGTCATTTTTTTGCGCGTACTATTGCCAACTTTGCTATGGTTTTAAAAGGCCACCTGCGTACAGGCGTTACTTTCGAAGAACTGGACGAAACGGAAGATTGCCACGTAGAAGCGTTGAAACGCTACGAGCATAAGCCCAGCCGTCTTTCGGCCATTTTGCTTCGCCGCATCGAGGAGATGCATCGGCTACGGCTGATATCGGGCGAAGACTTACTCAACCTCAAACCGCATCACCAAGCGCTACTCGATATTACAGGTGCTTGCGAACGCATCCAAAAAACGCCTATCCCCTTCTCTTACAGCTTTTTTATCAAGTTGCTTATCACCGTATACTTGCTTATTTTCCCCTTCATCATCTCTGAAACCTACCAGTATCTGGCCATTCCGGCATTGATGCTGGCAGCTTATGCTTTGATGGGTGTCGAAATGATTGCGGATGAGATTGAAGAACCTTTCGGCCTCGATTGTAACGACTTGCCCCTGGGACTGATGTCCCGGACTATCCGCCGCAATGTCCACGAAATCCTCAACGTGCCCTTAGCAACCACCTCTCCCGCTGAAAAGGAAGTAGAATATATGAAAGTACACTAGGCAATTGGTAGATGCGCAGCTATGTAAATGTGCGGATCGACGCGCCGATGTAAATGCAGAGCGTTTTTAAATGAATTTAGAATCCCTCAACTGGTCTTAGCGGACGGTTTAATGCTGTCAACTTAAGGATAAAAAGGTGCTTTCTTCTTCTCTGTTGTCATCCTGAGTGGAGCGAAGGACCTAGTTATTTGTTCAGTGGTAACCCCATAACAAGTTCCTTCGCTCCACTCAGGATGACAATCGCCTGGAATAAAAAGGTGGGCATGTGCCTTAATTTGACAGCAGTGAGCTCAACTGGTCTTAGCGGACGCTAAGACCCAACATTCATGAAGCGTCCGCTTCAATTCCTTCACTTACCGATAAATACCCAAGCAACTATCCCGTTCTGAACAACTAAATAATCTGTTGCATTGCAATGATCGGTGTGGGGTAATTTGAGCGGACGCTCAACCCATTTTGGGTCTTAGCAGACGCTAAGACCAGTTAGCATCTCATTGTTCATTTGCTATTGTTATTAATCCTCATCGAAGCTTCTTCCTTGGTGGTAAACATGATAACCCAATGGACATCCGGGATACCCAAAGGAGCATAGGCGTGGCGCATGTCAATGCCGCGGTTGTTTTTCTATCTGGGTGCCTGACACACCATTTAAGGCTTTACTTACCGACTCTAGCTTGATTTCTTTAAGAAAAGTCAAGGCAATGTATCTTTCCTATTCCGTCCGCAAAGATTCCACCGGGTTGGCCAATGCCGCCTTTACCGCCTGCAAACTCACTGTCAGTAGTGCAATCAACAGTGCGGTTGCACCCGCCAATACAAACACCCACCAACCGGTTTCTATGCGGTAAGCGAAGTCTTGCAGCCACCGATGGGTGATGTACCAGCCAATGGGCGTAGCTATTACAAAAGCTATCAGTACGAGCTGAAGAAAATCTTTGGAAAGCAAAGCCACCAACTGATTGCTCGAAGCGCCTAGAATTTTCCGAATGCCAATTTCCTTGGTACGAATGGCAAAAGCGTGCAGCACCAAGCCCCATAATCCCAGACAGGAGATAAAAATGGCGAAAAAGGAGAAGGCCCAGATGACAGGAACCAGTAAGTGTTCGGTTCGATACTGTTGATCGAAATATTCTTCCAGGAAGAAGTATTGAAAAGAAGCCCCTTTGAAAAAATCTTTGTACAGGGAATTGACCTGGGCAATGGCCTCTTGCCGATTTTCATCCGACACTTTGATGGAGAAATATCCGTCCTGTCCGGTTCCATTGCGATACATGATGGGTTCTACCAGGGTATGTAACGATTGTTGGTGATGGTCACTGACGACACCAACAATTTCTGCTTCTTGCCCATCAAACTGAAGCTTCTTGCCGATGGCCTCTTCCACCTGCTGAAAACCCAATAGCTTAACCGCCGACTGATTGAGTATGACTATTTTTAGGTTCGGTCGTTTTACTGAAAACCCCCTCCCAGCCAGCACCCGCATGCCGTAGAGGTCAAAAAAACCTCTTCCTACCCAAGTGCTAGCAAGCGTATAGTTATCCTGGCTTCCTTTTAATTTCACTGAGGGCGTTTTTCCTAACTGGTCACCAGGTACATTTCTGGAGTTGCTGATCTCTTTCACCTGGGGCAATTTTCTCACCTCTTCTTCAAAAGACAGCATTCTTTGCTCGAAGGTATCATTATACTCTAACCCCATCGGCCCCCATACCACCAGCGTTCCGTCGATATTTACCCCCAAATCTTGTTTGGTCATAAAATTCACCTGCTGGTAAACTACCCAGGTGAATGCCAGTAGGATAATGGTGATAACAAATTGGTATACGACTAAAATTTTGCGAAAAGAGACTGCCAAAAAAGGTGTAGATAATTTCCCCTTGAGAATGGATACTAACTTGAAAGAAGGCAGAATAAGTGCCGGATAAATACCGGAAACAATGGCCCCCGCAATAAAAAGTGCCAGTACCGAAACCCACGAAGCCAAACCAAAGAATCGACTGGAAGGCAATGCCAGATGCGGAAGGTTGAGCTGTCGAAGAAAGAAAGGATTCAGCCATTGAAACAGGACAATGGCAATGAAAAAGCTAACCAAACTCACCAGCAGCGATTCCACCATAAACTGCGTCAGCAATTGATTCCTGGTAGCTCCTACTATTTTCCGAACGCCAATTTCCTTGGCTCTTTCGGTATACCGGGCTGTTGAGAGGTTGATGTAATTGGCCCACGCAATGACCATAATCAGCATGGCTACGGCTAGCAATCCCCAGGTGGCAGAAGCATTTCCGTTCTGGCCTAGCTCATACTGCAAATGCGAGTGGAGGTGAATGTCGGTCAGCGGTTGCAGTATGAAAACCTCGTCCGTGCCCGATACCTTACTGCCCTGGTAGTACCGTTTGCTAAAATCTGCTAGCTTGGCATGGAGCTTAGCCACGTCCGTTCCGGGAGCCAACAGTAAATAGGCATATACTTCTTCGTCGAACGTCCAGCTATTGCCATAACCCTCCATCCAATTGACCAGCGTACTATACGAGACCAGCATCGTGAACTGGATGTGCGAATTAGGTGGCACATCTTTGAAAATACCAGTTACGGTAAAGGGTTTATTCACCTCAAACGTAATGATTTTGCCCATGGGGTCTTCCTCACCAAATATTTCCCGTGCTTTGGATTCGGACAGCACAATTGACTGGGGGCTTGCGAGCGCCGTAGCAGCATTGCCTCTGAGCATGGGAAAAGAAAACCAGCGAAAGAAAGCAGGCTCGGCGAACAACAGTCCCTTTTCCCGGTAAGCTTTGTCGCCGTATTTTAAAATAGTATGGTCGGCTATCCAGGGGGCTATCCGAACATAATCCAGTATTTCCGGATAATCTTTTTTCATAGCCACCGACACAACCGGGTAGCTCACTACGCCCCGTTGTATGGCCTCCCCATTCTTATATTTGTCATTCCGTACGCGATAGATGTGTGATTTATTCTGGTGAAACTGATCGTAGCTTAATTCAAAACTCACGTATTGCAGAATCAGCAGGCAAGCGGACATTCCCAAGGCCAGCCCAAAAATATTAATGAAAGAAAAAGCCTTGTGTCGAAGCAGGTTACGAAAGGCAATTTTGAAGTAGTTAAGAAGCATGGCAATGAGTAGTGAGTAATGAGCAATGAATAATGCGAATCAAGAGTTGGAATGTAAAAACTGCCCTATTAGTGGATTCAGGC
>JAZKGK010000106.1:0-37824 GCA_040385915.1 Bacteroidota bacterium
GAATCCGCTTAATTACCAGGCTTTGCCCTGTTGCTTTCGACCATACAAAGAAAATGGATACACCCATTCGCCCATTCCTGATATACCAGGCGATGTCAACATGTTCGGCTACTTTCAAAGCGCCAAGTATTTCGACAACTGCCCTGATTTAATCCGGCACCACTTTACGCCAAAGATTGAAACTGAGGCGTTTTTACGGGGACTGTGGGCATTAGAGTTAGAAGAGGTCACTTGCTCAATTCACATTCGTAGGGGGGACTATCTGATAAGCCCGCACATCTATCCAGCCTGCACCGTCGACTATTACCGGAATGCAGTGGATTATATGAAGAAAAACCACGGCGTAACGCGCTTTATGGTCTTTGGTGATGATATGGGATGGGCAAGGCAAACTCTTCAAGGTGACGAATTCACGTTTGTCGAAGGACAAAAGAGCATTGAAGATTTGTTTCTAATGTCGTTTTGCGATCACAACATAATAGCGAATAGTTCATTCAGTTGGTGGGGTAGCTATTTAAATGCGAACCCCAGCAAAGTGGTTGTAGCGCCTCGCCGCTGGATTCTGAACCAAAATGCCAAAGACGTGTATTGCCCAAACTGGACTATATTATGAGCTACACTAATACAGGAGCCTGGACAATTGCAGATAAAGACACACCAGAACATTGCTTTGATTTCGATCTAGTAGCGGCAATCGTAACGATTCTCAAGCAGCACAAAGCAAAGACCGTGGTTGATTTAGGATGTGGACTTGGTATTTACTGCCAAGTGTTCAAGCTTGCCGGGTTGTCACCAACGGGCTATGATGGCAACCCACATACCCACGGATTGACCGATGGGCGGTGCAATGTGCTGGATCTGAGTGCTGATATTGAGATAGGAACATTCGACTGGGTTATTTCCCTGGAAGTGGGCGAACACGTGCCACAAGAATATGAAGAAACGTTCCTGAATAACATAGCCAAGTCAGCCAAGCAGGGAATTATACTCAGTTGGGCAGTTCCAGGACAGGAGGGATTAGGCCACGTGAATAATCACACCAACGAATACATCATTGAGAAAGTCGAGGCTTTGGGCTTCACTTACGTGGAGAAGGCATCGAAATCGCTAAGGAGAAAGGCTGAGTTAAGCTGGTTTAAGAATACTTTATTGGTGTTTTTGAGGAACAAATGAAACACGACCTAACCGACACTACTTTCATAATACCCCTTTGCGTGGAGTCTGATGACCGAGCAGAAAACGCACTCATAACACTATCCTATCTGTTTAGGCATCTGAACACGAATATTGTTGTACACGAATATGGGAAAGAAAAGGAGTCCTCTATTTTTATTCGGTTCTTTCCTTGGGTGCAACACCAATACAAGCAAAATACAGGCATATTCCACCGTACCAAGTACCTAAACGAAATGCTGTCAATGGTCAAAACGCCCATTGTAGTGAACTATGACATAGACGTTTTGCTCAACGCTGACACTTTCCTATCTTGTGTACAGAAAATAAGGCAAGGCGCTGATTTAGTCTATCCTTATTTTCTCGGAAATTCTCAGTACAAGGTGAATTACGAAGGCCGGGAGAAGGTAAAGAAAACTGGCAATCTCAAATCGCTATGTGAAAATGACGTACAACTGGATAGAAGCGAATTCGGGCATTGTCAGTTTTTTTCAACCGAATCATACAGAAGAGGAGGAGGAGAAAATGAGCAGTTCATCTCATACGCTCCAGAGGATGCAGAAAGGGCTTATCGATTTCAGAAGCTCGGATATAACGTTTCTTGGGGAACAGATTACATCTATCACTTGGAACATAGTCGGGGCGTAGATAGCAGCAGCAGCAACCCTCATTTCAGGCGAAACAATCAACTTTTCGAACGAATAAAAGATATGTCAGTACAGGAATTAAGACAGTATTATGAAAGAGATAAATAACGGATGTGGCAAAAAAAAAGGATGTGCAGTAGATGAATCAGGACTTGCTTACGATGATGCTCCTAGCCCTCTGTACGGCGGCGCTGGGTGTGTTTTTTCAGGAGTGCTTAGAACCTGGGATGATATTTCACCAGTATGGCAAATGGCTACACGCGACCTACAGACTAAATTGGCGGCGTAAGGATAGATGGCGCAGGCATTTGGTGCAACCCCTCGGTAACTGTGTATTTTGTAATAGTTCTTGGATTTACATAATTGCACATTTGCTAGTTATTGGCTGGCAAAATGCGGCTTTTATACTCCTTGGATTAGGATTAAACTATGTATGGGTGAAGATATTTAATAAGCTATGACAATCACAACTGAAGAACAATACACAAAAGCACTTGACCGATTAAACATAATCTTCGATGCTGTGCCTGGTGATCCTGATTGGGATGAGTCTGTAAATCTTACTGAGGCAATTACTGAATACGAAGACAAGCATTATAAAATTGAGGAATGAAAATCAATCTCACTCCTGAACAAAAGGCCATCATCGCCAAGAAATACCAAACTACCATATCTGTTTTAGATGTGGCTCTGTATGATGTGTCCGGTAATCAGTTTGAGAGAATGAAGGATTTCGGGTACGCTCCTGGTTATGGAAAAGCCTCAGTCGAGGGATTGCAAAAGCATTTAGAATGGGTATTGAATTACAAGAGCAAGAATGAAATTTAGCCTCAATTCTTTCCCCGGAAATATGTCAATTGATACAGTCGCCGTATTGATAAAAAAGACCAAAAAGCTTGAGAGAGAATTCAGGGTATACGATCAATTGAATAAAAACACCTTCTACGGCAGGAATCCAAACTTTCTATTCTTCCAAGTCAGATATAACCGTATTCATATTCAATACCTAGTAAAAAAGCACACAGTAGCGAATGAAAAATAATGCCTTATCACCAGCACAAGCACTGATAGGGGGCACACTAAACATCTACGCAATGATGAATGCGCCCCCTCCTCAAGAAGCTATTTCCCTTTTTATATAAAACGAGTTGGAAGCTAAAACCAGAACACGAAGTAGAATTAGCTTTTGTTAGTGATGGAGTAGAGTACTTTTGCTTTACCAATGGCTTCGACGTATATAGTGAGCGCTATGCTGCTGCCGCTGATGCTATTAATATGCTGGAAATGCGAGTCAATCGGGAGTACTTAAAAACAATGATTGGGCTTCATAAGGAGTACACCAGAAAGGGACAAAACGACAATTGTGCTATCCTGATCCATCATTTAGAAGAGCGAATGAACCACATCAGCAATGAAGAATTATTCCTTCAATTGGCTGCTGTTTGGTATTTTGATAAGCAGGAAAACTGTTACGTATATAATCCTGAGTATGGGGAAAAGAAAATAGCCAGATGGCGGAAAGATAAGGAGTTACTGTCTTTTTTTTTGCAAGGGCAGCTAAGTCAATTTATGCCCTTATTGCCTTCTTCCATTCCTCATATCCAGAATTATACGAAGGAAACAAATCTCGAACTACTCCGAATGTTAAGGTTTCATTTGTCGAGTCAATCAGAAAGCAGCAGCAACAAAGATTTGATCTCGTCCATAAAATTGCAAATTCTGAAGCTGGAAGAACTTTTAGCAGAAAATTGACGATACTTGAATATCACAAGTTTCTAAGATCGTACATTAACAATAAGACCCCTGTTAAAAAATAGGCGTTTCGACGCGGCACATATTGCAAATACCCCAAATGCATTGCCGTGGCCGTTGATATTAAGGTTCGTTATGTCGTTGATCGCACCCAAATAGACGAGGCTACAAAGTCTATGTCTGCCCTCTCTGACGAAGAGAAAGAATCCATAGCCGAATTCAAAAAGCTGAATGCTGAAGCAAAGAAAGCCGGTGATTCGGTTGAGGATGCAGGCAAGAAGGGAGCGAAGTCGGTAGGTGGGATGGGCGAAACTGTTAAATCAGTCGGTGGCGCCATTGTCGCCGCCTTCTCGATTGCCGCTATTTCTGCTTTTGTTGGAAAGGTAATTGACGTTACATCAGAATTCCAAAAGTTTAAAGCAGTCCTCACTAACACACTAGGCAGCGGGTCAGCCGCAGAAATAGCCCTTCAAAAGATCAATGACTTTGCCGCAAGCACCAACTTCTCAGTTACCGAACTGACGGATGCCTATGTCAAGCTAGCCAATCGTGGATTTAAGCCAACTACAGAAGAACTCCGCAAGTTGGCTGACCTTGCTAACAGCACAGGCAAATCTTTCGACCAACTGACCGAAGCGTTATTGGATGCATTTTCTGGTGAGAATGAACGCCTAAAAGAATTTGGCATTACCGCCAAAAAGACGGGAGAAACTACGCAATTTACCTTCAAAGGGGTTACCACAGAGGTGAAAAACACGGATGAAGCGGTAAAGGCATATGTACTTTCCCTTGGAGATTTGCAAGGCGTTGCTGGATCTACTGATGCGATCAGCAAGACACTAGGAGGCCAAATAAGTAATCTAGGTGATGCTTTCGATCAGTTATTCCTAACCATTGGGAAAGGCACAGGCGGCGTGTTAACCTTCTTCATCGAGAAGTTAACCCAGTACACCACCTTTGTTAAGAATGCACTTACGTCAACAGAGGAACTTAACAATCAAATCGCCAACCTAAGAGCCGACCGATTTATTGAGAACTTCAAAACGATGGGTAAAGAGGCTCAGAAAGGATACATTCAGCAATTGTATAAAGCTATCGATGCAGAGGCATATCTAATTGCCAACAATGAAAAGAAAATCCAGGAAATGCGCCTTATTAGGGGTAATGGCGCACGGATTGAGCAAATAAAAGAGGACAACAAAAAACTTGAACTTGATCTCGCCACCAATAAGAAGCGCTTGGATTTGGTTGTTGCTTATTACGATGAGAAAGCTAAATTAGATGCAGCGGATGTAAAACCATCCCTAGGGTTACTGGAAGCATTAGAGGCAGAGTTAAAACGCTTGCAGGAAGCACAAAAGAAAGCTTTTTCTAAAGAAGCAATTCAGCAGTTTGAGCGGGAAATTGAGAATACCAAAGCTAAAATTTCCGACTTATTCAGGGAGCGATCCAAGCCTTTAGAGCAGATTGATACAGTTGGTAAAGTAGAGATGGCCGAACTGGAAGCGGTAAAGATTCTGGATGTAGAGAAACGCTTGGCTAAAGATTTGGCAGAGGTGAATAAAGACCAAGACAAGGAGTACCAAAAACGCTTGCAGGACAATTTTGCTTACTTCGAGCAGATTGAAAGGGAGAAAAAGCAGTTGCAGGAAGAGTTAGCCCGTGAGGTGGTGGCTGGAATATTCGAATTGAACAGGCAACAAAACCAGCAGGAGCAAGAGCAGAATGAAACCAAAAGGGCTGATGAATTGAAGCGGGTAGGCGATAACAAGCAAGCTCAGGCGTTCATTAATGCCAAATACGATAAAGAACAAGCAGCGATAAAAACCAAGCAAGCTCAGACCGATAAAGCACAAGCCATTTTTGGAATCATTATCAATACCGCTTTAGGAGTAATGAAAGCCTCTCCAGTCGTTCCATTGATGGCGTTAGTCGCTGCTTTGGGTGCTGTACAGGTTGGGTTAGTAGCCGCTAAGCCAATACCAAAATTCTTCAAGGGCACCGAGTTTGTAGAAGGCCCAGGCACATCTACCAGCGATAGTATTATGGCGCGGCTGTCAGTTGGTGAAAGGGTTGTTCCGGCTGGAATTAACCGGCAACTAGCTGGTATCCCCAATGCTGACCTGCCTAAATTGATGTCGATGAATTACGATGCACTCACGCGCCAGGTGAAGGCTCAGTCAGATAACGCATTGATGGAAGAATTGAAAGGCTTGCGTAAGGACATTAAGCGCATCCCTATCAATCAGATCAATATGGATAAAAAGGGGTTTACTACCTTCATCCGTCAGGGAGATAGCGTCATGGAGGTACTAAATAATCAGTTTAGTAAGTAGCCTAATGGCATCGGTTTTCTTTTGAGTAAGCGTAGGAATTGACAAAGGGGGCTTTGTCGAACTTTTCTAGTTCATCCCCACACTTCATCCCTACAGGGGTGATCTTAGTAACGAGGTTGCCCTTTACGTCGTGCCAGCCTTCAGCAATTTCGCACTGCATACAGGTTTCATTTTTCTTGCAGGATAGGGTAATGGTAACCAGTGCCAAAAAGAGTATAGCCTTTTTCATATTCGGTAGTTTGAGATGCCAAAGATATAGAACATTTGCATTCATCAAAATGCGATTTGTGTTAGAAGGGTACGCTTGTGGATGAGGGGCTATAAATCGCAGTATATCAAGTCCTATCTTATCCTATTTTGCGTCCATTTGACAAGTTTTGCATTGCCCCTCACATAATTTACCTTTGTTTATTGGCGCTTATGGCGCGGCACTCTGATTTATTTTTGAATTGCCGACAATAATGAGCGCATTCAATTGCACTAACCAAAGTAACCGTTCTTGTGATGAGTGCGGAGAACTCCAGGAATTAAACCGCGTCATACACGTAGCCTACGTTAAAAAGGGTGTTACTATCACCACATCTTCTGCTGCTGCAATGGCTGCCGCAATCCTGGCCGCTGAATTAGCCTGTAATGCTGTTGTAATCCGAGAAGTAAACGGCACTTATGATGGAGGCGCTGTTTCTGTTGGCAAAGGCTTTGGCAAAGAACCGGAACGAGTACTAGGAATGGCGCACACGCTGGTTTATGCTGATAAGGATTACGTTGCCAATGTAGAATTCTACAATGATTTCAAGTTTGTGGCTCGTGGGTACGATATGTACTTCATGACCGACACAAAAGCCTGGAAAGTTGTAGGTACTGCCTTGTCAATTGCGCCAAAGGGAGCTATTACCGACGATAATAAGACCTATATCGAGGGTGAAATTACGGTAAAATGGAATTTCAAAAATAATCCCCTCCCCTACAGTATTGACACCGACGATTTTGAAGAGTGCCCTGAACTGAATCTTACAGTAGGCACATTGGTTACCTATGTCAACAGCGCGGGTATTACCTATACTATTGCCGAAGATACAGCGGGTGGTTCGTTAGATCTCTCCTCAACCGCTTCTGGCACGTTGGTTTTCTCCCTACTTACTGGGACGCTTCCAGCCGGACTTTCCCTAAACGCGGCCACTGGCACCATTACTGGAACACCCACCGCCGCTGGTTCTTCTTCGCTTACTTTCCAAGTTGAAAATGCTTGCGGAATAAAGGGCACTCTTGATATTATTATAGTTATCTCCTAGTCCGCGTGATTAGCACCAACCTGCTGGAAAAATATTTTGTTAAATCTCCACCGACTTACCGCTATTATGGTGAGGCGGTGGAGATTGCGAATGAACTACGCGCTCATTCCAAGAAAGAATTTCCAGAAAGGTTGCTGGATACAGCTAGGCCCAACGAAGAGCCAAAATTTAAGGAGTACAGGCGGGAGGTTTACGAACCCAAGACTAAAGCGGTATTTGATCGGGTAATTACCAACCTCTGCAAGATCGAACGGGCGGAGGATTGGAGCATTAAATACGAAGATGCTGAAAACAGCGAGTTAGCGGACTACTGCGAAAAGAACTTTCCTTTCTTCGATTCAATCACCAACTGGTTTTTTACAATAGGTATCCAGCGAATGGTAGACGACCCAAACGGGGTGGTTTTAGTCATTCCTGACAACCTGGATGCGCCCGACAATATAAAGCGCAATCCATGTTTGTTGTTCTTTGCTTCTGAAAACGTACTTGAATACCAAGAGGGCAAAATGTGCGTGCTATTGGATAAGGAGAAAAGCCTGGTAAGTGTTGGAAAGGATCAGAAAGCGGAGGGGAACATCTTTCACTTTGTCGATGTAGACACTTATTACAAGGCTGTTCAGTATGGCGAAAAAGAGAAATACATATTTGAAGTAACGTCTTACCTCCACAATATCGGCTTTATGCCAGCCATTAAGTTGGGTGGTAAGGTGAAGGAATACGAGGATGGTTATTCCCTCTACGAATCCTTTATTTCCGCTGCTGTGCCTGATTGGAACGAAGCCGTGCGGCGTTACAGCGATCACCAGGTAAATATGGTTCGCCACTTACACCCCAAAGAATGGGGTATGCGCGATACTGAATGTAAAAGCTGTAAGGGAACTGGTAAGACTCAGGAGCGAAACCATAAAAGCGTATTAGTCCAAACTAGCTGTAATTCCTGCCAAGGAACTGGACATATTCACTACGAATCACCTTTCGGAAAGATCATGGTGAATCCAGGTGCTAAACGAGGGATGAATAATGATGCGCCAGTAGTCACCCCTCCAGGTGGATACATAGACCGCCCAATTGATAGCATTTCGTTTCTAAAAACAGAGGTTGCAGACTGTCTAAAAGACGGATTGCGGGCTTTGAATATGGAATTCCTGATGCAGGAACCAGAGGTTAATTCAGGCGTTGCTAAATCCTACGACCGTCAGGAGTTGAATACTTTTTTCTATTCTGTCTCTCGGCATTCGACAGAAAATGTAATTGATCCAGTTTATTATTTCGTGAATGGATGGAGGTTTGCCTACATCCCACTGCCAAAAAGAGAGGCACAACTTCCAAAAATCAATACGCCTACTAAGTTCGATCTTACCAACTCAGCAATCGCTTCATCGCGTTTGGATGTGGCAATTAAGGGAGGATTCGACAAGGCGCTAATCAATCGTTTGCAGACTGAATACGCACGTAAAGAATTTGGGGAAGATTGCGAAGAAGCGATGGTAATACAGGTCACCTACGAGCTTGATCCGCTTCCCAATTTGACAGTAGACGAAAAAATGACAGTGCTTTCCTCGAATGGTTGTTCACAGGAAGACTTCGTGTTGTCAGTCAAGATCAGTGGGTTCATTAATCGGGCAATGGAAGAAAATGAAGACTTCCTTACTCTTGATTATAAGGCTCAAATGGATATACTGAAGGGCTATATCAAGGAAATGAATGACGCGAAGGCGGCGGCACTTCTTGAGTTGGTTGATGCGAATGGAATGCCATTATCCAACGCGGCAGAGCCTAATAAATTAGCACAAACGGCAGCGGCGCTTGATGCTACGGTTAAGATGGGTATTGCTGTTGCAGAAGGGAAGTACCCCCTTGATGCAGCTGTTGCATTGCTATCTGATCGGTTCTCTATTCCTGAAGACAAGGCTAGAAGGCAGTTGGGTAACCCTGCTTTGGCTCCGATAAATCCTGCGCTAAATGTCGCCGTATCAAAGTGAAATACTCACTCAGCTAGAGCAAGCATCTACTGATGCGCTAGATAGTCTTCTGGCTGCATTGCCGGATGCTTGCCAACAAATTGCCGACGAGGTGCGGGATTTTATAGCGGGACTGGACAAGAGCAAAGCGGGCAGGATTAACCCAACAGGGATAAACCTCAAACGGGTAGACGCTTTCAGGAAAACGCTTGATAAGATAGTGGCAAGTAAGCAATATGGGCAGGCGATTGAAGGCTTTCTTGCTGAGTTTGGCAGAGCAAGCAAGTTGATTGATCTGTATTTTGGAACGGTAGTTAGTTCGTTCAATCCGGCAAAGGCTGCTTACGCTGCCATTCG
This sequence comes from Bacteroidota bacterium, assembly GCA_040385915.1. Classification (GTDB taxonomy): domain Bacteria; phylum Bacteroidota; class Bacteroidia; order Cytophagales; family ES-bin-26; genus ES-bin-26. The sequence continues at coordinate 9,519 of JAZKGK010000106.1, forward strand.
TCAGTCCAATATTGAAACGACAGTTACCAGCTTATTAGGTTCGGGCGTTGATGCCAATTTCAAAGATCCGATAGTGAAGTTGCTGAAGCAGAACATCGCAGGGAATAGCGATTCCAGGGCATTGCAGGAGTTAATGAGGAATGAGATACTAGGCACACCTACGACATCTCCCGTGCTTACCAGGTATGTAAAGCAGGTTTCAAACGATAGTTTGTACCAGTACGAATCGAACTACCTGCAAGCAGTAAGTAATGATCTGGAATTGGCTCACTACTTCTACCAGGGTACGGTAATAGGCGATAGTAGGGATTTTTGCGCCCAAAGAACAGGGAAGTATTACACCGATGAACAGGTTAAAAGTTGGGGAAATCTCCATTGGGCGGGGCAAATCAAGGGCACGAATAGCAGTAATATCCTGACAAATAGAGGAGGGCATTTTTGCAAGCATTTGATAATTCCAGTCAGCAAAGCCCTCTACGACCTACAGGCGAAGAAGGGTAAAGCAGGATAGTTTTGCATTGCCCTCTATGAGAATTATCTTTATATCAGTAAAATCTATATTATGGCGAAGGCAAGGACTAAAAAGGGGGAAGAAGATTTAGTGGGAACGGTAATCGTTAGTCAAAAAACCACTCCTGAAAAGGATGCGTCTGAATCTCCTTTAGCAAAAGCGCTTCGAGAGAACGAATTATCATTAAGAGAGGCTAGGACATATAAATTAGGAGATGATACAGCAACCAAAGCCGGGGCATCCAACGAGGCCACACCCGCGCCCAATCAAAAATACGGTGCGGAGTTAGTCAAAGCCTTGGAACATATCACCCAGGGGAAGAGCATTCAGGTTGACTTGAAAACGGAATATGAACTTCAAAAGGGTGTAGAAAAGTTGGTGATTGCTGGAGATGTTGAGCAGGTAGTTCCTGCCTTGCGCGAAATGGGCTACATCCTGAATCAATCCGACACTAAATACCTGCGTATTGCGGTCAGATATGCCAACGATCAGAGCTTGAAGAATACTTTATTGGTGTTTCATCGCAGCGTATGAGGGTAAACGAAGCCTTTGATAAGGTGGTGTATATCAACTCCAAACGAAGGGCTGACAGGTACATACGAATGCTTGCCAGGCTTCACGAAAGAGAAATCGAAGCGGAAAGAGTAGAAGCAGTTTGGGGTGGTACTGTCAACCCAGCTTCATATAAATACGATGCGATCAGGAAGTTAACCCTTCCCGAAATCGGCTGTTTCCTGTCTCATAGAGGTATTTACGAACGAATTAAAGCCGAAGGCTGGGAGCGGACATTGATACTTGAAGATGATGCGGAATTCTGTGATGGATTTGAGGGACGTTTTTCCGAATTATACGCAAGCATACCAGCCGACTGGGATATGCTATACCTTGGCCGGTGGAACTTTGATTACTTCTGGACTAAGGCTGACAAAGCAAGAGGCGAATTTATTGGCCTCATCGAAGAAATCCATCCCCAGGTCTGGGTGGCTGATGTGTGCTGGCATACTCACGCCTACGCCATAAATCAGAAGTGTATTGATTTCCTTTTGAGGGAAACAGAGGTAATAAGAAACTGCATTGATGGGCAACTGGCTAGCCTGCACCATCAGCTAAAAGTATACGCCATTCACCCGGCGATTATCGAACAGGACGATTCAGTAAGTAGTATTCAAAACGTAGTGTAATGGCAAAGAAAGAAGAGGAATTGCAAGGCGAAAAGATGGTGACAGTCTTAAAGCCGATCCAGGCAGACGGTATTACTGATGGCGGCGGTTGGAGCGAGGTTGAACTACCGGAATCGGTAGCAATGGAGCAACTAAGCTTACCTAAAGCAGAGCGTAACGCAGCCTGGAAGCACGCCAAATTGAAGGATTAAAGAGTAAAGAGTATAAGTTTTCACGAACCAATCTTGCAGGATAAGTACCTGCCGATTTATGCCAAAAACAGTAGGAGAATGGCTATACGACATGTCTCAAAAGACAGGTGTAGCGGAAAGTCATGAAGGGCTAAAACCCCTGCTTAGTATCTCATCCATCATTCCAGATGACGTTTTAGAATCGCTATCTGGTTTAATGACGATTGGGGATGCCAAGAACAATATCAAAATCAAAAACCACTTTATTAGTGAGTTTGGACACTCTATCGATCAGGGACTTCCTGAAATATTAGCAGAATCAGGCGTTAGCGCTGAGAAAATTGCATTAGTAGAGGCTGAAAAGGCAACAGGAAAAAAGGTAAAGCTTGCCATGAGAATCCTTAATGAAACAAAGGACGAACTTATTAAGGCGAAACCGGATAAAGACCCTGAAGCCATTACGAAGGCCAACCAGCAAATCAAAGAGGTGAATGAAAAATACCTCAAACTGGAAGCGGATGCCAAATCTGCACTTGCTGAAAAAGACACATTCCTGAATGCCTACAAAGAAAAGAATGAGCTTTCAAAGCTTGTCTCTTCTCACAAATGGAGCGACTTGTACCCAGAGTCGGTACGAGACACCCTTTTTGATGCGTCGCTAAAAGCTGAATTAGCCAAGTTGGGCGCAGTAATGAAACTAGAGGGGGACAAACTTGTTGTGAAGCAGTTGGCTGACCCCTTATTGAATTTTCATTTTCAGAATAAAGAGTTTACCCCGTCTGACCTCGTAGCTAAAGTGATGACGGACAATAAATTTATTGCGGTTGCTCAAAAGGCAGCGGAACCCATTACCCTTTCTGGCTTCCGTCCTGTTGAACAACTACCAGGTGGAGCGCAACCAAAAGCCCCACAAGCATTCACTGCTGGTCTATTAGCCTCACTCGCTGACCAAGAGAATGCGCAATAAGTTTTCAAATGTCTTACTCAGTAGGAACCCTCGCAGGCGCGTGCCCTGCATTGCTGACCGGATTGGCGGCAGTTACCAATGGCGCATTAACTGAACTAAATACCCCAGTCGGTTTCGTTCAGGCTTTAGTTGACCCAAGCAATACGCAAGGGGTGGATATTATCCAGCAGGCGGGTGGCGAAGAAGGCCACTTAAAGCAGGTTCGCGTAGTTTTCAAACAACGCGTATTGCCTTCCGAAATTGCCACTACAAAAGACTGTAATACTGGCACGGAAAAGCCTCGTTTAGAGGAAGTTTATTCCATCGCGATGGAGCGTCACCACACGATCACCGTGAAGGAGCAAACCATCCGCCTTTTGTGCGATGCTTATTCTAAGTATTTGAGCGTGCCAATCAATGCCCGTTCGACAACTGGTCAATCAGTGTCGGCTTTGCAAATGTTGGGCGAAATTGTGAACGATTGGATGCTGGACATTGACCCAATGCGTCAAGCCATCAACCAGGATTTATTGACTGCTGCCACACTGAATACAGGCAAGTACCAAGGCGGTACCGCCTTGAAGACTTTCGACGTAATCAAAACGGCGGATCACGCAGTGGTTTACACTGGCTTCAACATCTTCAAACAGGAATTATCTCGTTTGGGGATGAGGGGTCAACCTTTGATGGTTGGTGAAGGCAAGATGGAGCTGGCAATTATGGCCGCAAACATTGGATGCTGCAATACCCAAGGTCAAGACCTCGGCAAAATGGCAACCAATCCGGGCTTTAAGTTCTACAAAGATCAGTATTTAGGTACTGCCTTTGGAAATGCCGATGCGTTCCTGGCCTTTATGCCTGGCACAATGCAATTAATGTCCTACAATCGTTACGTAGGAGAGTTTGCGCGCCCAATTGGGGCTAAGGTTCGCGGTACGTTCCCCGATCCTATCATACCAGGATTGAAGTATGACTTCTCAATTGAAGCCAATACTTGTTCTGAGTATTATGACTTAAAGATTGATGCTTACTACGATCTTTTTGCAGCTCCTTCTAACGTGTTCAAAACGGGCGACCGTTTGGCAGGCGTTAACGGTGTTGTTAAGGGTATCGCAACGGCTCAGGCTTAATTAATTGCCCCGGTCAGTAATGGCCGGGGTTTATTACATCGCAACATAGAGCAATTGGTAGCTCGTTGGGTGTTTGTACCCAAAGATACGGGTTCGAGTCCCGCTGTTGCATCTAAAGTAAGATCATGGCTAAAAAAGAACCCGCTTTCGTTGTTGGCATCAAGAAAGAATTATCAAAGCTTAAGGCAGAAAAGGAGCAGGAATTTGAGTTTGCCTTATGCGTCATAACGCCAAAAGAGGTGACAGAAGATCAAATGATTGATATGTTCACTGCCTGGGTAGAGGCAAATGGGTGGAGTTTTGGCGGAGGAATAAACAAACTTTAGAATGGCTGATTGTTTCACTTCTTATATCGGTTTAAAAGGATGTGGTGCGGTTGCGCCTACGTCAGGGCTGTACATCAACTCTTTGCCAGGAATTAGCACAGAATTAGCGGACAAGATAGCTAATGCCGATCAAGTGTCATTTGCTGGTGTTTGGTCAGATGTTCAGACCATTGCCAAGGGGCAAATCTTAAACGACATTGTAAACGGACTGAGTGAAAAGATCAACTTCCACGAAGTAGCCTACCAGACCAAACGCCCGCGCCCTTCCAGAACGAAAGAAACCATTCCCGCATCTGCTGATTATCGCGGCGTGTTGATAGAAGCTCCTGAAAGCAGGTATAGCCAAATTAGAATAAAATCCCTGTTTGTCTTCTCTGCTACTGCTGGTAGTGTATCGCTGAAAGCCTGGAACATATGGGATGGCTCAGAAGTCCTTGCCCAAACGGTTACGCTTGTAGTTGGCTTGAACGAAGTCCCGCTTGATCTGGAAATTGACCTCTCTTTCTCTGAAAACAGCGTATTTATTGGCCTGGATTGTTCGGCTACTGATACCATTTATTTCCTCCAGCAAGAGGATGATTTTTGGAACTTCTGGGATGGAGAATGCCCATATATGGGTAGTTATTCTTCGCAACCCTTGCGAATTGATGCGGCTTCTATGGCGCTTACTGACCTCCCAGACTATTCCACAATCACCCGAACCAGTAAGCCTTTAGGCGTGTGGGTAACGGCTGAAGTGGTTTGTTCCAGCGAATTGTACCTATGTGAGAATTTACACCACTTCAAAACGGCAATCTTAAACCTGCTGGGGTGGCAGCTTTTAATGTTCAAATTAGGCAGCAATCGAATTAATTTCTTCACAATAACCCGTGAAGATGTGACCGAAAAACTCATGAGCACCTTCAAAGCTGATTACGAATCAAATATCAAAAGAACACTAGCTGCAATCCCAATTGAAGGGAGTGGTTTTTGTTTTGATTGCGATGGAGTCCAAACGTACGAGGTTCAAGGAGTAATGCCGTGATATTCAACAGCACCGAAGAATTCTTAGCAGCCCAAAATCGTGCCTTTGAGGAATTGAAGGATGTAGACAAGGTATTGCGGGGCGCGTTGTTTGATTCTCTTGCCTTAATCAAGGGCAGAATTCAGCAGGACGGACAAAATTCAGGCGGCGGAAATATCGGCACATACTCTAAAAAGTGGGCAAAGTTTCGCTCTAGCATCGGGAGGCAAACTGGGCATATCGATCTCACGCTTTCTGGCGACATGATGCGTAATTTCTCTATCATTCCAGACGGTAGCGATGCGCTAGGGTTGGGCTTCACGTCTGACCTGGAAAGCGACAAAGCAAGCGGAAATGAAGAACGCTACGGCGGCGCAATATTCGAATTGACCTCTGAGGAGGAGGCTTTTATCGAAGGAGAGATTAATAAAAAAGTTGCTGATATTCTAAACAAGGCTAATTAATGAACTACCTACGCGCTCCTGTTTCTGTAATTAACTCGCTGATTTGTGCGCGTCTGAAAGACACTTCGCAGGTATTCGGCATTGTAAAGCAGATACGCAGGGAGAAAGATAAGGTAGTTGAGTTAATTACTGTCGATGAGAATAACAATCCTGTTAGCATTGATGACCGCTATTTTATTACCATCTACCACAAGATTAATAAAATCAATTCCAAGGCCATTGGCGGACGAGGCAAACACACTACCTATCAACTTGAGGCAGAAATGTCGCTTATTTGCTCCTCTAAAACGGAAGTAGTGCACGATATTCTACTTCTCATCCTTTCAGGGCAAAAGAATATCACCTATTCCGGCTCAGACTTCGACTTTACCAAGATCATACGCCAGGAAACAGGAAAGCGTGATATTAATCACGAGAATAGCCTCTTTCAAATCGACTATTCTATCTTCCATCAATCGGATAGGTGCTTAGATGAATGCCAAATGAATGACCTACTGACCGCGAGTGTGGAACACGACTGTATAGAAACATCTCAAGGCGGAGTCCTTACCCCCTAATGGCGGCATCAGATTTTAAATTCTTCCTGACCTATAACGCTGTCGAAACCGAGGTAGTAGAACCAATCACTCCATAATTAACCACCTCATTATTTGTTAGTTACGCTGTTTTTTGGTATATTGTAGTATGAAAAAATCAGGAATATATATTATTCGGAACTCAGTTAACAGCAAGATTTACATAGGGAGTGCGGTAGATTTTAAGGAGCGATTCAGGATACATAAACGAGAACTCCTAAAGGGCAAGCACCACAGTAAGCACCTTCAAAATTTTGTCAACAAGCACTCTATTGATGAGTTGATCTTTGAAATTATTGAAGAGTGTGAAAAGGTTGATTTAGTAGAAAGAGAGCAATACTGGTTAGATTTTCACCAAAGTTATAATCACAAACTTGGTTTTAATATATCGCCAACAGCAGGCAACACTTTTGGAACTCGGAGAACCGAAGAAACAAAGCTTAAGATGTCACTTGCAAAAAAGACACCCAGTGAATTAGCTAGGCTTAAAGCCTTTTCAATTGGAAGGAAAATGTCTGACGAAGCTAGGGCAAAAATGTCATTAGCAAAAAAAGGTAAGCCTCTTACTAAAGAGCATATTGACAACATAAGACTATCCCAAAGGGGGAGAACTCACTCAGAAGAGACAAAAAAGAAAATAGGCAGGAAAGGCAAAAAGTTTACTGAAGAACAAAGGTTAAAGTTCGGAAGGTATGTTCGGACTGAAGAAACATTGCAAAAGATAAGGGGTCGCGTTCATTCAGAAGAAAGCAGAAAAAAGATGTCTGAATCAGCACAAGGAAGGACTTTTTCAGAAGAAACCTTGCAAAAAATGAAAGAAGGCAGGCGCATAAATAGAGAGAACAAGAAGCAACAACTAAACATTCAGTTAAATGCCTAATGCTGATTTCAGTTTTTTCTTAACTTATAATGAAACAGAATCAGAGGTTGCGGAGCCTATTGGGTGGGATAGTGTAGTGTTTACACTGAGAAGAAGCGAGGAATACAGCGGGCTTACTTTTGAATTTTCTGATTCACTACAATTCGACAGAGAAGGTGGGGCGCTTATCAAGCAAGCTTTCGATGCAGATGGTATCGATGCAGTCATGGCAATCAGGATAGAAACCTGCGATGCGGAAATCCTATACAATGGAGTAATCAACTTTGCGGTCTATTCAGAGAAAAACGCCTGTCCAGATGAGTGCGCGGAGTTTGTGACGGTTGGAATTATGCAGTCGGGGCTTACTCAGAAATTCAAAAACAGGATGGAAACGCCTGTAAACTTGGAGAAAGAAACCGGCATTGATGGAGGGGCGTTGACTGAAATAGAGTCCTTTGATTTGCTTCTTCACTCAAAGGAGATTGTTTTTATAGCCGAATACAAGAAGAATGCGTTTATTACTGATCCCTATTTTGAAGTTAGAGATTTTGGCTTAGGAGCATCTCCAGATACGGAATTTTACGCCATGTTACCACTGGGTATCTTAGTCAATGATTTCGGAGAATCTGCCTTAGAAACAATTGAATTAGACTCTTTCCAGCCTTTATTTTATTCAGGGCTTACTTATCCAGGAGGCATAACAGAAAGAACCCTTCATCTGGCATACAGCTTTGACTTTCGTTTAGATGTTTTAGTAACGCAGACGACAACGCCCTTAGTCCCTCCTTTTATCCCAATTACCGACGAGGCCAATGATGCAGTAATAGAGATAGTGTTAATTATAAAATCGGTTACTACTTCTGATATAGAAACCGAAACGGTTCTTCAAACACTAGCATCCGCAAATTACCCCTATGGCGACAACACACATGTTTCGCTATCTGGAACGACTGATGTGGTTTTACCTCCTGACTGCAATTTCTCGATAATGATTAAGGTTTCTGCTCATTATTACGGCGGCGCTTTATATACAAAGCATTATCAAATTGGGATGACTTTTGATGATACGTCAACCCTGGACTATTACGAAAACAGCACTCTCCCTCCTTCTAGCACTAAAGCATATCTGCTATATGAAGCCTTTACGCGAGTGGCAGAAAGCATAACCGGATCGCTTGGTAGTTTTAAAAGTGATTTCTTTGGCGGTCTTGCCTCCATTCCTGACGACTATGAAGCAGATGGGTGTGGCAGGCATATTGCGCTTACCAACGGCTTGAACATTCGGCAGCTAAAGACCAAAGCGGGCGGACTGTTTCCTATATCCGTATCCTTCAAGCAACTTTTTGACGCACTAAATGCCATTTATTCGCTTGGTATGCGCGTGGAGTTTGAGGATGGAATAGAAAAAATACGGGTAGAACCAAAAGCTTATTTCTACAATTCGGATGTTTCTTACGTGTTGAAAAATGTAAAGGACATTGAAAAGACCGTGGCGCTGGATTTGATCTATAACGAGGCTGAGTTTGGTTACTCCAAGTGGGAAACGCAGACCAAAAACGGTATTGACGAATTCAATGCCAAGCATAATTACTCCCTGCCGATTATTCAGGCCAAAAAGAAGCTATCACAGATTTGCAGCTTCGTAACAGGGGGGTACGCTATTGAAACGTGCCGAAGGTTGCAGTTTAAGACCAACCCAAATTCAGACAGCGATTACGATAATGAATTATTCCTCATCTCCTGCAATAAGGCTGAGGTAACAACTGATAAATACAGCATTCCTCCTATTTCTACGGTTTATGATGCTGGCACAATATCGGAACGTGATGAGAATTTCACCAGTATAACCGGCATTATCAGCCCAGAAACCGCATACAATCTGCGCTTTTCCCCTGCCAGGATGCTTTGCAGTTGGTATCCTGTTCTTGCTGCCTCACTGGTGAAGAAAGCAGCACCAGTAATCAAATTTCAGTCTGCAAGCGGAAATTACGAACTATCAGACGAGCAAGTTGACGATTGTGATGTAGCTGGCGAGGGCTTATTAATCGAAGGCCAGGATATTACAATGGAGGATGTGGCAGAACGATTGCGAACGCCCTATTACCTGCCTGAAAACTTTAATTTCGAGTTTCCTATCTCGTTCAAAGTGTTTATGCAACTCAAAGCCAAAGCGATTAATGCCATTCGCTTTGGCTGCACAGACACAGTAAAGGGCTATATTAAAGAAGTCACCTACCAGCCAAATTCTGATGGTGGAATTGCTTCATTCAAGGTCGTCAGGGCAGCAGAGGACTAAGTTTTGCATTGCCTATTCCAATCTCTACCTTTATGCTTCTAGGCGTTCACGCGCGGCACTTTCTTAACCTCCCATCTTTGGGTAAATGGCTATTGAAACGCGCGTAGTACGTACTCTGAACCTTGAAGCCTGCCCAATTCCAGAGCCTCCAGACACTACGCCTGATCCACAATTTTATGGCGCAATAACTTGCGATCAGTCGCCTATTCGATTATCTGATACTGGAAAACAACGGAAAAACGATAGAAATGCTGACAGCCCTAATTACGGGCAATGGCTAAAATCTGACTTGACCTATTCTGCTACTGAAGGAGATGGAGAATTGCTTGATGTAGGCAGTCAGCCTGGTTCGTGTCCGCTTGGGTGTTACTTCAAGATTGTTAATTCCTTTGTGCCTGGCTCTCCTGCAACTGAATATCAATCGACTGTTACGCTGTACTATGACTCACTCGGAACTTCGGTTGCGACAGCCACAGAGTCTGTTACATTCAATTTCAGCGGGGGAGTAACTGGAGCAATCGACATTGGACAGAATCACCGCGATTATTATAATGGTGCAGGAGGAGCTTACCTCACTTTCGTGTCGGTTTCACCTTCTTACTATACTCAGATATTCTAATCATGGCGCTCAAGAACTTCATTCGTTTTTCGGTCGCCCCAGTTGGCTTAGAGCCTGACTTTCTAGGCGGAGAGGGCTTTTTCCCTGAAACACCAGACGAGTTCTATGCAATGCCTTTGAAACGCAACGATGTGATTAAGTTCATTTTCGATGCGTCAGCCAATACCGACTTTGAAATAACAACGCTAAGGATTGCTCTATTGGCAGGAGATACGGTGGTTTATGATAATATAGGAGTAGTAGTGAATGGGAAGTATTGGACGATCACAATCCCTGATTCTTTTATTCAGCAATGTTATCGATTCTTAATCTACGATAGAAAATACCTAGCCTCAGAATGGGAGTCTATTTCTACAGAGTGTGAGCAAGAGGAAGGCGAAAACACAGGCTATCTGCTAGATAATCAGGAAAGAAGCGTAAATGACGACCCGACTGACACAGCCTTATTCCTTAGCAACGTATTTCAGCACGTGGCCTGGTTAGATACGAAAGTTATTGAATTCCGGGGAAGGCAAAACGGGTGGGGATTCGATTATGAAACACTCCCCTCTTTTTACCAACAATTCACAATCGAGTTAGCCCTCAGTCAGCCTAAATACCCAGATATTAAAAAGGTATACAGGCAATTAAACGGGATTTACCGGCATTCTAACGTCTTGATTGATAAAAAAGTAACGCTAGGAACCCCATATTTTGATGAGGACACTCATGATGCGATGGCTAACGCGCTTAAGCACGATGAGTTCTATATCGATAATATTTCCTACTTCTCCTCTGAAGAATACGAACCAGACTGGCAGGAAAGCGGGAGTAGTGATAATGGATATTTTGAGCTGTCAAAAGCTGGCACAGAACTATACGTTCAGGGGTATGATCAAAGAAATAACGCTTGCGGCGGCGTGGATGAGGTTTCTGTAGTTCCTCCTGAGTGTTTAGAGGTGAGTGATGGCGTAGCAATTGAAATAGACTGATGACAAAAATACCAAATCTCCCAGCTATTGTTACTATCGCTGATGACGATCTGCTTCCTATTGAAGATGTAAGTAATGAGCTTACAAAAAGTATAACTGTGGCTCAACTTTCTGCAAAGCTGAGAGGGGCTTCTGACCAATTTAGTGCCGTTCGCACTTCAAATACGACCATAACAGATGGAGAATCTCGACTGCCTTACGAAGCCACTGGCACAGACATAACGCCAACTTTGCCAACAGCCACAAACGGGCGAAAGCTTTGGTTTTACAACGAGGAATCAAGCGATAGTAATCTGATAATTGAGGGAATCAACGGCACGATTACAGAGGAAATAGAGCCTGGCGGGAAGAATGTAGCAATCGTGGGAAACGGCACAGTTTGGAGGTATCAATAACTTAAAATAAGTAAAGCAAAAGTAATGAAGAAACTAATCTTCTTGCTGGGCCTTTGCTGGATAACTACCAGCCAGGCACTAGCACAAGAGTCGAAGTTCCCGCCTACGAGTGGCAATTCTGTTACAAACAAGCAGATAGCTAACAACCTGCTTCCCTACATTCATTCGAATTGGGACAGCTTAAAATACTACCCAGAAGGCCAATCTCGATACTACAAGGATACGCTTTTTCTAAAATCGTCTGACTTAGGAGCGAAAGGCATTAGCCCTCACAATCCAGATTCAGGCTCTATAGTATGGAGGAAAGTATTACACTTTTCTCTAGGAAGAGGGGATAATGGAAATGAAGTAACAGCAGTCTGGATACAGGATCAAATTAACCTATTATTCTCTCTAGTAGGAGGGGAAAGCGATAGTGCAGCTTTCTTCAAGGTGTATAATTCCATCGAAGATTTCGAGTGTATATCTAAGCAGTATAGGTATGATATACCTACGAGTACTTATCTGATGTCTTTTGTATTTGATACGACTTGTGCGGGAGGTGGATCTGGCGGCGGTCACGTCCTGAAAAACAACGGCACAGCCATCACTCAACGGGCTAACCTTACAATCCTGTCGGACGGAGCAAGCGACCTACGGGATAGCTTGGCAGCGCTTACGAGTGTGCTGGATTTGCGTGGCTTTCTGACTACTGCGGATCTGTCCAATTATCTGACAAAAGATGGCGTGAACGTGGTAACATCTGGCGATTCGGGAGTTGTATTTAGTATTAGAAACGACTGGGGAGGTATTGCGGCTGGAGGAGTGATAGCAGGAGGGCACCCTAGCCCACTTAGTGGCGTATGGGGTTCTTTAGGTAGTGGTTCTTGGGGAATTTATGGAGGCGGCTATAATGGAGTGGGATTAGACCCCGATGGTTATCCGATGATGTTTACTGGGCATGATCTTGGGTCTGCGGATGGATCATGGGTAAAATTATTAAATGATCGCGTATTGGTTGGTTTTTATGATAGCTCACCAGATTATTTGCCCTTCGGTATCCAATACTCTCACAACCACTTCGGAGCTGCTTATACTGCTGATTCACTTGATTACGCCCTCACAATTCCAGATGTAAAATTCGTATGGGATTATGTAGCGAGACACAATGGCACGGCTGACGGCGACAAAGGCGATGTATCTATTTCTGGAGGAGTCTGGACAGTTGATAACGTAGACTGGACAAATGTAAGCAGCAAGCCTACTACCTTATCTGGCTATGGTATCACAGACGCGTACCCACTTTCTGGTAATCCATCTGCTTTTACTACGCTTTCCTCCTTCTCCTCTACTCTCACAGGGCTTACTTACAATTCTGGAACAGGTGTGTTTTCTGCGACTGCTGGTTATTTCCTTCCTACTACCAGTACGCTTTCTGGTACGAATACAGGAGATGAAACGACTACAAGCATTAATACAAAGTATGGTTTCACCATCACCGATCCGGCTCTTAAGGCGAACCTCATTTCGCCCTCCTTCACTACCCCTAACCTGGGCACACCATCGGCTGGGGTAGCTACGAACCTAACCGGAACGGCAGCGGGGTTGACTGCTGGTAATGTTACGACTAATGCGAACCTAACAGGGGAAGTTACTAGCGTAGGTAATGCAGCAACTGTAACCAACAGTGCGGTAATCGGCAAGGTATTAACAGGCTATGCTTCAGGGGCGGGAACGGTATCTAGTTCAGACAACATCCTGCAAGCAATTCAAAAGCTTAATGGAAATATCGCCGCCAATACGACCAATATTTCTACGAATACTAGCGCGATTGCTGCATTAGCTGGCACCTCTGTTCCTTCCAGGTCTGGCTCTGTAATTAGCTACGATTCCCCTGCTATCTACCAATCCACCGCCTCCCCTGCAACTGGGTCAATTACTTACGACTACACAGGTGCAGTAGCGAACACAAGCGCTTATCTGTACTATAATGCTGCTTCTCTTTCGCTTCCGTCTGGAAGTACAATAGTAGGAGGGGTATTCTGGGCAAGTAATCTCAACCTACTGCAATTCATCTACAGGTCTTCTGGCGTAGTGGATGTAATTGTGCACAATACGAATGTTGCGGGTACTTACACCAATCCGTCAGTCGATTATTATCCTAGCGCGGATGTAAGCACCACCAGCGCAACAGGACAAACTATTTCAGGAATCAGCATCACCATTCTGGCAGGGACTAGATACCATTTTGTCGGGCAATTCGGCATCGGATGTACAGGAGCTGGGGGCGTGAATTTCGGGACTAATCATACGGTTACGCCTGCCTCTGTTTTTATGGCATATATAGGACGGACGACTTCGCAAACGGTGCTTACCACAGTCGATTACTCTACCACAATCGGTTATAATTCGGTGTATACCAGTGCGGGTGGGGCTTTTAATCAGATCAATTCGCAAAATGGCGATGTGAAAATAACCGGGGTCGTAATCGGTGGGGCAACCGACTCGGTGATGACATTCCTCTACGCTGCTGGAACAGCCACGAGCCAAACGGCTACGGTGTATGCAGCAAAATCATTTATGCGCGTCACAAAATTGTAATATGAAAAAACTACTCTTCTTGCTTCTATGCCTGTTTTCGCTTTCTGGTTCTGGGAGCGCGCAAACAATGCTCGGCAATCGGTTCAGGGCTGACACTACCACTAAGGTGTACCTGTTGCTTTCGATCGGGCAATCGCAATGTTCTGGCAGGGCAGAAACCGCCAGATTAGCGAATACGAATTTCAATTATAAGGGTATTGCGGCGGGTTATCCTACTCACCGAGTCGCCCAGGCGCAGTACACTACCACCCCCTCAAATGTCTACATCTATAACAAGGGTAACGATAAGACAAACGGAAATATAGAGGCAGACAATGGGGCTTGGCAGGCGTATACAGCGGGTTCTAACGATCATATTGACCTTGCCGCTGCTCCCTTGTTCGTCAACTTCGGGCCTGAATTATCGCTTTCAACACAGCTTTCTGATGCCACAGGAAAGGCCATCTATGTCGCAAAGTTCGGAGTTGGGGGCACGGCCTTAACCAATAACACGACCACTACCGATCCAGGATGCTGGAATTACACCCTCAGATATCAGGCTGTTGAGTACATACTCAAGCGAGCAGTCAGGGATTTAAGAACAGCCCAACCCACTAAGCGCATTGTATTCTTAGGCGTGCTGTGGATGCAGGGTGAACAGGATGCCACGACAGCGCAAACAGCAGCGACGTACGAAGCTGAGTTCAATTCCCTGAAAAGGTATGTAGATAATAGCATCAAGGAAACGCTGAATCTTCGACAACCATACCCCTGGATTCTGGCCAAACTATCTTTCAATCAGGATGCTGCGGAAACGGTAATTAACACAGCCATTACCAGCATCGACACGAACAACAGCGATTGTTATTCTATCGATCTAAGCAGTTATCCCAGGAAATATGACTTAACTACTACCGAAGCTACTCCCGTCGCCAAGGTGGCGATTACGACTGGCAATACTCCTACCAACTCGGTGAATGGCGCTGATAATTACCATGGCAGCTACATCTACCAATTAGCCGCAGGGGAACTGACTTACAACATAATGTCCCCTTACTTATTCTTGCCTTAATCGACTATGAAAAAACTACTCCTTATATCCTTACTCCTTTTCGCTTTCTGTCCACCAGGAAGCGGGCAGAGCCGTCTTGGTTTGCATACTACTCAGGCGGAGCTTGATATTTGGCGCACCCGTGCCCTGAGCGGCCCCTATAAAAACAACAACGACGTACAGACTAACTCTCCCGGCGATTGGGCTAGGATATTAGCTAATGCGAATGCCTATAAGAATAATACTAGCTATGTCGTAAGCGGTGTTACTAAATATACGCGAACAGAAGACCAATTTCAATACTTTACAGGGACTGGTAAATACCCACTCGGCCAAACAATCTACGAACCTCATACCGCTGGAACAAAGCTGAAGGATGCCGCTTTCGTGGCAATGGTGAAGGAGGACGCGAGTTATATTACCGCTGCCAAGGCGCAGATACTAGCCTATGCGAGAGATACGAAACTAGACTTTTCAGACCGAACCCGGTGGCCTATAGATTACTTTTACGACAACAACCCAGGTTTCGCTATTTCAGAATGGCTGGTACGGGTCATTAATGCTTACGATTACATCCGAATTGCCGGCGGTTTTACTTCCCCGGAGCAAGTTGAATTCCTTGCCTGGATTTCGAAGGCTGGAACGTTCTACTCTCTTAACATAGACTCGTATTTTAATAAGCGTTTTGTAGATAGGCCAAACGGCAACTACACACTTACTGGTTATTCGACCTATGCAGAAGCGGATATTAAGAATAAGAAATATGCGACCTATGTAGGCGGGGCAGTCGTAGGTTTTCTGGGACAAGGATATAATAACCGTATGCTTACCCAGGCGCGTTTTCTAACGATTGCCGGGGTGCTGACAAATAATGACCTATTCCAGAACAATGCAAAACGGGTTTTTAGGGAGTGGTTGATGTTTGGCGTTTACCCGACAGGCGAAATAGCCGATATGAGCCGGGGGATGTACAAGTCCGGAGAGAACGAAAAGGGCTACTACTATGCCATTTCTATGGCGGCAGTCGCTGGGGAAATGGCTGACATATTTGCCAGGAAAGGCGACTTTTCCCTATACACATACAGCACAGAAGCGGGTTATTATGGCTCTGCTTCGCCTGGAAATCCGAAGACTCTCTTACAGGTAATTCAGAATACGCAAAAGTATATGAATGGCACCTTTACGCGGTATTCATATGGCGGTGCTCCTAACGTAATCGATGGTTACGACCCTGCTAATATTTCTAATCGTCCTGATATTGTGTATGATACTTGGTTTGCACAGCCAAACAGATACTATCAAAACGCCACGATAAAAGCTAATTATTTAAGGACAGCAAGCGGTACACGAGCTTACCCAGTTTACCCAAACACGCATGGTAGCAACGAAACGTGGGGTGGAGCTACAGATGTTTTTCCAGGTCAGTTGTTTATGTTCGGTCAGATGGAGGGGGAAGAAAGCCCCTATCCTGTCGATAAGCTAAATCAGACCTTAACAGTCTCAAGCCCGCCTGCTCAGGTATGGGGGAATGCACCTTTTGCGTTCACTGCTACTGCGAGCAGTGGGCTTGCTCCTACTATTGTGGTTTCTGGACCAGGAACGTACGCATCCTCCTTCGTAACCATAACAGGCGCAGGAACGATTACGATTGTAGTTACCCAGGCAGGGAATGGAAGTTATAACGCTGCCCCTCTAGTTACTCGAACGATAGTAGTAGCGAAAGCCCAACCCACTATCAGCTTTGCCGCAATACCCGATAAGAACATTTCCGACCCTCCTGTATCAATTTCTGCTACCTCTAGCGCAGGATTGACAGTTGTAAGTGTAAGTAATAATAGCGTGCTGAGTGCGACCGGAACGCCAGGGGTATTTACGATTAACAGCACAGGACTGGCATCGATTACGGCCAGTACAGCAGCTACAAGCAACTTTCTAGCCGCCTCATCTACCAGAACGTTCAACGTAGTTAATACACCTGTGGATGGGATTGTAGACGTTTTAGACGGGGCTGTGTCGTGGGATTTCTCTAACACCACCATCACTGTAAACGACACTACGCGCTATAGCTTATTCCAGCGCATTACAAATCTAGCTGGCAGCTTCGACCCTTATCGATATGTCGAATCCTTTACCGAAGCTCCTAGGGAGTTTAGTGTGTACTTCCTGGTAGGCGGTACTTGGATACAGAAAATAAACCTGGATGAAAACCAGCTTATTCACATCGATATGACCTTTAGCCCTCCTAGTGGAGCTACACAAATGAAGGAAACGGCAGTTGGGTTTAACATCGAATTGAAAGAAGACCCGAACGATGGGCATTTATATTCACAATAACATTATGAAAAAGATACTACTATTACTCGTTTTGATAAGCCCTTTTTGCAAGGGGCAAAGCGCTACTTTGACTGGCCGTTTTGGGTATGGAAATAGTGAAATTGTAACGGCAAACTCTATTTCGATAGGCTCTATTTGGGGAGAAACCAAACCCCAAATAGATACTCTTAAAACGGAGGTATTACCTGAAACAATTGAAATAACCTACAAATCTACCATTCAGCCAGACAGAAGAATTAGCTGTGCAGTATACCATGGAGATGGACATTGTAGTTGGAATGATCCAATTGTCAGGTATTACAAAGAAGTGTACGGGGCTAGGGATGGAAAAATAAAGTTATTAGAAACCATCGAAGGTAATTACATACCGAAAAAGGTAGTGGTAACAGAGGAAAGAATTGAGTTTAAATCGGTGAGAAATAAATGAAAAAGTCAGCGACAGGATCGGCCTGCATTATGTCGGGGGTAGGATTTCAACCTACGTGCCTCCGTACGTCGTCTTGTCGGTCGCTCTTCGCTACTCGCCACCCCGCCATAATCGTTTTGCGTTTCGTGTGTCTAATTCCACCACGCTGACTAATACAAAGATATGAAAAAGACTAGCTATTGGGAGTACTTGAAATGGAATGGATGGAGTTATGCAACCCTGATACTAGGAGGCGGCTGGTTAGCGGCTGGCATTTGGGCACAAGGGTTGTATAGTGAGGCTCCCATTGCTTTAGTGGGTGGGATTATCATTCTACTGGCGAATCCGGGGATGTATTTATGGCTTAGATCGAAGGAGTTATGATAGTGGAGATCGTTAAGATCGTCATTCCTGTCCTGGTATTTGGATCAGCAAAAGCGATTTGGAACTACCACCAGATAGGCAAAGGGCTTGGGGTTCAGCACTTCTGGGAGTGGATAATATGGGCATTGCTTTTTATCGCTACGGATTGGCTTTTTGAACTAAAATGGGCTGCCTTACCTCTGCAAAGCAGCCTTTCGTTCGTGTATTTCGAGATGCTCCTGAACAGTTTACGCGGGCTTCACTTATTCAAAGTGGGCGAAACGTTCTGGCTGGATAAATTACTGAGAAAGCTTCCTAATCACGAGGTTAGTGTACTGACATTGAAAATAATATTGACAATAATCACAGCATTGCTGTACACATATGCCAAGTAGAAATATTTCCGACTGTGTTTTGAAGTTACAAACCGCCTGGGAAGAGGCTTCAAAGGCGTTTCACTCCAAATACCCTGAATTGCCTCAGCCATTCCTTACCTGCACATATCGAAGCAATCAGGAACAGGAAGCATTATATGCCCAAGGCAGAACGAAGCCAGGGCAGATCGTAACCCGTGCCAGGGCTGGACAATCGCGACACAACACCAAGCCTTCGACCGCTTTTGATATTGCATTCAAGGGCGCAGACGGAAAGCCCGACTGGAATCCGGTTTTATTCGACTTGTTTGCCAATATTATCAGACAGATGGGGATTGAATGCGGGGCTGACTGGAAAAAATTCAAGGACAGGCCTCATTTTCAGACACCTAAGCCTAACTAACACGACCTTTTGAACTAAACAGAATATAAATTTAACCACAACCGATACTAAAAATGAGATAAATGTTAATTCTGGCCGACACTAGCCACCTTCAGGTAATAGATGTGTTAATGGGCGTATGTGTGTTTTTCTTAGCGGTCATTTTCCTTACTCTAAAATCATTTATTGCAGAATGGCATCGGGATAAAGATCAAACGAGAGACACAATTAATCGATTCACCCAAGTATACATTAACCAGGAATTGCGCACCAAAGCCTTAGAAGAAATTATCAGCAAATTTCCCAAACAATCAAAAACGTAATTATGGCAAAGAAACAAGCTAAACCCCGGCCTCAAAAGCCAACTCCATCACCTATCACAACCCTGGACACCGATCCGTCTAAGCCAAGGCCACCTAAGCCAAAGTGATGAGGAACAAAGTCATATTAGCCCTATTGGCAACTGTAGCCATCGCGCAGGTGCATCAAATGGGGGCTAGTATTTCCTATCAGGTGGATTGGTTTGTTTTTGAAACAAGAGTGCAGGATGTGCAATGGTACGTTTTCGACATAGGTAAGAAAATCAATACTGTAATTTATTGCTGGCTTATTTGGCAATTATGCAAGATGGATGCAGAACAAATTACGAAAGTGGCAACAGATAAGGCAATTCGTTGGTTTGCGTTTGTATTCTTCCTATTCGAGTTGAAAGAAATCCCTGAGTACTGGCTGTTTGCTAATTCTGGGGCGAGTTGGTTTGATGAGTTGGCACTATTGGGATTTGCCATATTTTTCATCTTCAAATATCCCGAAACCACAGAATAATTACGCGTATGTTGTTCAGGACACCTTGGCCTGTATTAGTTACGATTCTTGCACAAGTCGTTCCCACGCCAGAGGGATTTGTGATAGAAGCAGTGTTTAAGTATGGGATTCTGCCTGGAATCCTGGCCTTTCTGCTTTACCATCAGGATAAGGCGAACACTAAGGAGCAGGCAAGGAAGGACGCTATCATTGCTGCAAGAGACCTAGAAATCAAGGGTATGTATGAACTACAGAGCAAGGAATACAAAACTTCGTTAGAATTAATGGCAAGGTCTACAGACTCTAATAATAAGCTAATTCAATTCCTGCAAGAAAAAAATGCTGACCACCATTCATAAAAAACTGGGCTTCGATCAACAGGCCATGGATAGCGCTAGGGATAATCTGGTTCGAAGCCAAATGATTTTGAGCGAGCAATTAGACCAGGTGCTGGAAGTGCCTTACAGCAATATGGGCGCGTTAGTTGGGGCAAGCTGGGAGTTTAGGATTAACTCCTGGAGTGAAATACACGGCATTGTAAAAGGCATCCTGGAGGAGAATAAAGCACAGGTGGGCTACGCTCGGCAAATTATGTTCCCTGTTGAAATGGATGGACTAGAGGCGATTGTGGGGTATATTAAAGCAGGGTTGGAGTTCAAAACCCTAAAGCTTCCCGTTGCCAGAATGGTGATTATCATCCACGGTGTTTTGCAGGTTCTATCAGGCACGGAAAAGGCAATGAAACAGGTGGAAATAAGCAAGCAAAATAAGAGCAAGCAGTTTTTTGCCGGGAGTAAAATATTCATTGAGGCCGGAGAAAGCTTGGAATATTATACCGCACACAATGTGTTTTTCATTACCAAGTTCTATCCATCGATGCCAAATGAAAACGCATAAATGAAGACATTCTCTGAAGCCTACGCCCTTACTGAGTCCTTTGCCATTCGCTATATAAAATTAGTGATGGCAATAGTAGTAGTACTGGTGGCGCTATCGCTTAGAGGCTGCTTTTCCAGCAACGAAAGCCAGTTTCCGACAGTCGTAAGAACAGACACCAACCGAGTGGCAGAGATGGCCGAGCCTGTAAGAAAAGTCCCCATACCAGAAAGGTGGCAACCCGCTACTGTGTGGATTTATTTGCCCGATACAATAGCCAGGTCGAAGGTAGAAAAAGGCGATATCGTAACCTCAACCAAGTTCGCTGGTGGCCGGTTAGTAGTAGAAAAGATTTCACCCATTGGCATTTCTACGAAAGCAGAATATAAGGTGCCTGAATTAGCCGCCGTGTGGGTTGACGTGGAAGGGAATGTAAATATTGTAGAAGACAAGAAAGCAAAACGGCGGGAATGGTGGAGGAAATCGGGTAATAAGGTATTGATTGGGGCGGCCTTGGTTGGTGGCTTCGTATTGGGAACAACAATTAAATAACTATAAAATGGAACAAGACAAAATAGGCGAGTGGGTTAAGAATATTTGCACTGGTGTAATGGTTCTCACTTTTTGCCTTCTTCTTCTTTTCGTTCTGACTAAGGAGATACCGAAATCGAATGAGCAAACCGCCAATCTGATGCTGGGCACACTGGGCACACTGGTGATTATGGTCTTTGGTTACTGGTGGGGTAGCTCTGCAAGCTCAGCACGCAATGCCAAAAGATTGAATGATGTGCTGAATACTGCTATACCTACAGGCGGAAGCGTCCAGCAAACCACTACCCAGACGACTAAAGTACAGAAGGACGGAGAGCAACCGCCCTCGTAAGATAAGGATTTAGAATTAGGTTTTAAGTATCAGAAAGGCGCGCTCGATGAGTTGCGCCTTTCTTGCGTTTAGTGGGGTAGGATTGCGATTGTGGTAAGGGGAAAAATAATTTGAAAATAAATGCCTTTATCTATTGTATATACAATAGATATTATTACCTTTACAACACTAGAACGAACTAGCAAAACAAACAATTACGAAAATGAAAAATGTATTCGAGTTCTGCCGCACAAATGCTCAAATGATTGCTGATAATGCCCCTACTCAAAATATCAATCTTGTTTCACGAGTATTTGCCGTATGGGAAGAAGACGGAGAAATTAAAACCGACTTTCGCAATCCTGCCGACCATAGCCCTATTAACTTTATTGGGTTTAGTAATTGCTACACCGCTCAGGATGTGTTGAACGAAGTGGATTACCTTGAACAAACTACTCCAGCAGAAGCCAAGTGACTGACAAAAAGAACAAAGCCGGAGGGATCAGGCCGTAAGAAAAAAGGAGGTAAAGTAATAAGCCTCCGCTTGCCTCAGGACGTAATCGACATTCTCGACGCTCAGCCAGACAAAACAGCTTACATAGAATCCGCAGTAAGGGAAAAAGCTAAAAAAGACTAACCGCGTCACATTCTGGCGATCCTCTCTACTACATTGCTATTATTAACCTTCTAAAATCAAACTTATTATGGACGCTGTATCCAATTACACTACTCCCGATTTCACGATTCAATACGTAGACGGTGAAGACGAAAAATCTTATAACATTCTCGAAATCAGCCACTACACACAAGAAAAGGCTAACTACATTTCTTTAGAGCCAGAAAATTATAAGCCTATTACACTTCCTTATGCAACCATTGAGGAAGCCCAGGAATTTATTAATAATGACCCTTTTCATAAAAAAACACTAGCTAATATTCCCTATAAGATAGTATCAAAAGAAGGCAGCAAAACAGTATTGAAAGCTAAAGAGGACATTACTAGGGATCGTCCACTATTGAATGAGTTTCAAGTAATTAGAATGATGGATGATATTCAAAAGTCCCCTATGGTTCGGGTACTGAAACAAACTGAGCCTAAGTTAAATATTCACGTCATTGATGGGTACCTTACTTTTTCACAAGGGTATGCAGGATGGGTTAGGGCAAATTTCTATCTCGAAAATAATAGCGAGGCAAAAACTGAATTAATGCTCATTGATGGATTCTCAGAATTAATAACCAAGTTCTTTAATGAGAGCAATGAGAAATATTCAGAATGGGAGCCGGTTGTCTCTGCCTTCGGAATTCAAATCAAAGTGAGTTAATTAACCCTCTAAATAACTATCCAAAATGTCAACTCAAGAGCTTAAAGAAGGATTAAAAGCAGCAGGCTACATTAACAGCGCTGCGGATGAAAATGGTATTCAGGAAATGAACATTCTTACTTACAACGATCTAGGTGTATACATTGGTGAGGTATTAGAAGCCTATGGATGGGGAAAGTCGGAGGCTGTTGAAAGCAATAAAAAGTGGGTTGAATATACAGATGGGACTAATAAAATAGGCCATCGTGACTTCTCAGAAAAGGAAGTAGAGGTTTGTTATTATCAACTATTGGGGTAACCTTCCCTCAATCGCACCTTCGGGTATTAAAACAGCCCAATCACCCACTTCACACCCTGGACTATAAGCACTACTACGCATATAAACATAGCTGTATACAGCAGGGTAGCGCGGTCTTCTGGAGGGGTGTCTGGTATTCCTAGGGGGTTGGGGCGTTTCATAGTAATTCACAATATAGATAAATAAAGTTATGGGCGTAGATACAAAAGCAATAATTAGGAAAGGCGTTACCTTAACTCAGATTAAGCATTGCCTTGAAAAAGCGTATGGTGAAATTACTATTTCGCCATGTCATTCCGATGAACTATTCATACTTGTATTTAAGGATGGCGAGGCATATAGAACATTATGGGTGTTTTTCAATGAGTGCGCAAAGAATGATTATCATATTGATGGTATACTTCTTACTTTAGGCTGTTGGGGAAATAGTGTGCCAATAATGAAAAGCTTGCTTAATGAGTTTGGCGGCTACCTAGATGAGAACGATTGCGACCAACACGGCTTTTACGAGGTCAATGCTTCAGCATTTAAGGCAGGGAAAGAGTTTACCAAAGAGGACTTGTTCATAAATAAGGTTATTCAAAAAGTCGGCTATGACAAGCTAAGGGTGGTAATGGAATTGCTGGAAGAATACAAATGCCTAGCCTCTCCTGTCGATTCCTCCCTGTAATATCGACTTGAAAAGAGGGTATGTTGATTGAGTGTACATATTAATAATTTATGGTAAATTAGGATATATTATGAAACTAATTGCATCGCACACCCACCCAGAATTAGGGGATGTCTTCGTCGGATTTCTGGGACAAGATGAAGAATTTGTAAGCCAGGGTTTCTATAAAATGGAAGGCGATAGCGCCGAAGATTTGGAATATTTCACCCCTCCAAAAAATATCACCACACACTATGCAGGAAGAAACGTAATGCGATACTTGGGGCTTTTGGATGGAGTATCAGGCGAATAGACTCATCTGCCCTACCTTCCTCGCCTTGTTTATCTGGGCAATATGTCGAATCCACTTTGAATCAAACTTCATATGGCAAGATGAGCACCGACTTAAAACAGGTAAATTAGGGGCGTAGTGAGAATGAGAGGCGTGTAATCGCCTCTTTTCGGCCTCTGTCGTTGGCTTCCACCCACAATCTGAGCACATGCCTTTTCCGATTACGAAGCGGACATTCCAGGATATTACTTTCCAATCGTTTGTAGAGTAGGTTTGCATATATGATAATTATTAGCGTTTTAGTTTGAGGGGTAGTTATTCCACTTTCTCGAATAACTACCCCTCCAGCATCTCTATCAGCTTATCCATCTTCTCCCTTACCAGTTCTGCAAATATTAAAGCTCCTTCTCTGTCTCCTTCCTCTATACGAGTAGTTAGTTCGAATAGGAGGGTTTCGGACTGGTGAGCGGCTTCTTGGGGAGTAGTGGGTGTGGGCATAAGTGAAAAAGTTAATAAATATATAGGCCACCCAGACCAACTGATGGCATTTCTTACTTAAGTCCGCTTACTTCTATTTTGTTTTTTGAATGTATTACTTGACATTCTGGTTATAACATTGTAACTAGTCCCGCCGTTATACCTAATAGCTACTACAATGTCAAACCCACTAAACTTAAATTGATAGCCCTTTCATAAACCAAAGGCGCTTTTTTTGCGTTATTATAATCCTAACTAACACTTACTTACTTCCATGTCACACACAATTCACCTGTTTTTGGAAGGTATGAGAGGTATCTTCCAAAATTGGAATGACCAGGGGTCGCATATAATTATTGATAAAGAAGTCCTCAGTCAGCCAATACCATCTGTAAAAGATGACATCCTTAATATGAGAAGCGATTGGGCTTCCCTTAAAAAAGACACCAAAAAAGCAGCAGAGAAACTTGAAGTAGAAACTCATGTCTAGAAGGCAACTTACTGTTAAGAACACAAAAGCAGCTAGAACTCAATCAACTAATTCAAGTACTGACAACTCAGCAGAGTTGTCGCATATGGAAATAAGCGAATTAGAAAATCCGTTTCCTGAAGCAGAAGAACTTCAAAAATTTATTCCGTTTTTGCCAGATGCGCCCAATCGGTTTTTTAAATATGTAGAAAAAGAGCAGCAATTTAGACATGATGCGTATAATAAAAGATTAAGTACCGTATCAAGTGCTCAAAATGCGGAGAATTTCACAAAGAAGGCTGGAATGATTTTCGGATTTATTCTTTTTATGTTTGCTCTTTTAATTTCAGGATTTCTACTTTATAGTGATAAAAATGTTACTGGTTCTATTTTTATGGGCGCTACTCTTTTGTTAGGTGTTGGAATGTTCGTTAAAAAAGAAAAGCCCGACCCTTGAATCGTTCTTGTTGTTCCATAACACCTTAACCCCCAAGCCCAGCTAACCCCTGGGCTTTTCTACTGTCTATTCCTTATTATTAGGAGAAGGGAAGGAGGGGTTAGTCTCCTTCCCTTGGTATGGCTCTTACAATAACGAGCTTTCCTGGTGGGTTTCTCCCCTCAGTTGTTGCTTGCTCAGCCTCTGCACCCTTGCTATTGTAAAGAATTCTTATAATTTCTCCCCTTTCGATTAGGCTGAGGGCTGGAATAATGTTGCCTTCTTTCCAGTTTAATTCAATCATCGCCTGTTTAATTTCCTCAACCTTTGTATAGGTTTTGGTCGTGTATCTTATTTTAGACATTAGGATGTAATTAATTGTTTACCCAAAAGTATGTCAACTAGCCTAATGTCAAAAATGTTTTTTTAAGGAACGTCATTGTAGTTATAGGCGATTGGGTTTTTATTAACCACATCGCGCACCATCTTTTGTTTTAAAACTTTAGCGTAGTGCTTTTCGGTAATCTTCACCGAGGCATGGCCTAGCATACGGCTGACAGTTTCAAGCGGCATTCCTGCCTCATTGAGCATAACAACGCCAAAAGTTGTACGGGCAATTCTGGAATTAAGATTTGTTTCCACCCTGCATAAATCCTGCACTTCTTTTAAGTAGCCGTTGAATTTCTGATTACAGGGCATCGGCAACTTATCGCCGTACCGGTTCAGTATCCACCAGGCGGTGCGGGTTAGTGGGACGTAAAAATCAATCCCTGTTTTAATCCGGCTCATATCAATCCAGTAAATGCCGTCCCTTTCTACTACGTGTTCCTCTTTTCTAAATCTCTTTCCGTCGATGTACGATAAACCAGTATGGCAAAGGAACACGAACGAATCTTTAACTTTCTGCAAGCGAGGGATTGAAAAAACCTTTGCCTCTATCCTACTGCGTTCTTCGTCGTTTAAAAAAGGCGGCATCTTGTGCGCTCCCTTCTTATTTACGAACGCCTGTAATGGATTGAACTGATTCCATCCCTGGTTGATAGAAAATTTTATCACCTTCCTAACCAAGTCCAAATTCTTAGCCGCGAAGGTTTGCCCTACTTTCAACTCCCTTTCCATTCGCATATACAAAAGAAACTGCTGGGCAATGGCTGGCGTAAACTCGTAGCATTGGATATGTATATAGTTTTTAGCCTGTAGGAACTCAACCACGTTGTTGTGTCGGCTTCGATAACTCTTGATAGTCCCCTTTGCTATTTCGTCATCAGGCAGAGCCTCCAGGTGTGCGATATGCTTTTCTGAAACTTCAATGAATGTGTACGAAGTCTTATCTTCTCCAGTATACAATCTCTTTAGATCGTCAGCCGTGTATTTCTTCTTGAGTACATTTAATTCATGTGCGTACTGCTTGATAGTGATAATTATATTATCAAGCGCGGAATTGACCATTACCGCATCCAATGATTCCCCCTTTACACGTTGGTTTTTCACATCCCATTCGCCATCCTTAATGCGTGCCGGATTGGCCGGGGGCACAACTTTTAGGTGTACACTAAAATCGTTCTTACATCGCACTGTATCGACTGTAATGCGACAATAAAGGTAAATACTTCGGCTGCTGAATCGGATACGCAACTTGTGATTGATAAAGTAAGATTTGGTCGTTGGAAGGTAAGACATGGGACTAAAAGGTTAGATCGAAAAGTAACACAATGCAATCTATGGAATACAATGTATCTCACAAGCGTACAATTATGTCCTTTATTGTAACTTTTTAGAATACCCTGCCTCTCAGACAGATGAAGTAAAAAATAAATTCAAATATTTTGGGTGGGCAAACAAAAAGCCCATCTGTGGGACGGGCTTGAGGTCTAATAAATAGTAATGTGGAGGCTGAGGGCTTAACCCCTAAATCTACAAACACTTATCTATTAGCCGTTTACGCCCGTAGCGTATGGGATTATGTCCTTTTTATGACCAAGTGGTGTAAAAAAAGGCAGCATCCCGGCAACCAGAACTCGTTTTACCGAGGGCTATTTCTGATTGTCAATTACTTTCCCAAACTCGTTCTGAAAAACTCCTTGTCCCTGCGGAGTTCGGCAATTTGTTCTTGAAGATTCATTATGAAGCCGTCTTTTACCTCAATCACTTTTTCATAGGTTGCTTTCAATTCCTCAATAATCGAGTCCTGATTTGATTCGGGCAGTTGCCTTACCTGAACTGGAGCATCCGATTCGTCAGTCCCTTTCTTTATCCATTGCTCAGGTACGCCAAAGAAATCAGCTAGGATGGTAATGTTAGCATCATCTATCGGCCTTTTATTGCTTTCATAGTGTGGAAAGTTGGATCGATCCACTTTTATTATGTCAGCCACATCTTCCTGTCTCAGTCCTTTCTTCTTTCTGAGATACCGTAATCGACTTCCTATTGTATCCATAGTTGAAAATATTATTTATGTTGAAAAATATTAGTTAAAATGTTTGCAATATTAATTATGTGAGTTATCTTTGTATAAGCTACGTAGTAGATACGTAACAGATACACAAAGTAAACAATCAAAGTTCATAAATGCAACAAAAAATGCAAAATCAAGCGAAAACCCCTAAATCAGCAGCTAAGATACCTACTAGCATCAAGCATAAGATGAAAGTAAATAAACTTAAGGCTCAACTCCCTGACGGTTGGTTTCCTCTTTTGCAAGAAAGGATGAAGAGAGGTCAGACATTTGTGAGTAATATGATTAATAAATATGAAGACTGGCGGGAAGAGTGGAAGATTGTTGAGCAACTTATCGAGGAACACAGCACACAACTCATAATTCAAGAATCAAACTCACAATCAGCCTAATTTTATGCAAGAACTAGTCTATTATTCGCCAAAAGGAAATGTCATTACTGATAGCG
>JAZKGK010000107.1:0-7968 GCA_040385915.1 Bacteroidota bacterium
AATGCCTTCATTGGCAGTGGCTATAAACAGGTAGCTCCCCTGGAGCTGCAAATCGGTCAAAACAATGGGTCACAACCGCTATTTCTGAAAAATCATAAGATAACAATAGGGCGTTTGCCCGATTGACTAGCCCCAAAATCTTATCTCAAGAGAAGATTAGCAGCAGGGACAACAGCAAACAGCAGTGATAAAAAATGAAGTGTGTAAGGACAACGCCATTGGAAATACGACAGCATCCAATCCATTTACACGGGTTAGTAAAGGAGCATTCATGGATAGTAATTTTAAATGGACCCGAAACATTTCAGTAATTGAGTAAAACGCCTTCAAGCGCAGCAAGCTTCTAAAAACAAACACAAATTCATAAGTATCTCACTAACTACGAGCCACTTACTAACTCAGTATTTATTTCAACGTTGCAAAAGTAGAACAAGATTTTTAAATTCCAAACAATTCCTACTAAATATATAGACTTAATTTGAAAACTGATTTTAGCTGCTTATTTTTGCCTTCAAATAATAATGAAATGAATCATCCGTACATACACCTACTTTCCAATAAAGATCCATTGCTCATGCATCGTAGCCCATTTACCTTTTTTTACCTTCCTCTTGTGCGCGTACTTATCCCTGCCTTTTTGTTTGCGGTGAGTGCATGCCAACCAAAGCCAGCCACCACAGAAACCGCTTCGCTAGCCACGCCAACCATACCTACGACCGACTCCAGCAGTTGCCATGCGCCTATGCCTACCCGACTGGCTAGCTACAGCAAGCCACAAACGACTGAAATAGAAGCAGGCACTGGCTCTACCGAAGGAATGGTATGGATAAAGAGCGGCAAATTCGGCATGGGCTCCGATAATGACCAGTCGCGGAAGGATGAATACCCCAAACATACCGTAGCAGTCGATGGCTTTTGGATGGATACGCACGAAGTAACCAATGCCCAATTCCGGGCTTTTGTGAAAGCGACGCACTACATCACCACTGCCGAAAAAAAGCCCGACTGGGAAGAACTGAAAAAACAACTGCCTGCCGGCACACCCAAACCAGCCGATGATGTGCTGGTAGCCAGCTCCTTGGTTTTTGTCGCACCCAGCCAGCCCGTCGAACTCAACGACGCTTCGCAATGGTGGCAGTGGACGGCAGGTGCCAACTGGAAACATCCCGATGGACCAAGCAGCAATATTGAGGGGAAAGATAACTGGCCAGTGGTACACGTATCTTGGGACGATGCCGTTGCCTATGCCAAATGGGCAGGCAAGCGCTTGCCGACGGAAGCCGAATGGGAATGGGCTGCCCGGGGCGGACAAGAAAAAGCCGTTTACCCTTGGGGAAATGAGCATGTGGAAGCCGGCAAGCCGAAAGCAAACACCTGGCAAGGTAAATTCCCCAGCTACAATGCCAACAGAGATGGCTTTTTGGGTACAGCTCCGGTGAAGTCCTTTGCGGCAAATGGCTATGGCCTCTACGATATGGCGGGAAATGTATGGGAATGGTGCGCTGATTGGTATCACAACGACTATTACCAAACGATAAACAAGCCCGAAGGCATCAAAAACCCGACAGGCCCCACCAAAAGCTTCGATCCTGACGAGCCGCTGGTAGCCAAGCGGGTACAAAGAGGGGGCTCATTTCTTTGCCACGATTCGTATTGCAGCAGTTACCGCGTGTCGGCCCGAATGAAATCCAGTCCCGATACCGGCCTGTCGCACACGGGCTTCCGGTGTGTAAAGGAAAAGTAAATGTCCTCATACCGGCTTTTATAGTTTATCAGACTACAACGCTTTTCAAGAGTTCATCCAAGCAAAAAATCTAAACAGCTCCTCTTATAACTTTTTCAACTCACCAATCAGGCTTTCTATGTCCGCCGTAGAAGTGGTTGGGAAGTTGGCGATTCTGATTTGCTTGTCTTTGTAACTGCCATAGCCACTGCCTATTACATTCCCGGTTGCCTTTACAGCTTCAATCACTTCGGCGGCAGGCTTGGTCGTATTAGCTACCACTACCGTCTGTGAGCGATGGGCTGGGTTTTGTACGAAAATATCGAAGGCCGGGCTCTGAGCCATGAATTCATACAGTATTTGGGCTTTGGCATCGGTCTCCTTTCGGATGGTGGCCACACCCTTTTTGTTCATTTCTTCCGCTATTTTGCCCAACAGATAAATATTCATCACGTTAGGCGTTTCCGGCGTTTCGTAGTTTTTAAAGTTCTTGAACAGCGATGGCAGGCTATGATAGGTGCCAATAGAATGTCCTTCCGCCTTTAATTGCTCAGCTTTGGCCAGCATTTTATCATTGGTAATCCACACGCCTAAGCCAGCAGGTAATCCAAATGCTTTCTGCACCGAAAAGAATACTGAATCGACAAGCGATAAGTCCAGGTCAGGGTAAGGAGCCGAGGAAACCACATCGACAATAAACAGCTTATTGGCGTGGGCTTGCTTCAGGGCATGTATTTCGGCAACGGGCATCGACACGCCTGAGCTGGATTCGTTGTGCGTAAGACATACTAGCTCAGACGTTTCTGGGATGAGTGCATCGCTGGCATCAAATCCCATACCGAATGGAGCCTCTACGTGTACAGCATGCCTGGGGGAATTTTTGCCATTCAGTTCCAGCGCAAACTCATAAAAACGCTTGGAAAAAGACCCGTTTACCAGGTGAAAGCTTTCATTGCCAACACAATTTTGTAAAGACCGTTCCCAGATCTCGGTGGCCGAACCCAGGAAGAAAATACCAGAGCCAGCAGGAATTTGCATTAGTTCGGTCAATTGCTCAGCAGCGTGCTGGTACAACTGCCTGAACTGCTTGCTGCGGTGAGAAATAGAACCGATTTGCTCATCCATTGCCGTTTGCATGTGGTGGGCAACACTCGGGTATAGTTGGGCGGGGCCGGGGGTGAAATAGGTCTTTTTCAATGAACAATGAACAATTAGCAATGAATAAATTTCTTAAATGGTCTACTGAAATATTTCCAGGCGCAGGACGGAAAGCCCACGCCTGGAAAAATCATATACTCATCTACTCATACACATATAAACTCTAATAAAGCATTCGGAACTTGATGGTATTTGGAATAGCCTTCAATTCTTTCACTACATCTTTGCTATACGCTTTGTCGATGTCGGTGATGACGTAGCCAATTTTTTCATTGGTCTTCAGGTATTGGCCCAGAATATTAATTTTATTCGTGGCTAGTACGCTGTTAATCTGTGCCAGGATTCCGGGTACATTGTCGTGAATGTGGATCAGGCGGTGGGCGTTGGTTAGTTCGGGCAGTTGTAGGTTAGGGAAGTTGACACTCATAAAGGTATTTCCCTTGTTTACAAACTCCGACAGCTTGCTTGGCACGAACTCCGCGATGTTCATCTGGGCTTCTTCAGTGCTGCCACCAATGTGCGGGCTTAGGATGACGTTGGGAAGACCGCGCAGTTCGCTTATGAATTCTTCATTGTTAGTTTTAGGTTCGTGAGGGAATACGTCAATGCTGGCACCGCGTACTTTTCCACTCTTCACGGCTGCGGCTAGCGCTGCAATATCTACAATATGTCCGCGGCTCAGGTTCAGGAAGATGACGCCATCTTTCATTTGCGCAAATTCCTTTTCGCCAATGATGTTTTTATTAGAAGTCCGGCCATCTACGTGCAAGCTCACGATATCTGAAATGCTTAGGAGTTCGGCCAGCGTTTTGCATTTGCGGGCATTACCCAAAGCTAGCTTCTCTACGGCATCGTAGTAATATACTTCCATTCCCAGCGATTCGGCCAGTACCGATAACTGAGTACCAATGTTGCCATAGCCTACCAAGCCTAGTTTCTTGCCGCGAATTTCGAAGCTGTTATTGGCCGACTTATCCCATTTGCCTTCATGCATTTTATTGCTCTTGCCAATGATGTTACGGGTTAGCAGGATGATTTCGCCAATGGCTAATTCTACTACGCTACGGGTATTGCTATACGGTGCATTGAACGCCGCAATGCCTTTTTCTTGGCAAGCGGTCAGGTCAATCTGGTTGGTGCCAATGCAAAAGGCGCCAATACACATCAGTTTATTGGCATTTTCCAACACTTTCCGCGTTACCTGCGTTTTGGAGCGAATGCCCAATACCGACACATCTTTGATGCGTTTGATTAATTCTTCTTCATCTAGGGCACCCGTGACTGTTTCAACAGTATATCCTTCTTCGCGGAAGATTTCCAGCGCGCGGGGATGGATGTTTTCCAACAACAGCACGTTAATGCGGTTTTTTGGATAAGACACGCTCATGGGCAATTGGTTGTGGTACAAAAACTCATCGAGCGAAGGAGCGATGTGATCCGCTTTGGCCGTTACCTTTTCGCGCTCCACGTTTTCGGTGAAGGCATAGAAACGGTTGGCTAGTCCAGCTTCTTTAATTTCGTAGTCGGTATAGCCATCGCCAATCACGTAGATATCGCCGGTGAGGTTGAGCGACTTGATTTGCTTCACCTTGCCACCATTGGCCGACAGCACGTTGTTGCGGTCAAAACCAACGATATTTCCTTTTGCATCGAATTCAAAGGTGTTGGCAAATACGTTTTCTTCCTTGATACCAAAGGCCGTCACGATAGGCACAATGAACTCACGGAAGCCGTTGGAAATGATGTAAATATGGTCAGCGTGTTCTAGGAAAAAAGCCCGGTTGCGCTCAAAAGAAGTGGATACTTTGGTGTGAAGCCGCTCAATCAGCAGGGGCAAATGGTCGCGGTTGGCTTGCAACAGCACGATTCTTCTTTCCAGCGACTGCGTAAAGGAAAGCTCGCCGCTCATTCCCAGGTCGGTTATGTGCTTGATTTCCTGGAGGATATTTTCCAGGTTCTTATTGTTGTGCAGCACTATTTCACATAGTTCGTCCAACGCCTCAACGCGGGTAAAGGTGCTGTCAAAATCAATAATGTAATAGCGGTCTTCTTTCGTAAGGGTTTCCATATCAAATTATAGAGCAAAAAGTGATTAAGCGCAAAGGTCGCAAAGATTTCGCAAAGGTGGCAAAGTCTTTTTGCGCAAGGAGCTTTATTATCCTTGAAATAGGTTGAGGTTGAATGACTGTATCGTATTTTATGGGGCAACAATCGAATTAAGCGCTGATGAATTGCAGGGCTCTTTCCTCTGACCAGTAAGTGCCGTGTAAAGTCTTAGAAAAGAAGCCGCAATGTCCGCCTTTTTCAGGAATTTCCAAAAACACTTCTGGCAAATCCTTTACCAAATCTTCGGCATAACACTC
Source organism: Bacteroidota bacterium (assembly GCA_040385915.1). Taxonomy (GTDB): domain Bacteria; phylum Bacteroidota; class Bacteroidia; order Cytophagales; family ES-bin-26; genus ES-bin-26. The sequence goes on from JAZKGK010000107.1 coordinate 5,245, forward strand.
AGCAGGCAGGAAAGGATCGTTCTGCGCATTGACAATAAGTGTAGGGATGGCAATGGTCGAAAGGAAGTTTTTGGCACTACAACGGTGGTAATAATCCACTGCTCCCAGAAAACCGTGCAGAGGAGCCGTATAATATTCATCGAAGTCCTGAAGCGTTTTTACGTGCTGATACGCCTCCAGGCTAAGCCGTTCGGGCATATTGACCACTTTTATAGCTATTTTCTGGCGCAGGCTCTTCAAAAAACGACGGTGGTAAATTACGTTGCCAGGCTCCGAAAGCTTGGTCGAGCAGGCTTGCAAATCCAGCGGAACAGAGAAGACGACCGCCCGCTTGATTTCATGAGGCAACGTTTTGGCTTTTTCGCCCAAATACTTGAGTGTCAAATTGCCACCCAGACTAAAGCCAATCAAGGCAATTGACGTGTATTGTCCCGATTGCAGGGCATGCGTAACCAGGAGCCCTAAATCATCGGTAGCGCCACTGTGGTAAAAGCGTAATTGGTGGTTCGTTTCGCCGCTGCAACCGCGAAAGTTCCAGGCCAGTGCATCCCAACCCTGGGCATTCAATTCGCGCACCATTCCCAATATATAAGGCCGGCTGCTATCGCCTTCCAACCCGTGCGAAAGTATCGCCAGTTTTGGGGATCTTTTATCTGTATTCGCCAAAGACTTCGTCGAAGACCAATCCAGATCCAGGAAATCGCCATCGGGTGTTTGGATGCGCTCGCGCCGATAATTCACTCCCTTCACTTTGCGCAACAGGGAAGGAATGATGGTTTGCAAATGAGCATTGAACAGGTAAAACGGAGGAGTATGAGTAGATGAGGTTACAAGCGGCATGAGTAGTACTAATTTACTCCCGCAAAACTACGACTTTAAAAATCCGGCCACGGTCAGTTGATAGGAACAAACTGACATGGCGGGATAGTACTTAGGTATTGCGGTTTATCGGGCGAGCATCACTTTCAGGTGATAGACCTTATTTCCCTGCACCAGCCGCAACAGGTATAGTCCTTCTGGAAGGGTGTGGCCATCTACAACAACCTGATGAGACTCACTTGCCAGTACTGGCTGCTCAAAGAGCGATTGGATTTGTATTCCGCTCAAATCGAACAAATCTAGTTGAGCCTTACCCGCTGTTTCAGTATGGAAGGTTACGGTAGTGGTGCTGGAAAAGGGATTCGGAGCGGCTTGTAAATGGGTTATTTCTTCTCCTACTGCTTGTCGTGATGCCGATGGCACGAAAGGAGAAAGGGCAGATCCAGGGATGACCACTGGATTGGCATTGGTCGCCGAAGTGGGCAATCTCCAGCCTATCACCAGGTTATCGCCCCCACCAGCTTCCTTATGCAAAGCCTCCACATAGTACTTCTGGCCGGCCTGCAAGGGGATTTGTACTGATTGCTGGCTGGCATATTTGGTCCACTGGCAGACCGACGGCAGTACCATTCACGTCTACCAAGCCACGACCGGAGACATCCGCCGGAGTGTAAGCGATAGTATCTATGTGATAGCGGGCAGCTTATCGGCTCAGGTTCACACGATTCGGCCCTTTGACACGACCGCCCCTTGGGCTGGCTATGCTTACCGGCAAGTGGGGCGCAAGAGCTACGAATTGAAGGATCACCTGGGCAATGTGCGGGTAGTGGTCTCCGATGAGAAGAAGTCGAGCTTGAAACTGAATAGCGGTAATTTGAGCCTGGAATTGGCCGCAGCAGTGAAGAGCTACCGCCTGGTTGTACTATCCCTTCGGGATGGTACAACCCGGCGGCGTCAGTGATTCTACGACCTATAGGTATGGGTATAATGGCAAAGAACGGGATACTGATTTCCAAAATAATTATGATTACGGGTTTAGAATTTATAATCCTGGGTTAGCCAAGTTCCTGAGTGTTGACCCATTGAGTCCTAAATATCCTTGGTATACTCCTTATCAATTTGCAGGTAACATGCCAATAGAAGCGATTGACTTAGATGGTCTAGAACCTAAATCAACTAAAGAAGGTTTTTGGGAGGGAGTAGGAAATGCCCTTTTAGAAGGATCAATTAAAATATTAGACCATATTGCCAATAATCCTGATATTGATGGTTATGGGTATAGTAATAACATGAAACCGGCGACAAAGGAACGAAGGGCACAATATGAAATAAATTGGTCCCAACAATTAAACCCTAATTATCAGATTGAAGCTTTATCATATAATGTAGTACTTGGTCCAGTTAACGCATATCAAGGGATTAAAAATGGCGATGGTCGTCAATTTGTACACTCTCTTCCGCAACTCGCTGTTTATCTACCTGTTTTGCCTAAATTAAAAGTTGGGCTTTTGGAAGGATTAGATAAAATGCAATTTCAACCTTTACCTGGCCAACAAATATATGTTGCAGGATTTTCAGCTAGGACAGCAACTTTACCCAAAGTTTTACAAAGGAGGCCGAAATGGTGGACGAGTACTATTGAAACATTAGAATCGCGAAATTTAGCACTTCAAGGGAAAACCGTAAAGGATGGGATCTGGATAGATGAAGTTACCCTTGAAGAGTTCCAAGGGGAATATCATATTGGACACGATGAGTCTTGGTTTCAGTATCAAGAGAATGCTAAAACTACTCTAGATCTTAAAAGAAAGACGGTGTCTACAGATTATAATAACACCAGCAACTTACGTATTGAAAACCCTGCAACTAACCAAAGTAATGGAGGGAAAATGAATAAAGGCAAAA
>JAZKGK010000108.1:0-29578 GCA_040385915.1 Bacteroidota bacterium
AGACGCCATACCGCCGGAGGTGAAGGGCAAGTTTGGGAACTGGATTTTCGGTTGCGATATTTGCCAGGATGTTTGTCCGTGGAACCGTTTTGCCAAACCTCACCACGAACCGCAGTTTAACCCGCATCCGCAGTTGGCAGACATGACAAAAAGTGATTGGGAAGAAATTACTGAAGACGTTTTTAAGGTTATCTTTCAAAAATCGGCGGTTAAGCGTACCAAGCTAGAAGGCTTGAAACGCAACGTGGCTTTTGTGAAACCAATTTACGAAAGCGAATAACCTACCAGCCAAAATTAACCGCAGCTCTTTTCTATTTACACTTGTTTTGGCTGTACGACTTTGGTTTTCAGGAAGGTAGTTAATACATCCAGTCCTTTTTCAAAGTGTGAATTATTGGGAATAACCAAATCCGCATCTGACTTAAAGGGCAGGATATATTTTTCGTAAGTAGGCATGACGTGCTTCTCAAACTGGTAGAGTACCTCTTCCAGCGTTAATCCCCGCTCGTTGCGGTCACGTACAATTCGCCTGGTTAATGTGATATGCTCCTTCGCATCAATGAATACCTTTAAGTCGAGCAAATCGGCAATTTTGGGGAAATAAAGCACGAATATCCCTTCTACGATAATGATGGGAGCAGGCTTGAAAGTCAGCATCCGTGGAATAATGTTCGGATTATTGAAAGTGTATTCCTCTTTTTCTACCGTTTTCGAGGCTCTCAAATCCGCGATGTGCTGGGAATACAACTGAAAATTAATGGAGTCGGGCAGGTCGAAATTATATACGCCTTGGGTATCTTTTACTTGTTCACTCAGGGGACGGTAATAATTGTCCTGAGATATCAGGCAAAGCTCATCTGCTGAAAATTGAGTTAAAAGGCGGTTCAGGAAATACGTCTTTCCTGAACCGCTACCACCAGTAATACCAACGATGTAAGGCTGTGTCATAACAGACACAAAACTAACCAAATATCCCAATTAGCCATTATTGCACGTGTTCTACCTTGTGCACATAATATTTGGAATCGCCTTGCCAGAAGAAGCGGACGTATTTTTCATTATACAATAGCCTTACTCTTTTTCCATTAAGTAATGCTTCTTCCAACTGCTTAATTACCTCCTTATCTCCGCTGTGTACAGAAAAACTCCATAAAGAAGAGGATGGACTTCCCGTTTCCCCCGAAAGACCTCCCAGGTTCAATTGCCCCTCGTACGTTTTAAAAATAAAGCCTTTTTGAGAGAGTTTGGAAACAGTTCCAGCTCTTTCTCCAGTGCTGTAATTACCAAACATAAAATAACCAAATACCAGCAAAACAAGGGCAATAATGGCAAACAAGATTTTTTTCATAGGATAGAAAATTAAGTACCAAGAATTAGTTTTAGGCGTTCATTATTGTTTTCAATTAATAGAAGCGTTATTCCTTCACGTCTATTATAATAGTGGCATAAGGTTTCAATGCAACTGTAGTGTACCCGTCAGCCAAAGACAGCGGTGTAGCAGCTCGTTTAGCAAAAGCCTCTGGCTGCTGCATGGCTTGAGCTACGTTGGTTTCGTCGAGTATTCGGAGAGTAGCCGTTCCTACCAACGATCCCACCCGAATGGATTGCGGCTGCCCCGTATAATTCACCAGCAGTAAACGCTTGGCTTTCCCTTTGGACAGGACCAAGCCATCGACCACCAGCGGCTGCGTGCTGGTGCTTTTTACTACCTGCGTAGCGCCAAACGCGCCAATACTTTGCAGTACATAATATAAGGGATAAAGCGCGCCCTCTGGTGCTTTGAAAACGGCAGGAGCAATAAGCGCTTTTTCTGCTTGCATCAATCCCTGCGTACCTACAGTTTCGTAATAAGTAGTGCTTCCAGCGCCAGATTCAGCCAAAGCCTTGACGCTACCGACTGTATAAGCCGCTCCAAACAGCGACATTTGGCGCACGTCTGACGAACTGGGTAACTGGTCGCCAGTAAAGAGTTTGTCTACCGGATACGGATGGGGGCGAAGCGTAACCGCTGAAATGTACACCGGAAGGCCATTGGCTATTTTTTTAGCACTTTCAACCGTATATGCCTGTCCTGCCAGGTTCTCGACAATGGTGGCATTCTCGAAGAGGTGGATTTGCGGATTGACCGCGTAAGACAAGAATTCGGCTCCCGCTAGCGAAGGCCTATGCTCGTTCATTTCTACAAAATTACTGTTTACGCCCGTGCCGATGGGAGTATTTGGGTATCCTTCCTTTAGTATTCGGGATACAGCCTCCAGTTTGCCTGGGTGAAAAACAGTCACACTTTTCACTGTTGTTCGTTCGCTGGGGCACTCGCGCAGGAACGCGGCTGCATCGGCTTCCGGGTTGTTGCCCGCATAGAGCATCACTTCCATAGGCAAGCCCAGTTGCTTGGCCTCCAGGATGGCCGTGTGTAATTTTGCTTCCCAGCCTGGTTGAGCGGGCACCACATTTATGCGGTAATGCGCTAGTTTCAGATCCTTTATCCGCTGAATTTCCTGCGTCGACAGCCCGCTTGCTTCACTGGATTGACTCACACCGATGGCCGGAAGTGCAAAGGTTTCCTGTGTGGTGATGTTAAACTGCAAAGGCCAGTCCTGAAAGGTTTTCGGAATAGTGCCACTGAGCTTCAATTCGACCGATTGCTGAATACGATCGCCTTTCTTCACTTCAACGGGGCGAGGCAGGCCTGATGGCGTAGAATAGGTTTTGTAAGAAGCATCCGCATAGTTGCGCTGGTCTTCCGTTTCAAATATTTCACCGGCAAACGTGAGTGTAGCCGTGCATTGAGCGGCTGCTTCCCAGCGCATAGCCTGGATGTTTTTGAAGGGGGTAATTGGATGAATATACAGGGGGAAATTGCTGGTGTATTTTTCGCCGTTGGGTTGGATAATTTCGCAGGATTTTCCCGCTATTTCCTTGATCGGGTGCAATACACAAATGCCTATCCGATTTTTTTGAAAGGTTGAAAGTGCTTCTCCCTCTACCTCGTAACGAATGGTTCCGTCTGATTTGCCTTCTAGCGTACACCTGAAAACATACTGGATATCGCCCTGACTATAGTGATTTTCGTAGCTAATATGAAAGGAATTCGCTTTTTTATCGATCTTTTCATGGGTAAGCCTCGGCAAAATAGTAGCCCAATCACGGTCGCGTACAGCAGGATAAATCATCCGAATGACCTCTTGCTGACCCAGCCGGATATAGCGCAGATTCCCATCTTCGTAAATCATGTGTAAGGGTCCTGCTACCAGCGGAATTTGCGGATGTTGCTTGCCTTCCTTGCCATAATAATACACTTCTTTGGTCATGCGGTTGCTGTCGGTTGGTGAAGGATGCGTATATAAATCAGGTAGCTTCACAAATGTAGTGCTAGCAAAGGAGGATATTGTCCCAAAAAGCAAGAAGAAAACACTCAGTTGTCGGCAAATGGCTTGGTAATAAACAAGTGACTTTCTAGGGGGTATAAAGCGTATCATAATATACATTCAAAGGATTTTATTCTGCCATTTGCTCTACAATAGGCTACGCTAGTTAAAAAATAGATTTTGATTAAAAAAATGCAGCCTTCATTTCAGCTATCGCTCAAAAACAAACGCTATTGTATCCTCTTACCGCTTTGTTGATAGTTAGGTTGCTATATAGCGTTACAACAACCTAAGCAGGCACTCCTGGTGGCCTTAAAGGTTGCCTCGCCAGAGCAAGGTAGGCGCATGGAACCGTTGCCAGGAATGCCAATATTCCTGGTGAGCCTGAATCCGAACTAGCTTTTTGCCTTTGGCTATCCCTTCCACGCATTCGCCTTGCCAGTTCCAATGGGAACCAGACTCCTTGTCCAGAAGGCCGGTGTTGGTGGAGTCCAAGGTAAATTCTAGCGCTTTGCCATCTACCTTGCGGTTGAAGGCGTGGAAAGACTGCTTATCTTTTTCCAACCCAATCAATACGGGAGTTAAGTTTACCTGATCGTTCACTAACCCAATTTTTGCCAGTTGCTTCCAGTCGTACGCTTTAGATTTCCCTGCCACGGTAATACCGACGATCCAGCTTTTTCGCACTAACGTATCCACCTTTAGTGTAGAATCTCGGTCTACTGCTTGCTGGCGGTCATAGCGTTTTAGATCGTTATAAGCTTCCAAATAGTGCGTATCGGGCTGTAGTATGAGGGTAGTCGGGTATTTCTCCAACCAAGATCGTAAGGTAAGTTGTTCATAGGGAACCTCCGCCAACCGATGTCCCTTCAAGGCCCCGACGGCTGCTTCACCAGTAGCCTGATACCACCACGATTTGGTGCTTTCGTCTTCAATCACGGCATTGTAATGACGCGCCCCCACCAGCCGGAACTTCTGCGGCTTACCATTGATAATGGGGCTAAACACCCGACCTGTGCGGCACATGGTGCAATAGGTCACCAAAATGGGCAAAGTACCCACTTTGTCCTGCACTTTGTGATGGTAACCTAAGTAATTGACTGGATAGGCTTTGGCTTTTCCTTCGTGCACTACACCAATGACCAGCAGGCTGTCGGGCACCTTATTATGAATCGATTCAGCAAAATGAACAAGCTGCGGCTCTTCGAACATGGCTTCTGCCTTATATTCTATGTCAGTATAGTAGAACAGTGCCAAGCAAATTATTCCCTTCATCCCCTTGATCAGCTTATCCGTTAGGCTTCCCTGAGTGAATGTTTTCCAAAATGGTCCAATAATTAGCAATACACCCACGATACGCAAGGGTAATACCCACTTTTCCAGATAATACACCACCGAAATAGCTTCCAGGTCTTGACTTCCCGGAAAAGGCATGAGCAAGTAGGCGTAAACCAAACCAGGAATAATTAATAGGAAAATGCCTGTCCAGCATATCAGCGAAAGTGTACGGTTAGTCATGAGTTGTCTAATTTGCTCGTAAAAAATGGATGAAGCTTGAAAAATTGTGAGAGGATTACTTGCCGGCCAGGTATCTTTTGCGTGTAAATAGTCAAGTGCGGGCAGTACAAGTGCTGGAAAGTATAAAAAAAGCCAGCGGAAATGCTATCCGCTGGCTTTTTAATAACTAACTGATTTGAATGCTTAAAACCGATGAGAATAGCTAATGCTAACGAGGAAGTCTGCGAAAGCGGCATCTCCTTGTACCTTCTTTTCAGGAGTACTATTGAGTTTGTCCGAATAATTTTGGGTTCTGTCTCTTACTAAGGCAACCGGCACGTTTAAGGAGAAGAAGTCTTTGCCTTTGGTATAGCTGATGCTAGGCTCAATAGAAATAATATATCCGGGGCGGCGACCTCCTTCGCTGCTACCAATCAGATCCTGAGAAGGCAGTCCTTCTATGCGTCCACCCAAACCTAAAGCAATTCCTTGCGTGGGCAATACGGTGTACGTTACACCGGCACGAGCCGAAAACTGGTCTGGTGTTGACCTAGTGCCATTAGGCACCATTACCCGAGGATTGATAAGATAGAAAGCATTGGTATACGCAAAAGCCCGGTTGAATAGTTTCTTATAAGCCTGCATTTCCAGCGTAATGCCCCATCCGCCATCACCGAGTTGCAGCGACTGGTCAACGGTCTTGTGTACTACGCCAGTTGCCTTTTGGAAATCTCCCTGTACATCGTAATTACCCGTAGGTGCCTTTACACCCGCGCCCAGCGAAATATTTCCATCTTTATGACTTTCAGGGTTTAACATCCAGTAATTAGCTGATAACCGGATATCGCCTAAACCTTGTGAATTGGTATTAAATCTTAATCCTAATGGATTTGGTTTGGTATCGTTTCCCAGGTGTTCGTACAGAGAAGTACGATCGGTATAGCTTAGGGGAATGGTAATTCCTACAATAAGGCGGTTGGTAACCGAGTAAGTAAGCGCTAGATCGAGGGAGTTAGACATATTGACTACCTCAGTGCCCTTTTCTCTCCGAATTGTTTGTTCTTCCGTGCCAACGAAATGGCGGTGTGAGCGAAAATAACGATAAGAAGCGGAAAACTGCCATTGATTGGCTTCCAAAGCGCCACTGCCATTGGCTGAATAAGTTGACATCTGACGGATAGCCACACAGCCTTGCGCCAAAGCTGCGGTAGAGGTAAACAGTTGAAAGCTAAGAACGGCAAGAGTAAGGGTTAAAACCGAAGAGTAAATGTTTTTCTTCATCAGGGTGTTAGTTGAATGATGGTTGAAATGGGATGGTATTTCTAATCCTTCTATTAATTTTTTATAAATTTGTGCTAATTTTTTCTCCCGGAAATCCTGTTTATGCGAACAGCGTAAATTATTGGACGAATCGGTAAAACTATTGTGTGAGATAAATTACGCTTGCTTATGAAATGCCTGATTGTAGATGATGATCCCCTGGTATGCGATATGATTAGCCATTTTGTTTCGAAAGTGGATTTTCTGGAATATAGCATTCAATGCCAAAATGGAGTAGATGCCCTGAACCTGTTGGCGCTGGAAGATTTCGATATGGTATTTCTGGACATTGAAATGCCTGAAATTACTGGTATGGATTTGCTGAAGAATATCAAGGATTCTATTCCGGTAATCGTCATTACTTCTACCCCCGATTTTGCGCTTGAATCGTACAATTACCATGTAGTCGATTACCTGCTGAAACCCATTACTTACGCTCGGTTTTATCAGGCAGTCCAGAAAGTGCGTCAGCGTTCAGCTAGCGTATCAAAGCCAGCGCCTGTCAAACCAAAATCTACGCTACTTAAGGAAGAAATATTTATCAAAGATGGCCACGACTTCGTTAAACTGGTGCTCAATGAGGTGTTGTACCTGGAAGCGATGTCGAACTACGTGTCCTTCAAAACATCCGCCAAAACTTATCTATCTTTATCAAGTATGCAAAAGATGGAAGAAAATCTGCCGGAAAATTTTGTCCGCATCCATCGTTCGTACATTGTCAACATTCATAAGATTGACAAGATTGAAGCTACCAATGTCATTGTTGGTGACAAATATCTTCCCATCAGCGGCTCTTACCGCGAAAAACTGCTGCAACGATTAAACTTGCTGATGTGATCGTGTAGCTAAGCAGTCAGTTATAGCTAAACAGTACTTTGTAAAATAGTAAGTTGTTTGTTTTCAGCTAGATATGTAATTGTTCATTGCTCATTGCTCATTATTCACTACTCATTGCTTAATGATTCCTAAACTGATCACTTGTATTGCCTTCCTGCTGGTTTTTAATGCTGTTTCCATTGCGCAAACTACGGTAAAGAGTAAGAGCAAATATGAGTATCTGCTGTATTTGCCCAAGGACTATTCCCAAGGTAAACGGACGTACCCACTCGTTATTTATCTGCATGGAGGCGCACACAGGGGCAGTGATTTAAGTAAGCTAAAGGAGTACGGATTGCCCTATCTGGTGGATCAAGGACGCGATTTTAAATTTATCATTGCCTCCCCGCAGTGTCCCGAAGGCAAGTACTGGTCAACAGACCACTGGTTCGACTCGCTCTATACCGATTTACTCGCTCAGTATCGGATTAATCAACGTCAGATTTATGTAACTGGAATAAGCATGGGCGGCTTCGGTGCCTGGCAGGTAGCGGTGGAATACCCGGCTAGGTTTGCTGCAATAGTGCCTTTATGCGGAGGTTGCAATGATTCTACCCAGGTTTGTAAAATAAAAAATGTTCCAGTCTGGGCTTTCCATGGTACAACCGATGACATGATTCCTATTTCCGAAACGGAACGGTTAGTAAACAGGCTTCAGCAATGCAAGGGAAAAGTCAAGTTCTCGCGCTTAGAAAATGAAGGACATGCGATTCAGTATCTATACGAGAATGAAAAGATATATGAATGGATGTTGAAACAGAAAAAATAAAGCGGGTATTTATTCGTGCGAAGCAGTATTTGCCCCGCACGAATCTGACAGTAATTTATTCTTTCCCCATCGATTTAGAAATCAGGTTGAATACGCCACTCATATTATCACGCAATTCACGGAAGCGGCTTTCAAGGTAATAAGGAGGCTCCAGGTTCGTGCTGATCGTCCCTTTTACTTCCCATACTTCGTGAATATCCTGGAGAGTCAATTCGAATTCCGGGTAAAAATCATTGTCTGAGCGCAGTACGACTTTATTTTCGGTTTTTATGCGGTTGAGCAAGCGTTTCACAACGATGCCAATACCGCCCGCACCTAGCACTGTGTACACGTGGTTGTCTTTAATATGGTACCAGTTTTCAATGTATTTGCACACTACAATGTCGCGGGGATGAATCGTGGGCTTCATGCTGTCGCCTTCTACCTCAAAAGCGCGGTAGGTGCCATCGGTGAAGTTAGGTAGATTGAACGTAGGCAACTCCTGGATGTACTCCGCTTCTTGGTATCTGGACAAATAGCCTGCTGCCGCCCGCAACGGCACCAGCGTAATGCGCTCCACATCGTCTTTATCTACGGCAATGGGCAGTATTTTCAATTGTTTGCCAGTGTAATACGCTTCAGCCGCCTCTGCCACCTCGTTTGATCTGCTGGTAGGTAGCACTGTAAGCCCATTGCTAGCCAGGTTACGCGTATCTTCTTCGACCCGGCCTACCAGGTAATCCAGACTTACGTTAAATAAATCGGCAATTTTCATCAGCGTTTCCAAATGGGGCAGTTTGCCTTTGCTTTCGTAATTAGCTACAGCTCCACGCTCCACGCCCAGCTTTTCAGCCAGTTGTTGTTGGGTCATTTTTTCACCTTGCTTCCTCAATTCAGCTAGTGTAGTTCCAAAAGTCGTTTTCATGAGAGTATATGAAAATATGTATCTTTTAATTTGCTTTGTGTTCTAAAATTTGCATATCTTTGATTTAAGATAATACAAAGTAACACAAAGTTTGCGAAAAAACACAGCATATACAAAAATCAAAATTTCCTTGAAGGTTTTTTAGAACTAATGTACACCAAGGTTTGCAAGCACTGATATAAATGCCTTCAGAAACCTATTGACCTATTTCAGACAAAACTTTTTTATTTCCGATGAAAACGATTCAAATGAGTTTGGACACTAAAATGGATGAATTTATGAAACTGACTATTGAAGAATTAAACGAACGCAAGCGATTGATCGAAGAGTATATCGAACTGGTCGTAATCAATGTAGATAACCACCCCAACGAGTTTGCCAATAACCGTTTACGTCGGACTGAGATATGCAGTATGCGTACCCTGAGCGAGGTTTTTCAGCATCGTATCAACGAACTTGGCAATGGTAAGCGCTTGCAAAACGTGGCTTAGGCAACTATCCCACAGTAAAGTTGTTAATAATCACATTTATTATTTTAAGAAAACCTGAGAGCCCATATCCTGATCAAAAAGATAGTAAAATGATGCACTAATTTTACTATGCCTCGTTAAAGGAGTTATATACTACCTACTTTATGCTGCCTGTTTTGCATAAAATAAAGATATTCCTATGGAAGCGAGATTGATTGTCAGGAAGGAAGATATAGCAAAGCACAAACTAGAGGAACAAATTTTTCAATTGGCTAAAGTAATCAGAGAAGAACCGAGTACTTGGGTGCTTATACCAGCAGAGAATATGCAGACGCTAATGCTGTTACTGGAAGAAAAGCATATTTCTTATGGAATAGAATCTGAACAAGAATTTATTCGAGGGCACGTACGCTGAAAATTGGCAAGCCTATTCTGTTTTTCTCGCTAACTATCTATTACATCGACAGCAAGTAATGGGCAGAAAGAGTTGATTTCTTAGTGCAAACGTTGATTAATTAGAGAAGGTAAAACTACCAGTTTTGTTTCCCTTACCAACCGCCTTAATCATTTTGTCCAGATTAATATTGCCGCGTAAGGCCAATACCACAAAGTCATCGGCATTGTTTGCCAGCAGCAATATTTCGCTTACTGAATCCTTTTTCTCTTTGATCAAAATATCTACATTCCCATCATCCGAGCGAATGGACATCAATTCGTCAAAAGCTTCCTTTCGGACATCAGCTTTCAGGTTTTGAAACTCACTGCTCGTCATACCGCTGTGGTGTTTGGGTATGCGTAACATTTTTACGTGGTTTACTCCCTTCATCAATTCCTTAAGATCTTTCTCTTTCTGGTCGTCGAACCACATGAGTAGGCGCACCAAATGGCCATTTACATTGACTGAGAACGTTTCTTCACTTCCTTTGTATTTCTTTTGCAGGGCATCAATCGCTTTACTTTGGGCTTGGTTAAGCAGGGGAATAAAAAGTAAACAGGTCAGTACTAGAAGCTTTTTCATGAGAGTAGTGTTTGAAAGGTGGATGTGATGGGGAATAATTACTTGGTGTTGTTCTTGCTTTTATCTTTGTCCTTATTTTTATCTTTCAAATGATTTAGGTTTTCCAACCCTTGCACATCCATTGATTTGGACAGCTTTGAAACCTGATTCAGGTCAATGTCACCAATCATACTCAGCAGAAAAAAATCCTTTCCACCACCTGATAGCATCAGTAACTCCCTGATTTTTCCATCCGCTTCAATAATCAGAAACTTCATTTCTGTTCCTTCGCTCTTCACCACCATCAGTTCTTCGTAACCCTTCATGGGCAATGTCCTAATGGCTTCCTGATACATTTTCTTGCCATCGCTGAGCTTGTCCGAGCTGAGTATGCGTAGTCCTTTCAACTTACTGATGGCTTGTTTGATATCCCGGTCTTCCTGCTGGTCTTCTACTACTTTAGAAAACAAACTGAACATCCGATTGGATATATACACGCTTGTAAACTTGTCGTCATCGGTATATTGGCTAAAATACTTGCTGATTGCGTCATCTTGTGCTTGAACTTGCCAAGATAAGCACCAGGCAAAAAGAAGTAAGCTAAATTTTTTCATAGTCGTCAGTTATTTAATCAACTCAAATTCAGTACAGTATTTAATTATTTAGCGCTGGCTCTGTCTTACTATCTCCTCTGCCTCACTTATTTTCTTGATTTCACCAGCGTAAGCCTTTCCCTTGTTCAATTGAGCTGATACTAACAACAAGGCCTTCTTGGTTTCCTCATAAGCGCGTTGAGGGTTGTCGTACGTTCCTAGTTCGGCAAGTTGTCTTTGTGCTTCGGCTTTCCGGTGTTCATAGCTAAAAAACAGCGTTGCTAAAACAACCAATGCCAAACAAGCCGTCAATTTCAACAGGTTGAGGTAAAAGACTTTTCTGCCAGTATGGCTGTTGACAGGGCGTGCTTTTAGTTGTTGCAGCAGTTTATCATCGAATGCTTCGCCCAGCGGATTTTTTTCACTTTCAGCAGCATAATACCGGAAAAGCACTGCCACCTCCTGAAGCGATTGGGGTAAACTGTTTGGGTCGCATTGCGTGAAAATTCGTTTGAGTTCATTCTCCTCTTCCACACTGGTTTCTCCTTCCCAGTATTTGCTAACCAGGTCTTCTACTTTATTCCATTCCATAGTTTTCTGCATTAAGTAATCCTTTCCTAAGGGCTGTTCTGGCTCTGAAGAGATTTACTTTTACCTGATTCACATCAATGTCCAACACTTCGGCTATTTCCTGATACGAATACCCCTCCACATCGCGCAAGTGGATGATTTGCTGTTGCTTATCAGATAAGTAGCCCATGAGTTCCTGCACCTTTTGCATGGTGTCATTTCGTTCGGTAACCTGGTAAGGCGTTTGAGTATCCATTGGTTCGTGGCGGCTACTATTTCCATCGACCTCCGTTAGGCGAATACTAGTCTGGCGACGCTTCGATTTTACTTCGTCAAGGAAAAGATTCTTAACCAGGCGCATACACCAAGCTTCCGTATTGTGATAGGTACTTATGTCCTGCCGCTGATCCCACACTTTGATAAATACCTCTTGCACCATATCTTCAGCGTCTTCCACATTGCCAGCCAACCGCATCGCGAAACGGAAAAGCTTATTCTTGACTGGCAATACGCGGTTTTTGAAGTCTTCTAGGCTCATACTAAGGGGCAATTGTGAACGAGACGAATGAAGGTAAATAAAGTTACAGCGGATTGAAAAAAAGTTTTTCTTCTCTCATAATGGCTACAAAAGCGGGACAAACCTGTTTAAAATAGGCATACTGAACTAGCCAAAAAATGCCTGAAACAAGCGCTTTCTGGATAAAATGCTGCAAAAAAAGAAGGAGAAAATAACTAGAAAGGACGCTGCTGATGGAATAAGACTCAAAATGCATTGAGAATGGTGCATTTGGCCAAGGTTACTATCAGGCCCAAATGGTGGCTAAGTTGTTCGGGTATTATTTATGTTAGGTTCGCAATCACAAGTATCAGTCGGAGCCTGGTAGCCAGACAGGTAAGGTAAAAGTAAAGGTTGTTCCTTTGCCTTCCTCACTTTCTACCCAAATGCTGCCCCTATGTTTTTCAACAAATTCTTTACAAAGCAATAATCCCAAGCCAGTCCCTCTTTCATTCGCGGTTCCGGGAGAAGTGTATTTGGACTCCATATGGAAAAGCTGCCCTTGCACTTTCTTACTCATACCAATGCCAGTATCAGTCACAGATATCTGCAAATGTGTAGGAGTTGTCTGACAAGACAGCGTTATCTTACCCACTGTATTAGAGAATTTGATGGCATTGGCCAATAGATTTCTTAACACCGAATGAAGCATATTTCTATCCGCTTTAAGAACCACCTCGCCGCCAATCATATTAATTACCTGTAATTCTTTTTTCTGGGCATTTTCATTGAGCAAGCCAGTCACTTCAGTGGCAAGCCGACGCAGGTTGATGGGAATGGGAGTGAAATTCATCCCGCCAGTTTGAGAGCGAGCCCATTCTAGCAGATTTTTCAGCAATTTGCTCAAATGGCTGGCCGAGCTATAAATTCCTTCGGCAAGAATTCTGACTTCTTCGGCATTAAGCCCTTGCAGGTGATGTGCCAGCAAGTCCGCTGACCCAATTACTCCATTGACCGGACTCTGTAAATCGTGCGCAATAAGAGAGAAAAATTTGTCTTTACTCGCATTGGCTTCCTCTAGTTGTTGAGAATAGCTTTTTAACTGCTGTGCATGTTGCTGAATGGCTTGTTCGGCTAGTTTTCGCTCTGAAATATCCTGGGAAATACCCCAAATTTTGCTCACTTTCCCATCGGCTTCTGTCTGAAGATCGCCAACGCTTAGAATAAATTTGATATCACCTGCCGGAAGCCACAAGCGGTATTCCATTTGATTTCCCTCACCTGTCTGGATAAAATGTTGAAAATCTTCTTGCAACTGCGCTATGTCTTCTGGGTGAACCAGTCGAAAATAGTCATCTAACGTATCTAAGGCATTACTATACTTATTTAAATTCAACAACTCGTATAAAGCATCGGAAGCCGTCAATTGGTCAGAAGCTACTTCATATTCCCAACTACCGATCTTTGCTATCCTTTGTGCCTGAATAAGCCGTTTTTCACTATAGCTAAGCTTTTCATCTCGTTGTTGGAGTGCCCTGATATTTTTTTCCAGCTCATGGGTTCTTTGTGATACCCTTTCTTCCAAATGCAGTTTATCATTTTTCAGTTCTTTGCGTTTGGCATTTAATTCGAAAAAATTAATCACTTGCTGAGCCAGTAATTGAAGTATCTTTTTTTGTTCGGCCTCTAGTTGACGAGGAACTCTATCAATAAGAGCGAGCGAACCCATGCGATACCCTTTTTCATTCACTAAAGGTGCTCCGCAATAGTACCGAATGTGTGGATCACTAGTGACCAGCTCATTAAAAACAAACCGTTCATCTTCTAGGGCATTGGGCACTTCTAAAATTTCATTGCCCATGATCGTATATTGACAAAAAGAGATGCTCCTTTTTGTTTCCTTTATAGTAAGTCCGTAGTTGGATTTAAACCACTGCCTTTTTTGGTCGATAAGGGTAATGAGTACAATAGGAACGTTAAAAATATTTGCTGCCAAAACAGTTAATTCATCCAATTGTTCATCATTGGCTGTATCCAGAATATCGTAATTCAGAATGGACTGAAGTCTTTCTTGTTCATCAGCAGGAATAGGAATAGAAGTATTAGTAGCCATAGATATAGGTTAATATTTGGAAATGACCTTGCATCTAGTGCACTGGAAAGGTAAAGCAATCACCCATTAAAGCAGCTATGTGATAGCATCCAGTCCGAATGTTAATGTACAAAAGGTGGATTATGTAAGCACTAAATACAGAGGTAGAATTAACGATATCCAATTAGGGGCAAAAAATCTCCTTGTAAAAACAAGGAAGTTAATTGTGTTGAAAATAGAAAAAAGCTGCTTTCAACACAATTAACTATTAAATAACGCACTAATGTAATCACTGTTGTATAGATGCACCCAAAGAAATATTGGTTAGATAAATTTAGCCAATGGGAGTGTATGAAACAAGGGATGAAAAACTAATTATTACCTCTTTCTCTGTAAACATTCAACCGCTATAAAAAAGGGGGATTCCAGCCTGGAATCCCCCTTTTTCTTCAAATTAGTTGCGATAAGATGGTCGAATACTTCCCAGTATGACCTAACTTTTGAGAAATTATTAGGCTATTAACTACTCAAGGCCTTGTCACTGGTATTACACTGAGAAGCTTCACTTTTTTAGTATCTGAGTAGTCATATTGATAAAGGCCATCTTTGCCGATTACCAGTAACAGTTTACCAAGAGGAATCACGTCGTAAGCATCTTTGTCCTTAAAATGCGCCAGCAGGTGTTGGTCAATACTGTGTACATTCTGAGCATTAAATACTTTTAAACCAAACTCTCCTTCGCACAGAAAAAGCGTGCTGTTATCTACTCCCAAACCATGTGGGTGTTGCATTGGGTAAGTTTTCACGAGTGTGGGTGCTTTCAGGTTACTGATGTCTATCACTTCCAATTGGTTCGTAAACCCCTGACAGGCCGTTCCAGATCTGAGTGTTACATACGCATATTTATCATCAACCACTACTGGGTCACAACTCCGGATATGCTCGTAGGTAGAAAGCAGTTCCGGCTGGGCTGGATCTTGATTATCATAAATGTGCATGCCACTTTGTGAACCAATAAAAAGCTTATCCTGATACGGGAAAATCGTTTCTATGTTCCAGTTTCCCAAGTTGATTTTGATTCCTTTCTGCGGATTGGTTGGTGCAGTAATATCAAACAGTTGCAGGTCTGATTGACTTACCGTATAGAGATAATGGTCATATAATGTAAATCTGGCCATAGAGCCACCTATGCCTGGCTTGCCCGACGCAACCGTACCATTAGCAGGTGAAGAATTATTCAATAATGCCTTGGAATCTTCCATCATTGATCTTTGGTACTGTGCATTCGTGCGGCAGTCGCCTTCCATTTCCTGTGTTACCCATTTTTCCTTATAATCAACCAGTATACTTGCCGAATTCTCATAGCCATAAGAAGGGAATACGTTTTCCAGCCTTTTAAGTACGCTAATATTCTGAGGGTTGCTAATATCGAGTGCCAGCAAATCGATATAACTATCAGCGTACAAAGTATTGTTATGCACCGCTATATCTTTGTTGCCAGGAATATTGATAAAACTAATAAGTTGAGGAGCTGTAGGGTGGCTATTATCAATGATGTGAATACCTTTATCTATTTCATTAACAAATATATAATCTCCTTTTGCATAAATTTTCCCTGGATTGACTAATGTTTTGGCGGCTTGTGTAGCTACAGCATTTCGAAGCTCGTCGCGTAGCATATATACTGGCTCATAAGATTTATAGGTATAGGTAGTTTTGCAATCATCCTTACAGGAAAAGAGTCCAACACTGGATAGAAAAAATCCCAGCCAGAGCCTATAGTTGACTTTTGCAACATGGAGATAGTTAAAAGGGGCTTTCATGACAGTGAGGATAATTAAATAGAAAGTTCCGATAAGAAAAATTTTACCATCAGGTTTTCAATAGGCAGAAGATACCAAAGACAATACCGCCAGTGCATTTCCTGAATTTATAAGACATACTTTTCTCTACAAAGAATTTCAAAAATCGTACTTACCAAGTATCCTTGGTGCGATCTTATCCTTTGCTTGAATCAAGTTCTTTATTGGAAGGGTGTTTTGTAGAATAATGGATAATTATCTTATCCTATGAAAGCTGTGAGGATAATAGCATTAACTTTTAGCAAGTATAAGATAGTTGCTCTGTCCGCCAAAGACCTCTACTAGAGAGGTCTTTGTGCGGTTTTGCTTAAATTCTGCTTTTTTGCTACAAGAGGTCAAAAATGCCAACAGACACATAGAAGCAATTAGCATCAGGGAAAGGCTAGCGAAATACCGAATTTCTTTCTTGGTTTTGGTAGAAATTCTAAAGGGTCTTATTGAAATTCTAAGCGTTTTCATGGGTCAACTATTAGGTTACATCTCCATGACCCACCCTAAAAACAAATGGTTGTAATGCGAAGTGGTTTTTTTAGAAGTGATATTTCATCCCCAATGCTAAACCTATATTTCTAGGCAAAGCCTGTACGTTGCTAGCGATTTTGGTGGTAGAAAATAACGCTGCCCTATAGTTGGGTTCTAACACAATAGAAAATCTGTTAGCGTAAAAATAATGTACGCTTAATCCTACTAACCCATTCAAATTGACTGCTTTGTAAGCAGAATGATTGCCAGAAGAAATAACAGTAGCAGGTACATCTGCTTCGGAACTTTTGATGGTGTTGCGTAGGAAAAAATCCGTAGATACCCCTGCTGATATAACCAGCCGTAGTTTCTTTAGCTGATAAAGCTGATAACCCAATTTAATAGGTATCCCAATGTACTGGTACTGATTTCGAAGGGTAATAGGCGTAGAGCTAGGATTGAGTTCAGTAGCCACCGTGTTATTTTGTAACTTATTGGCATCCATGGCTACTGGATTAGTTTCTGGTAAGCCAGCATCGGCGCCTAATAAATCTACGATAATAGGGTATTTTTTGCTTGTAGCCGTATTTTGTACATATGCATGTGTCTGAAGGTCAGTACTGTTATTGATATACTGCATACCCGCTTCTACCATCCACCGTTTAGCCAGATTAGTGCCTGCACTGACACCTACTACATAAGAAAAAGCCGGGCTACTGACATCTGCATCTTCCTGAACCTTGCTAATGTTTTGAGCACTTTTTGAATAGGCACTCGACAAAGTTGAATTAGCCGTATTTATTGAAGATGATGGCTGATATGCTGCTTGTACGTTAGAATTGAAATAATTGGGCGTGAATGTAGAACTGATCCAACGCGAAGGGGGACGGACTTCCTTTTTTTTCTGAGCTGCTAACTCTTCTTCTGTGAGTTGCGGAAATAAAATTGGAATTGGTAGTTGATTTCGCAAACGATCATTGGATATAGCAGAGGGAAGTGATAAGGAGCTTAGGGCGGTTGTTGGCAAAAGCGCCAGTACATTATCATTATCCTCGATCGCTTGCGTACTGTTTTGTGGGGTTGCTGCTACTGGCAGAGGTGAATTTGGATCTTCTTCTCCAATCACTTCTTTCAGCTTTTTATCTTGTTGGGGCATTTCTATGTCTCTCTGTAAGGCTATTACATCCTTTTGAGGATTATACAATTTGCTTGGTAATTGTTTGGTAGTGTGCTTTAAGGCTTTAGGCTTGTGATTCGTCGCTTGGCGATTAACTTCTGTAAGTGTTGAACCCGACAGAACTGCTTTTCCCTTATCTGTTGACTTAGATAGTGCTGAAGCAATGGCCGGATTATACTGGGATTTAGTGAGTTCGCCTTTGCTTTTTTCTATAGCTCCCAGTACTTTGCCGTCTTCCGTTTGATAAAGTTTATCTTGAGGAAGGCTAGCTGGAGTAGATAGCGTATTGATAGGTGCAATGGTCTCGGCCTGCTGATTTTGCTTGTGGCTATGTCCAGATGAAGCAAAAGGAACACGCTTAGATGGTAGGCTATTTAACTCTTGTTCAGTAGTATGAGTTTTATCAATAGAGTTTTTGGGTTGATTCGTTTCTGATGATGGCAGAATGGCTATAGCGTTTTCGCCTATACTATTGTTATTCCAAGTAGTTATTCCCCATGTCAAACACAGCAAGCATGAGGCGGCCAAGCCAATATAGGCAAACCGTCGTTGGCGTCGCTGACGTACTTTTCCCTCCAAGTGATGGTTAAGTCCAGCCCAAACCCGATCACTCGGATTTAATTCGGGTTCTTCAAAGGCGCGCCTCCACTCTTCTTCAAAGTTGGGATTGTCTTGCTCGGAATTGTTCATAGTCTACATCTTTATTCTTTTGAAGCATACTTTGTAACAATGCGCGTGCTCGGGCGTATTGCGACTTGGAAGTTCCTTCCTGTATACCCAACATTTCAGCTATTTCATGATGTGGATATCCTTCAATAGCATATAAGTTAAAAATAATTTGACAGCGGGCAGGTAGTTGCTGAATCAGTTCCAGTAACTCTTGAAAGCGAAAGCTCGACAAAGTAAATTCGGTATCTGGAATCACTTCATTTAGCGTTTCTACATCCACCGCAGGATAGAGATAAAGCTTGCTACGGTTTTGCTTCAATGCTGTATTAATCACGATCCGCTTAATCCACTGCTCTAGCGGGCACTCACGCCTGAAACTCTTAATTTTATCAAACACTTTAATAAATGCTTCCTGCAAAATGTCTTCTGCCTCAAAACGACCTTTGGAATACCGCAAACTAACCACAAGCATTTTTCCAGAAAATCGCTCATAGAGTTTTTTCTGACTTGCGTGGTCATTTTTGCAACATCCCTTAATCAGTTCTTCTTCAGAAAGCATGGGTGAGTATTCGCGGTTCGTATTAGACATACCCCCTTCAGTATGACCCTTCAAGTTATTAAAGGGTTGTAACGAGAAATAGTTTTTTCAGTTACCTGGAAATAAGTTATTTAACTGACCGTGTATGAGTAAACAAGAGCCTTAATGTTATTGAGCATTTCTATACTAAGCTAAATATACTTGAATCCAGGCAATAATTCCACAGAAAATAAAACTGTGAAGCCATTAGCTGATGCTGCATACTGCTAAAAGCAAAAGAGGCCGTAAATATTTACGACCTCTTTTGTCTCGATTTATATACTAAAGCAATAAGCTAGTTTTGCAAAAATGTGTACTTCAGCCCTTGTAAACGGCTTCTAAGCGATTCGTCTATCTGCCAATCACCTACTTTCAAAATAAAACCTCCTACTAAGTCAGCATCTACCTTTTCTTCCAATTCGGCTTGCTTACCGGTTGTTTCGGTAACCATTTTCTTGAAATGCACACGCATCGCCTCATCAATAGGGAAGGTGGTGGTTACCAGAGCAGGCTGTATTTTTTTGAACTCATTGTACTGGCGATGGAATTCCTTTGCCAGTGCATACAGAATAGCTTCGCGGTTTTTATTGGTAATGATATTGAATATGCTGAAAGTAATGGCACTTACCCGTTTCTCGAATATATCTTTGAGTATAGCCAGCTTCTGTTGATGCTTAACGACTGGACTTTTCAAGGCCAACATCAAAGAACGGTTTTCTTCGCAAGCACGGGCAAAAAACTGCATGTCCTCATGCACCTGCTCTACCACTCCTTGCTCCTTTGCTAAATCAAGCAGTGATTTGGCATATCTGGACGCTACTCTTATTTCTGACATCTTATTTAGTTTTAATATTGAAGGCTTTCTGCTTGCTTTTCGCCATCAGAAAGAAAGCGCCTGAACGGGCAACTAATTCAATCGGGTGTCTTTAATTAACTCATTCACTAGTGCTTTCTGAGCTGCTTCATCCTGCAATTGCTTCTTCAACAATTTCTCAGCTATTTCTACCGACAGGTTTACAATTTCTTTTCTCATATCAGCCACGGCAGCCCCTCTTTCATTTCTGATTGCCTGTTGCGTTTCCTGTAGAATGCGGTTTCCTTCAAATTGCGCTTTTTCCTTCGCTTCCTGAATAATAGTTTCCGAAGAAACCTGAGCGGCTTTCAAAATCTTATCGCGTTCCAGTCTGGCTTCATCCAGCAATTTCTCATTACTAGCTTTTAAAACTGCCATTTCTTCCCGAGCCTGGGTTGCCATCTGAAGCGCACTTTCAATAGACGCTTCCCGCTCTTTCAGACTGCCAAGAATGGGTTTCCAGGCAAACTTGGATAAGATAATCAATACAATTACGAAAGTGATGGTTTGCCAGAATATAAGGCCTAAACCGGGGGTAACTAAATCCATCTTTTTTAAATTGAGAAAGTTCTACTAAAAATATTGATCAGTTTATTGTTCTTAAGGAGTACACTTTCAATAATACCCACGCATCGGTCTAGCACCAATACGTGGGCATATTTGACTATTTGTTTGACAACAAGAAACAAATTACAACGCCGAACAAGGCTACCGCTTCAATAAGCGCAGCAATGATAAGCATAGCTGTTTGAATTTTTCCTGCAGCTTCAGGCTGACGAGCAATAGCCTCCATTGCACTGCCACCGATACGACCGATACCTACACCAGCGCCTAACGCAACCAGACCAGCACCGATACCAGCACCCAGATAAGCAAGACCAGCACCTTCTAATGCCTGTAATAATAATGAAAGTAACATAATTAATTATTTATAAAAGTGAAACAATAAACTCAAACAATTGAAGAGATTGGGTGGAATACAGCAAATAAAATAGTCGCCTTATCCTTATCCAAGCAGGTGTTCCCGGTCATCTTCAGGATGATGATCTTCTACGACTGCATTGCCAATGTACATAGCCGAGAACAGGGTGAAAATATACGCTTGTAAGGTAGCTACTAGCAATTCCACAAAGTTCATGAAAATACTGAATACTACTACCAAGGGTCCCACCATTATGCTTTTGAAAACGAATATGATACCGATCAGACTCAAAATGATAATGTGACCTGCAGTAATATTTGCGAACAACCGCACCATTAAAGAAAAGGGCTTAGTGAAAATACCAATGAATTCTACTGGAACCATAATAGGCAATAAGGCCTTGGGTACACCTGGGGTATTGAAAATGTGAATCCAGTAATGCTTATTAGCGCTGAACTGGGTAATAAGAAAAGTAATGAGCGCAAGAACCATCGTTACGGCAATGTTGCCCGACAGGTTGGCGCTACCAGGAGTCAAGCCCAGCAGGTTGTTGAACCAGATAAAAAAGAAAACAGTCAGCAGGTAAGGCAGGTAACGTTCGTATTTGGGGCCGATATTAGATTTGGCAATTTCATCGCGAACGAAGATAATGACGGGCTCGAAGAAAGATTGAGCGCCGGAAGGCGCCTTTCCGTGGTTGCGCTTGTAGCCAGAAGCTACCCGGAAGAATACGAAAAGCAACAAGGCAACACTAACAAAAAGAGAGGCTACGTTCTTGGTAATAGAAAAATCGTACACTTTCCGACCTTCAGTAGAAATGATGTGCTCGTGGGCATCTATCTTATAGCCATTGTATTCGTGTTCTGGATGCTCTGATTCTCCATAAAAATTCTTAGAAGAAAAAACCTCCAGGTTGCGGTCAGGTGAATACAAAATAACCGGCAAATAGAGCGAAATCGGCTTGTGTCCGATAGTAAAGAAGTGCCATTGGTGTGCATCGGATACGTGATGCATAATCATTTGACTGATATCAAACTTTCCTTCTTCACCGTGTTCTCCGCCATGCTCTTGGGCAAAAGAAACCTGAGAAATCAGTATGGAGCAAACAAGTATGAGACTAAATGTTAATACTTTGAATGGAAAATAACGCATGGCTTAAATAGGATCAGCTTATTGAATTTCGCCGCAAGTTAGCCAATAACGAGTAAATTTCAAATCCGGTGTAGCACAAATACAACACAAAAAAATTTCCGATGAGCAAATAGAGCTGTGGCGTTTTAGCAAAAATGAGATAACCAAGAAAGACAACACTCAATAACAAACGGCCAACAACAATACCTAAATAGTATCCTACCCAATCAGAGGGATGCTTTTTTGCCACCCATTGCAGTATCAAATGCACACCCAAAGACAGTACCAGCAGAAAAGAAAATACCAGCCACTTATGGGGGTGAATAAAGTCAGGCGCCAGATAGCCAACGCCTACTATGCCTATCAGCAATCCTAAAGAAAACAGGATAAGTTTACTCATTTCCCTTCATCAAATCTCTAATAATCAATACTAACGACCCAATCATAAAAAGCAAAGACAGCCCAATTGTAAAAAGGGGTGTCTTCATCTCCAGCCTTTTATCCAGCATACTGCCCAGCCATATCCCCAGAATGATACCAGCAATGAGCTGAAAAGCCATGCCGGAGTATTTCATGTAATGATTAGCCTTGGGCGGTATACCTTTGGGTGTATTGCCGTTAGGCAGGTTGTTTTTCTGGCTGTTTGTCGGGTTGTTTTTCGGGTCTTCGTTCGTTGGTTCCATTTAGTTTAATTTCACTGATGACCGCTCCCATTTTGCAACTTCCATTAAAGGTAGCGCCTGATTCGACTACCAGCTTACTCGTGATAATGTCGCCATGGATGACAGCGGTAGCTTTTAGAATAAGCAAGTCCGCAATTTCGACCTTTCCTTTCACTTCTCCAGCCAACTCTGCATTTTGCGATAGGATATTGCCATCGATCAGCGATGAATTTCCTTGAAACATTTTGCCTTTGGTCTTTACATTACCAACAACTTTTCCTTCTATTCTAAGGTTGCCGGCAGTTTCGGTATTGCCTTCAATGGTGGTACCTTTGGCAATATGAGAAGTGGCATCAGGTGCGCCAATTACAACATTTTCTTGGCTTTTGCCATTATTGTCTTTGTTGTTACCAAACATAGCGTTAATTTTTATTTAAAGGTTAATATGAATAACGGAATAAATTATTTAAAGCCTGGCTAAGGAATAATACAGAAGGTTTTTACAAGGAAACGAATGCTTCGGGATTTACTGCTACCCCATTGTACCACAGCTCAAAGTGAAGGTGCGGTCCAGTAGTGAGCGAGCCTGTATTGCCAATAATAGCCACAATGTCGCCTGCTTTTACAAAGTCACCCGCTTTTTTCAGAAGAACAGAATTATGCTTATATACCGAAACCATATTCGTCCGATGCTGAATCGCAATTACGTAACCAGTGTCGTCAGTAAAAGAGGCAAAAAGCACGGTTCCATCTGCCACACACTTGATAGGTTCGTCTTTTTTCGCCACCATATCTACGCCATAATGCGCTGTTTTGGCATCGTATTTTTCGGAAATAATGCCACCACTGAGCGGAGGAAAAAGGAAAAGATCTTGTAAACGCTCTTTCTTCGAGTTGCTTACCAGTATGGTATTATTAGTACTTCGGGACTCTTCAAATTCAGCCCTTAAGGCAGCGTCTGCTGGCGTAATTTTTTCTGCATCCGCTTTTGGGTTACGATTGGTTACTGGGGCTGTATGCATAGCACTATCAGCCGTAAGCATTTTTTTGTCATTTTTTATTACACCTCCTAAGCTAGCGGCAAAAACCTCTTTTTGCGCCAAAACCTGCGAAAGTGAGTCAACAGTTAAAGAAAGTTCAAACAACTGACGGTTGGTTTCGCGTTCTTGGTTAACTGGGTGAAACCAGCGTGCCAATACGGTAGAAGACAGATAAAAGCACAAGGAAAATAAAACAACCAGCGAAAGCGTTGTGAAAACAATTACCTTTGCATAGGTAAAAGGATAGCTGATTTTGTGCGCAAAATTTTCCTCATTTCGGATGGTCAACAAATACCGATTTGTCAACCGCTCAGAAAGCGTTTTACCATCATTTAATTTATAACGGAGTAAGAGAAGAATATGATGAATTTTCTGGAACATAGTCGATCACTTACACCCGGAATACTTTGAAGATGGCTCGTTAGTGTGGGGTGGTTGTTTAACAAAAATATACATTATATCTTCATTTTTACAAAGCCTCTTTGCCGATAGATGGGCTTTTCCGCGCTTATGTTTCATTTGGGAATGATATATTTGAGAAACGTCCGATTTTCATACATCTTAGGGGCTCTTGGACTGATTTTTTGCTCTGCTTGCTCTCAGCACAGTGTAGGTCCGGTGGGCAAAGCTTACCACAATCTGGCTGCCCGAGACAATGCCTTTTTTCTGGCCCGGCTCAGAATGCAGGAAGCCCAAAAAACGCTTTTTGATGCCCGTCAGGATGATTATAACCAAATACTTCCCTTATTTCCTCCCGTAGATTCCATCAAGACGTCGGGTATACGGACGGTGATGGATGATTGTATCAAGAAAGCCTCTATGGCTGTCAAATGGCATAGCAATAGCAAATGGATAGATGATTGTTATGTAGTGATTGGCAAGGCTCGCTTTTACTTGATTGACTTCCCTAGTGCCATCGAAACCTTTAAGTATGTAAACCGGGACGAGTCGGACGATAATGCTAAGAACGAAGCGATGAACTGGTTGCTTTACACATTTACCATAAAAGAGGAATATGACAATGCCTTTGCCGTAGCAGACTATATTCGCAAACAACCTTTGAATGAGAAAAATAAGCGGGATTTTTATCTGGCTAAGGCTAATTTGCATCAACGGAAAAAGGAATACAAGTATACGGCAGCCATTCTGGAGCTAACTATGCCCTTGTTATCCAAAGGTGAAACGAAAGCCCGTACCTATTTTATCCTGGGGCAGATTTATCAAATGTTTGGCAAAAGGAAAGATGCTTACCGGAATTATCGGGCAGCGCTCAAGAACCATCCAGGCTACGAACTGGCCTTTTACTCAAGGCTCAACTTGCTTCAAACCACAGACCTGACTGACCCGAAAAATGTGCAGAAAGCGCAAGCATATTTTAAAAAGCTGATAAAAGATACCAAAAACACCGAATACAAAGACAAGATTTACTATGAAATGGCCTTGTTTGAACTGGGGCAAAAGAAATATGACTTGGCTATTGAATACCTGAAACAATCGGTCAGCTCACCTGGCAAAAATTCCATTCAGAAGGCTTATTCGTTCCTCAAACTGGCTTCTATCCATTACGACAATCTTCAAAAGTACGAACTGTCTAAGGCTTACTATGACAGTACAATGATCAGCCTGCCCAAAGAAGCGCCTGAGTATCCTGCTGTGTCACAAAAACAGAAAATCCTGGGCAATTTTGTAGAGCAACTCAATATTATTCACAACGAAGATAGCTTACAGCGCCTGGCGCGTATGGATACTGCTGCTCTAAGCCAGTACTTCGATCAGGTGTTGGCAAAAGAGGAGGCTAAACAGAAAGAACTGGAAGAAAAGGCGCGTAAGGAAGCGTCGAATGGAGGGGGCTTTGATGGCGCTAATTCTCTAAATAACCTAAATGACAATGCCCGTGCGGTGGGTACGCCTATTAAAAGTGGCGAACGGTTTTATCTGTACAACCCTTCAGCGCTGAGTTTGGGCAGAACCGACTTTGCGCGTAAATGGGGCGTCCGCCCTCTGGAAGACAATTGGCGGCGTTCAAAAAAAGAAAACGCGTCTAACTTTGCAGATAATGCTAGTGCTGTTGATTCTGCCCAAGCAAATAAGCCGGTGGTTTCGAAAGAGGCGGCGCAAAAAGCACGAAAAGAAGAATTCTATAAAACGCTTCCCTCTTCTCCAGAAGCGTTACAGGCATCTAACCTAAAGCTGGAAGATGCCTATTATACACTAGGAAAGATTTATGACCTTGAACTCAACGAACCAGCCAATGCTATCGAAACCTTCGATACCTTATTCATTCGTTTTCCTAAAACTACTTACCGGCCAGAAGTGCTTTATTTCTTGTATCTTATTTACGACCGCCTGCAAGATGCCCGGCGAAGTGAGTATGAAGAAAAGCTGTTGCAGGAGTACCCTACCTCAACTTTCGCCCGATTGATTAAAAGCTCGGGTAATGTAGATGAGATGAACGCCAGCGATAACCAAGCGAAAGAAGCCTATATTCAAGCCTATGCGCTATACGAAACCGGTAATTATGAACAGGCACAGAGCGAAATTAACCAAGCAAAAGCTAAGTTCCCTAAAAGTGCCATTGAAGAAAAGTTTGCGTTGCTGAATGTTTTTATCACCGGAAAAACGCAATCTTTGGCAGCTTATCGAAAATCACTGAACGATTTTATTCAAACTTATCCAACCAGCACTTCGCTCCCTCGCGTACAAGAGCTATTGAAAGCGAGTGAGGCATTTTCGATGAATAAATAGCTTTTAAAATAAAAAAATGTCGATGATAAAATTTGAGCAAGGACAATATAAGAAACTCATTAAAAGGCTGTGGATTTTCTCAGTGACCGCGTTATTGTTATTTATCTTTTTTGTCTTTGCTGTAAGTGTCAACCTTTTTTGGTTGTTTGGCCCCATGCCCAGTTTAAAGATAGTAGAAAACCCTAGGAGCGAGCTAGCCTCTGAAGTATATACCGCTGATGGTGTGTTGATGGGAAAATACTTTAGCCAAAATCGCTCACCAGTAGAATACGAACAGATTTCCCCGAATCTTATTAATGCCTTGCTGGCTGCCGAAGACATTCGTTTCTACAAGCACGCAGGCGTCGATTTCAAAGCCACCATTTCTCTGCCTTACTATTTATTAAAAGGGGACAGCAAAGGAGGAAGTACACTTTCTCAGCAAGTGGCCAAAAACCTGTTCGAAACCCGTGGAGATAAATATAAAGGATTGCTCGGCAAAGTGCCCTTAGTGAAAATGCTGATCATTAAAACGAAAGAATGGATTACGGCTATCCAATTGGAGCGTAATTACGCCAAAGAAGAAATCCTGACTATGTATCTCAATACAGTGGATTTTGGTAGTAATGCTTTTGGGGTAAAAGTAGCCGCCAAAACTTTTTTCAATAAAGCACCGATCGATCTCACCGTAGAAGAATCAGCTACGCTGGTGGGTGTATTGAATGCCCCCAGTATGTACAGCCCTAAATTCCATCCTGAACGTTCGATGGCTAAGCGCAATGTTGTGATGAGTCAGATGGTGAAATATGGATATATGACTGGGATACAATATGATAAGCTAAAGACAAAACCCATTGAGTTGGATTATGCTGTGGAAAATCAGAACAAGGGCCTTGCTCCATATTTCCGCGTCTATATCCAAGATTTTCTCCTTAAATGGGCCGATGAACATGACAAAGATTTGTATTCTGATGGCTTGAAAATTTATACGACCATCGATTCGCGGATGCAACGCTACGCCGAAGAAGTAGTGAGTAATCATATGATGGATCAACAAAAGAAATTTAAACAGCAATGGGAAGGGCGTAATCCCTGGGTAGACAAGGACTTTAAGGAAATAAAGACATACATCCAGATGAGCGCTCGTAAAACCGATCGCTATAGAGGACTGAAAGAGGCGTATGGTGAAGATGAAACCGCCATTTTCAAGGAGATGAATAAACCCGTGAGAATGCGGGTATTTAGCTGGAGCAATCCAAAACACGAAATCGACACCACGATGAGTCCCATGGATTCAATTCGGTATTACAAACGGTTCCTTCAAACCGGTTTTATGTCGATGGATCCTTTAACAGGCTGGGTAAAGGCTTGGGTAGGCGGTATTGACTACAAATACTTTAAGTTTGACCACGTAAGACAGGGTAGGAGACAGGTTGGTTCTACCTTTAAACCCATCGTATACGCTACTGCAATCGACAACGGTTTTACGCCTTGTACGGAGGTCGTCAATTCGCCCATTACTTTTACCAACAATGGCGATGGCAAATCCTGGACTCCCCATAATTTCGACAATAATTTCGATGGCACTAGCATGACACTCCGGCAAGCGATGGGGCGTTCGGTCAATACCATTGCTGCTTATCTGATGCGCGAAGTAGGTCCCACACGGGTAGTAGATATGGCTAAGCGGTTGGGCGTCACTAGCCCAATGGATGCCGTTCCATCCCTGGCCTTGGGCACGAGCGACATAACGCTATACGAAATGTTAGGCGTTTACAGCACGTTTGTCAACGGGGGAACGTATACTGAACCCTACTATCTTACCCGCATTGAAGACAAGAATGGGAACATTCTTCAGGAATTTCCGGTCAAGACTTACGAAGCCATTAGTGAAGAAACCGCTTATTTAATGACTTATATGCTCCAGGGCGCTTTGCGTGAACCCGGAGGAACGTCTAAAGGGCTGTATCGTTACCCGTGTGCGCAAGGCAATGAGATAGGGGCTAAAACGGGCACCACGCAAAATTATGCCGATGGTTGGTTTATAGGCATTACGCATAATCTAGTGACTGGCTTATGGATAGGTGGCGATGAGCCAAGTATTCACTTCCGAAGCGGTGCTTTTGGGCAAGGAGGGCGAGTAGCTTTGCCAGCCTGGGGTATGTATATGGATAAAGTGTACGCCGATGCGACACTGGATATTAAGAAAGGCACCTTCAAAAAACCGGATAAGTTGTCTGTCTCGCTCGATTGTGCAAGCTATCACCAAGCTACTATTGCTATCGATTCGGCGGGCTATAATCCTCCTTCCGTAGATACTACACTCAAAAATAAGGGCATTCTTTAAATCGCACTTCTTTGAAAAACGTTTAGTGAAGCAGGATGAGCGCTCATAGTTCTTCCTACTTCACTAAATAGTTGTAGACGTATTCTCTATGTCAAAATCTGCACATATTAAAGAACAGTTAGCCTCTCTGCCCGATCAGCCGGGCGTATACCGCTATTATGACCAGGAAGGAGAATTGCTGTACGTAGGCAAAGCCAAAAGCCTAAAAAGTCGGGTGAGTAGCTATTTTAACAAGCTCAATCCGGGAGACAGCAAAACCCGCCGGCTGGTAGCCCAGATTCACCGGATTGAGTTTACCATTGTCAATACCGAATTTGATGCCCTTTTGCTAGAAAACAGCCTGATAAAGAAGTACCAGCCCAAATACAATATCCTGCTGAAGGACGACAAGACTTATCCCTTCATCTGCGTTACCAACGAGCCTTTTCCCAGGGTTTTTGCTACACGCCAGTTAGAACGATCCTTAGGTACTTTTTACGGGCCATACGCCAGCATTCGGGCAATGAATGCCGTATTGGAAGTTATCCGTCAGTTGTATCCGCTCCGTACCTGCAACCTGAATTTATCAGACAAGAATATTCAGGAACGTAAGTTCAAGGTTTGTCTGGAATTCCACATTGGCAATTGCAAAGGTCCTTGCGAAGGCCTGGTCAACCGAAAGGAATACGACAAAGACATTGAGTTGATTCAACACATCCTGAAAGGCCACCTGAGTGTACCAGAACAGCACTTTCGCACCCAGATGCAGGAAGCAGCACAGCAATTGGCTTTTGAACAAGCGCAGTACTATAAGGACAAGATAGAACTGCTGGAGAAATTTCAGAGCAAATCAGTAATCGTTAATCCTAAAATAACGGATGCTGATGTATTTACTATCGTGTCGGACGAGCAGGCGGCTTATATCAACTTCCTCAGTATAGTCAATGGCACCATTAACCAGACCAAGACCTTAGATATTAAGAAAAAGCTCGATGAGCAGGATGTGGATTTGCTGGCCATGGTCATTGTGGATTTACGCAATGAATTTGGCAGTACCGCCAAGGAGATCATCACCAACATTCCACTAAATATTGACTTGCAGGCAGAAAACACCGTTCCGCAGATTGGCGATAAGAAAAAGCTGGTGGATTTATCGTTGAAGAACGTCTTATACTTTAAAAAGGAAAAAGCCGAAAAAGCGAGTCTACTCGCAGGAGAACC
>JAZKGK010000108.1:29678-33466 GCA_040385915.1 Bacteroidota bacterium
ATTGGCATTGCCAAACGCCTGGAAGAACTTTACTTCCCCGAAGACAGCCTGCCTCTATACATTGACAAGAAATCTGAATCGCTGAAGCTGATACAACGCGCCCGCGATGAAGCGCACCGTTTTGGTATCACTTTTCACCGCGATGTGAGGAGTAAAAACAGCTTAGGAAGTCAATTGGATAACATTGAAGGAATTGGAGAGTCTACCATTAGTAAACTACTCAAGGAATTCAAAACGATAAGCAATATCAAAAAGGCCACCGAAGAAGACCTTATCAAAATAGTAGGAAAAGACCGGGCAGATAAAATCAGGCAGGCATTGGCTTAAGGCTTTTACAAGGAAGGCTTCGCTTTGCGCGAAGCCTTCCTTTATTTTGCAGTCATCCCAAACTGGTCTCAGCGAATACTAATCCCAGCCGAGTTAATAGAAAATAATTTTCTTACCAATACGATAATCATAAAACTCAATATTTGGATTAATTAATTACCTTGCAAGAAGTTTCATTCTTGAGGTTTTAGTTTATCCTATGAAAGTGTTTCTCTCTGCCTGTGCCCTTTTATTAGCTCCGCTTTGCTGGGGGCAAGTGAGTAATGGCGGATATGTCATTTTTGGCCAAAATGGTAGTGTACAATCCAATAATCCTGATTTCGATAATCCTATTCGCCAAGCACCAAATCTACAGCAGAGTAGAGAAGAGCACCAAAAGTTAGTTCAAGAGCAAAATCGCCGTATCAGGGCTTCTCAACAGCCTGCGTTTGAACAACGAAGGGCTGCCTGGCAAGAAACACAATACGAACTGCTGCGGGAAAAAGCTGCGCAACAACAGGTGGTACTTGCCCAAGCAGAAGCGAGCCAAGCAGTCAAGCAGCGCTATAAGCAAGCATTGGAGCACTTGAAACAGATGCTGGAAGGTAAAAAGCCACTGCAGGTGAAAGAGGCAGTATTTGAAGTAGAAAAGACATTCCCTGGCAATATCCTCCCATATGCGATCTATCAGCAACCAATTGCGGATTGGGTTGTAAAAATGAAACGGTATGCCCTACGAACCGGCCAGAACTTCGACCACTACCAGACCCGCGCTAACCTGCTGTGCCGGTTTTTTGCCGATACCATTCGACTATCCTCTACCCAAACGCATTATCCGCCTACCTACGATTTCAATGACCCTGCCGGGGAAAAGGATTACACCCATTTTTTTGTCAGCAAATTGCTTCGCACCAATCAGGGACAATGCCATTCCATGCCTTTATTGTTTAAAATCATTGCTGATGAAATCGGGGTTCGAACCCACCTGAGTTTTTCGCCCAGCCATAGCTTTATCAAAATCCAGGATCAAAAAGGCTACTTGTACAACTTTGAAACCACCAACGGCCATTTCACTTCCGACAAATGGGTAATTGCGTCGGGCTACGTCAAACGGGCTGGCATCCAAAGCCGGATTTACCTGGATACCCTGAGTCTGAGACAGACCATTGTCTATTGTCTCAATGACCTGGCTCAGGGTTACGCAGCCAACTTCGGCTACGATGCTTTTACCGATCAATGTGCCATAGTCATGGATCAACATCACCCAGGCAATATCTGGACGGGGCTGCTTTACGCCAATTCCCTGACTCGTCAGTGCCAGGGGGCAGTACAAAAAGCCGGGTATCCGCCTTTTGAAGCGATGGATAACTTTCCTGAGTTAAAACAATTGTTTGACCAACGCAATGCCCTCTATGCACACATTGAGCAAATGGGCTACCTGGAAATACCCCCAGAACCCTACGCCGACTGGTTACAATCGGCAGGAAAAGAAACCCACGAGTTGATTAAGAAACAAGTGACGGAGAAATGATGTAGGGATGCCTCTACAAAAACCCAATAACTATCAGAAATCCATACGTAAATAAGATCATCCTACCTACTTCCATATATGAAACGACTTCTCCTGCTCCTACTCTTTTGCTCTTCCCTTTTTTCCTGCGCCAAAAAGCTCTCCCCGTATTCCTTTACCCAACACCCCGCTCCGGTAGCACTGACACCCCGCTCGGTTGACCCACCCGCCTCTGCCCCGCGTGTGCAGTCGTTTCCGGCATCGATGCCGCCTCTGCTGGTGGAATCTACCTTGCAGCGCCGTTACCAGGCTGCATTAGAGGAAATTCGGCAAATGCTGACCGGAGCCAGGCCACTCGATTTCAAACGAGCAGTCTTCGTGACCGAAAATGCTTACCTGGATAACCAGCTCGACTATCCGGCCTTTTGCCAGGCCATTACCCAACTGGCGCAAGCCAGCCAAGGCCTACAAACCAAGCTGGACCTGGTCTACGAACAATCTGACCGGGAGTCGGTGGCCAAGAATGCCGCCCTGTTTCGCCTGCTGACCGATACGCTGGCAGTGGATGCCCAGGGACAAACCGTCGCCCGCCAGCCTTTCCGCTACCACCTGGCCGACTTTGCCGGTAAGCAGGATTGGAGCAATACCTTTGTCACTAAACTCTTGGCAACCCGCCTGGGCAATTGTCATTCCCTGCCTTTTCTGTACAAAATACTGGCCGAAGAAACCGGAGCGCAAGCCTACCTGTCAATAGCTCCTAATCATATTTACCTCCAACACCACAACAAGCAGACGGGTTGGTACAATACCGAACTCACGAGCGGCAGCTTCCCGGTGGACGCCTGGTTGATGGCTTCCGGTTATATCAGCACCCAAACTGTAGTGAGCCGAATCTATATGGATACGCTGAGTTTGAGGCAGTCGGTGGCTTTTTGTCTAGTCGATCTGGCGCAAGGTTACCAACGCAAAGTAGCCGATGGCCAACCCGATTTTGTACTGCAGTGCACCGACCTGGCCTTGCAGCATTATCCCAATAGCATTCAGGCATTGCTCGTAAAAGCCCAGGCGCTGCAAGCCCAATACCAGAGCGAAACCCACCTCAGCCAAAAGCAAGCCTTGAAAGCGACTCTCACGGAAGTGTGCCGAAAAATAGCAGCTACTGGTTACGAAGAAATGCCAACTTCGGTCTATTGGGAATGGCTCACTTCGGCCGGTAAGGAAAAATACCGCCATACCGCTGCCCCCAGCCAACCTTCCGAACATAACCCTTT
This sequence comes from Bacteroidota bacterium, assembly GCA_040385915.1. Lineage (GTDB taxonomy): Bacteria > Bacteroidota > Bacteroidia > Cytophagales > ES-bin-26 > ES-bin-26. Next base: position 32,766 of record JAZKGK010000108.1, read on the forward strand.
TACTGGAGAGCCAATTCTGACCTTAAGCCAGGGAAAGTACCCGGAAATACACCAGAATAAAAGTCGGGTGCAGATTGGTAATGTGGTGTATAATGTCGCCAGTGGCCGCATTGAGCGATTCGTGCAGCCCGATACGACTGAATGGGCGATCAGTCCAGAGGTAGCGGCGAGATTTCTGAGCGTCGATCCGTTGACGAGGAGCTATCCAATGCTTACGCCATACCAATTTGCAGGCAATATGCCAATAAAGTTTATTGATCTAGATGGATTAGAACCTGCCGAGCCAGGCAGTGAAAAAGGAGAATATCAGGTTGCAAATCGACAAGGAACTAATAAGGAATTTGGTTATACTTGGACAATTGACGGCAAAGGAAAAGGAAGTTGGAGCGAAAGAAGCAAAATAAGTCCTGCTGTAAACGGAACAGTTACTAGAGCAACAGCCCAAGCGGCCAATGGTGCTCAAGGTGATCTGGTTTCTGGAGATGCTCCCCAGCAACATCCCTTTCAGTTGAGCCTATATGATTCTAATCGAGATTTAGAGTTAGATATGCTTACAGGTATTGTTGCGGGAACCACTTGGCAAGGTGATGCAGCAGGAAGACAACTATATAATCACTTCTTGAATGGAGGTGGAACAGATTTAACTCTACCTAATGGCAGTACTCTTTCAAGCGCAATTGGTTCGGATGAGCGCTTCTTAG
>JAZKGK010000109.1:0-13277 GCA_040385915.1 Bacteroidota bacterium
ATCGAATCTACTATCGTAGGATTTGAAGACGGAGAGCCAACCATTTATCGACTAGGTGGCATTGCTGTAGAAGACATAGAACAGCTCATTGGCTCGGTCAAGGTACTGATTCACTCTAGTTCCAATCCAAAAGCCCCTGGCTTACTCAAAAGCCACTACGCTCCTCGAAAACCCGTTTTTATTAATAATCTAAAAACACTACTTCAAGAATATCAGATAGAAGATATTGGGGTGTTGGCCTTTCAAAAGCTGGCTCCAGCTATTCCAGCACACAACCAGATTATTCTCTCTAAAAGAGGAGATTTCACCGAAGCAGCCCAACACCTATTCAGTGGTTTAAGAAGCCTGGATGCAGCTCCGGTCAAAGTAATCTTCGTAGAACTGCTCCCCGAAAAAAGCCTAGGCCGCGCTATCAACGACCGCATCCGAAGAGCTGCCGCGAAATAAGCAAGCTTGATGTGAGTTGAAAGACTTTCCCTTATCTCCTGAGCACAAAATGTTGTTTGGGCTGGTTGGTTCGGAAAAAGATCAGCCCGACATCAAATAGATCGATGGAGATCATTACGCGGGGATGGGACTGAATTTGCTGCCAGGCTTTCTCCATATCCTCCGACCAGTGAATATCGTCGAATACGAAAACGCTCTGCTCGTGGGCTTTCGAGAGACAAATCTCAAAGTAGTCGATGGTGGATTGGTAGCGGTGGTTGGCATCAAAAAAGGCAAAATCAATTCGGTCTACTTCGCTGGCTTTGCGCTTGAGCGTTTCATCCAAATTACCCTCTACAAGCTGAATGTGATGACATCCCATCCGCTCGAAGTTTTGTAAAGCTATTTTGCCAATGGCTGGGCAACCTTCAAACGTAAGAAATTGACTTTTGCGTTGTGCTGTAGCTAAATACAGCGTAGTGATTCCCAGAGAGGTGCCTAAATCAAATATAACTTCTGGTTTAAAACGATTGACGAGCCGGAAAAGCAATTGTCCAATCTCAGTCGGTTTTAGCGAGTGGCGGGCTATTTGTTGTATTGACCGCTGGTTACTCGCGTGCTTTCGCGAACCAGCCCCAAGATCCAGGACGTCAATAATCTCCCTGTTTGTTAACATCTTCGTCCGCAATAATTCGATTTCAGCAAAAGAATAATAAGTAGCAGACTTGGGGCGAATTACTTCCCGGTATAGCTCAAATACAAAGGGTGAATGGATGGAATGTTCATTGCCGGCACGTAGCCAATAGAGTAGGTATCGAAATAGCAAAATGGATGAGATAGGTAGAAAGTCACAAATGGCGTTAGCAACGCCTGCATTAGTTTAAACGGAAGGGCACTACCATAGTAAATTCAGGAACCTTGGCGTCGAACCGCTTGCCATCTACGATCCTTTCCATCAAATAGGTGCCACGCATTTTACCAATGCCCGTCTTCAGGTTGCAACCCGATACATATTCATGGCGCTCACCCGGTTCCAGAATTGGTTGCTGCCCTACAACTCCTTCACCTTCCACTTCGCGCAAAATGCCATTGGAATCGTGAATAAACCAATGCCTACGAAGCAATTGCACCGTATATTCGCTATGATTTTCTATGCTAATTTTATACGTAAAGACGTAATGGGACTGAGCCGGGCTTGAATATTCCGGCTGGTATTCAGTGACCACACTTACTTTTACGCCTTCAGTTATTTCAGTGACCATAATTAAGCTCATATCTGCCTAGATAAACGAGTAATGATTATAATTTGTTATTCTAAGCCCCTTTCTACTCAAATCTAAATGTATTAATTTAGTTGTAGGTGCTCACTAAAAAAAATTAACCAAACGCATTGCCGCAATAATTTTAATCCTGCTTTTTAATACTATTACAGAATTTAATCAATAAAACTTTTTTTCGTAAACACTCAGATGAAAATCTTTTACCAATAATCAACCCTTTATACCTAAACACCTAATCTTGCTCACTATGGATGTAAAAATCGCTGAATCCTGGAAAAACCACCTAGCCGACGAATTTAAAAAACCGTATTTTATTAATCTAGTCAATTTTGTAAAAGATGAATATGCTAATCATACCGTTTATCCACCTGCCAATCAGATTTTCAACGCTTTTACTCAGTGCAGTTTCGAAAACACTAAGGTAGTGATTTTAGGCCAAGATCCGTACCACGGCCCCCGACAAGCCAACGGACTTGCCTTCTCCGTAGCCGATGGTATCCCTATGCCTCCTTCTTTGATGAATATTTTCAAGGAAATCCGCGATGACGTAGGCAACCCCCTTCCTAAATCCGGTAATTTGGAACGCTGGGCAAGGCAAGGCGTACTGCTGCTCAATGCGACCCTGACGGTACAGGCTAACTTGGCTGGCTCGCACCAAAAAAAGGGCTGGGAACAATTTACCGATGCAGTCATTCGGCATATTTCCGACAAAAAAGCGGGCGTAGTATTCTTACTGTGGGGTAGTTATGCGCAAAAGAAAGGCATTGTCATTGATGAGTCAAAGCATCACGTATTAAAGGCCAAACATCCATCGCCCATGGCTGCCAATTATGGCGGGTGGTTTGGGTGCAAACATTTTAGTCAGGCAAATGCTTATTTACACAAGCAGGGAGAACCAGAAATTGATTGGTCATAAAGCTAGCGTACAGGCGAGAATAGACACCTTTCCAAGTCTACCCACTTTGGAAAGATTCTTCAGATAGGTTTTCTTTAGTAAGAAGTCAATAGTGTGATAGCTACTATAAAAATTCGAGGTAGCGTCAAAACAGAGGATAGGTTTCAATAAACAAGCCACTGCGTTTATCAGTGGCTTGTTTACAATCTTTTAATCCCAATTTAAGTCGCTCCCCGTTGCGCTGCTACTCTGCACACCCGACACCCCGTTTTCTTCTCGCACCTCAACTTTGTTTTCAAATTGCGAGAAATCAACTTCTGGCATCAGTTCCGTTTTCACATGGTCAACCGTTTCTTTCAATGCCTCTAAAAATTTGTCGAAATCCTCTTTATAGAGAAAAATCTTGTGCTTTTCATAGACGAAACCATCGTCCTTGAGGCGTCGCATACTCTCGGTAATGGTTAGGTAGTAGTCGTTCGAACGGGTTGATTTCACGTCAAAAAAGTACGTCCTCTTGCCTGCTCTCACTCTTTTGGAATAAATTTCTACTTTCTCGTTGTCCTTATTGTCTTCCACAATCCTAAAATTTTAGAGTTATCCAAAGGTAAAATTATAATATGAACAGCACTATCATTAGCTAATGCTCATTAAATATTAGTTATGTATAAGTTATATTTTGAATCTGACCCATCGTTACAAAACTTGCTGCTTAATACAAGGCATGTAACCCTTACTTTCTGCTAGAATGGAAATATCCCCGACACAAATATAATATTTGTTGTAATGCGTCAAACAACCAATTGAATTTTTTTTATAAACTAACTTAATATTGCTAGAACAGGCAAAATACCGATGCGAAGGCGTCCAGCGTAAAGGCATCATCCTCAACCTAAAAACAAGATACTTGCTGCTGATACAAATAGTAAGAGGGCTCCAATTTAAAAACCGTATATTTAAAGAATCAAAAGGTTACCTCTTTAGCGTCTACTCTCTCCTCTTTATTTAGAGCTGATTATATCGAAATATCTCATTTCTAGATCAGCTTATTTATGGAAACAACAATACCCACCGTAGGCGTTTTCATCATTTCTCATACAAAAGTAAACCCCTGGAAGTAATGGAAGAAGACTTCGAAATACTAATTAGCGGTTTCCTGGAAAGTGAAGTGGGAATATCGGAACACTTCATCAGTGAAAAACTAGCGCATCACTTACGAGCCAATTTACTTTCTCTTCACGATAGGAAGCTTATGCCGATGGCAGGAATTGGAAACGTTCGTGCGCACGCGCTTGATAAAACGATACGGAACGATCGGATTTACTGGTTTGACCGAAACAACCATGATCCCTATGAAAATGAATTCTTAGACCAGATCGATTTATTTATCAAATACTTAAATCTCACCTGTTATACTGGAATAAAAGCCTACGAATTTCATTACGCCCTTTATGAACCCGGTAGTTTTTATGTAAAGCATAAGGATCAATTCAACAATGACCAAGGCAGAATGTTTTCATTAATTACCTATTTGAATGATACTTGGGTAGAGAAAGATGGTGGTGAACTGCTAATTTATCAATCGACGGCAGAGCAAAAAATAGCGCCAACCTTGTGTAAAACTATTTTCTTTAAGAGTAACCAATTGGCTCATGAAGTATTAGAGACAAAGAAAGCCAGGTTAAGCATCACGGGCTGGTTGAAAAGGGAGTAGAAAGGATGCTTCATCCATGAAGGCTTGAGGGTTTATGTTTAACCAATAGCTATATTGATCATTTACAGCCGCATATGTCATTTACAGGCCTGTATCTAAAAGCCCTTCTTTCTTACACGAAGGAATTTAAGTTAAGATTTTTTTGTAGTCTTCATATCTGTATCAACCTCTACTCCCCTGCAACATTGAAAATCATAACCGATTTACCCACATTAATGCATTCTATCAAAACACTTTCTTATTCAGCTTATCGCATAGAGGAAAAAGTTACCGGCCTGTCGGTACTTCTATTGCATTCTTTAGAAGAAACTATTTTTGAGCTCAATCAACCCATCACTGAGGCAATGAAAGCAAAAATTGCTTTTACCTTAAAGGAATTCAGAAAATACTCCAGCCAAAAGGCACTGGTATTTTCGACTATCTAACTCCCAGTAGGGTCATTAATCGTAAGAATTAGCATCCATTTTTTTATCAGAATATAGTTTAAATCAGCCTCCAGCTGTACCCTGTGGTTAGTGTTTTACACTGCTCACTCGATATGGCTGGAGGCTGATTTATTGGTTAATATCCCTCTTGAATCTGTACCAATCCCAAGGCTCAAATCCCCTACCTACTAGCTAGTCTGTACTTGGCAGAAGCTTCTCATGTGCCTTTCTACGCGAAATTACACTTGACTCCTGCCTGCCTTTCGTTACATTTACACCCTAAAGCATATTTCTTAATACACTAAGAATCAGATTTTCATCTAAGCTATGATTTTGCATGGGATTAAAAAATATCATTTTTGGAGTATTTTTCTTGTGTTTTCTCCCTAGTTTTTCATTTGCACAATCCCTAATTGGGTATCAGCAAAAAGGCCGTGCTTCTTACTATGCAAGCAAGTTTCATGGGCGAAAAACAGCCAGTGGAGAGAGGTACAGCAATCAAGGTATGACGGCTGCACATCCCAAATTGCCCTTCAATACAATGGTTAAGTTAACCAATCCAGCCAACGGAAATTCCTGTATTGTCCGTATCAACGACCGGGGTCCTTTCTGTCGAGGAAGGATGATTGACGTGAGTAAAATAGCAGCTGAAGAATTAGGAATTATCCGAGCTGGTGCTGCTATGGTCAACATGGAAGTAATAGGATTCGATGGAATAGTATTAGAACAGTCTCATCCCGAACAGGATTGGTTATTTGCAGAGGAAAACCGAAAAATTGAAGAAGCACAAAAGAAGCGGGAACAGGAATTGATTGCTGAGGCCAAGCACAAACAACAGGAGGCTGAAGAAGCCCAAAAAGCTGCTGCGGAAGCTGCCCGACTAGCCTCTGCCGACAATTTCAAACCTAATCGGTCGTACACCATAGCAGGAGCAGAAAAGACGCCTAAGGGTTTTGGTATTAAGGTAGGTTCATATACTGAGCTCGAACACGCAAAAAATGCCGCCAAAGGCTTGATTGCATCCAAGGTAGAAGACGTATACATCTCAGTTATCCCGTCGAAAGGAGCCAAAATTTACCAGGTATTGGCGGGCTCCTTTACCAAAAAGAAAGTAGCTAAAAACTTTTGTGCTATTGTAGAAAAAGCTGGCTACGAAGGTTATATTAAAAGACACCTCAATTAGACAGATGCCTTGTAGGTAAGTCAGCTGGTGATATCCATCATTCTCGAACAAGAGCCTGCGCTATGCAGGCTCTTGCCATATATTGCCACCTCATGTATATTGCGTCCCTATCGCGAATAAATTGACTTAACAAACAAGCATTTCACTATTGTCAACCCCACAGTTGACCAACCGTTAAACCTTTTAAACACCTTTGGCATCGTTTCAACTGACTTGTGAGGATAGGGGACTGCTCACTTTCTCGCCTTTTACTAACGCTTTTACCCTCTCTACCAACGAATGCCATATCTGGTTGCTCAATACTAATGACAACAGGCTGCCTTTAAGCCATCTGATAGCCTTACTCAGCCCTGAAGAAGTAGCCAAGGCCAATCGGTTTGTCTTTGCAGAACATCGCGAACGATACATCATTGCACACGGATTGCTACGGATTATTTTGGGTAAATACGCTGGCCTTGCCCCGAAAGCAATTCAGTTGGGGCGGACATCGAACGCCAAGCCGGTGCTAGTAGCTGGCCAGGGAGATTACTGCTTCAACCTATCCCATTCCGCTGACGAGGTTATTGTGGCCGTATCGCAGAAGGAAGTAGGCATTGACATTGAGCAAATCAAAATGGATTTCGATTGGGCGGACATTGCCCAAAATTACTTTTGTCAAGAGGAAATCAGTCGACTAGGGCAGGCAAGTGCAGCATCAGTAGCTGGCCTGTTTTACCAATATTGGACACGCAAGGAAGCATTCCTGAAAGCCATTAGCCTCGGCCTGATCGACGACCTGCAAAAAATTAACCTATCTGCCACACACAACCGTATTTGGCTGAACGACGACCGGCTGGATGCAGCGATTCCCACCAAATGGCAAATCCTTTCTGGCTTTATCCAAAATGACTACGCCATTAGTCTTGCCGTCCCATCAGACATAACGCCTACGCGATTTCACCAGGCTGCGGCTTTATTATCCTAGACAGTTAAGAGGCAATGACAGAGAAATAAGCTGCTAAATGGAAGCTTATTTTTACACAATCCTTATCTTGCTTCATTAACCATTAAACGCTTCTCAACAAATGAATCAGCCACTATTTAACCTGACGGGCAAAACGACCATCGTGACAGGTGGCGGAAGTGGGATTGGGAAAAGTATTTCTCTGCTGTTTGCCGCCAACGGAGCTAACGTATTTATTCTGGAATTGAACCAGGCTTTGGGCGAGGCTACCGCAGAAGAAATACGCCAAAAAGGAGGACAAGCCACTAGCCATGCTTGCAACGTGGCTAACCAACCGGAAGTAATGGTCTTGTTTGAACAAATTCACCAGCAAACGGGTGGTATCCACTTGGTGATTAACAATGCGGGCATTGCTTATGTGGGCAATATTGAACAAACCAACGAGGAGGATTTCGACCGAGTTTTTCAGGTAAACGTGAAAGGCACTTACAACTGTCTACTGGCCAGTGTGAAGCAAATGAAAAAAATTGGCGGTGGTGTCATTCTGAATATGGCCTCGATTGCAGCGGTAGTGGGCATACCCGACCGTTTCGCTTATTCGATGAGCAAGGGCGCGCTGCTGACTATGACCTATTCGGTTGCCCGCGATTATCTGCACGACAATATTCGCTGCAACTGCATTTCACCCGCGCGGGTTCACACGCCCTTAATCGACGGATTTATTAGCAAGAACTATCCCGGCCAGGAGATAGAAATGTTCGAAAAACTATCAAAGACGCAGCCGATGGGTCGAATGGGCAAGCCCGAGGAAATCGCTGCCCTGGCTTTATATCTCTGTTCCGACGAAGCAGCCTTCATCACCGGAACCAATTACCCCATTGATGGTGGCTTTATTACACTGAATACTTAAATTTTTTCATGAAACTTATCCGATTTGGTGAAGGCGGCGCTGAAAAACCTGGCCTTAACTTTCCTCCCAATAATCTAATGATTAGCGTAGCAGACGCCACTCGGCTCATTCAAACAAATGCCAAGCCCTCGCCCATTGAGGAAGTATCATTAACCGAAGCCCAGGGTCGCATCTTGCGCGAACCAATCCAAGCCGACCGCGACTTTCCGCCTTTTCACCGGGTGACAATGGATGGAATTGCCATTCGTTTTGAGGGCTTGAAACAAGGCATTCACTCGTTTGCTATCGTTGGCGAACAACACGCGGGGTCGCCGCCGCAAACGCTGACGGAAGTAGCCCATTGCCTGGAAGTAATGACGGGAACTGTGTTGCCAACCGGAACCGACACCGTAATTCGCTACGAAGACATCGAACTTTCGGAGCGCAACGGTCAGCAATATGCCCAGGTAAATACGCTGTCACCCAATGCCTGGCACAATGTACACCTGCAAGGCTCAGATCGCAAAGCTGATGATGTATTGCTGACCATCGGCACGCCACTGAGTCCCGCCGACATTGGGGTGATTGCCTCGGTTGGAAAAGCGACGCTGAAAGTAAGTAAGCCGCTTTCGGTAGCCATCATTTCTACGGGCGATGAACTGGTCGACATTCACGAGCTCCCTCTCCCCTATCAAATACGTCGATCTAATGCCTATGCCCTATCCGCTGCCCTTACGCAAGCGGGAGCACGCACGAGCCTGTTCCACTTTCACGATGATAAAGAGCTACTTCGGCAAGCGTTGGGGAAGCTTTTACAACAGTTTGACTGTCTGGTGCTCAGTGGGGGCGTTTCGATGGGGAAAGCGGACTTTATTCCTGTCGTGCTGGCCGAATTGGGGGTTGAAAAGCTATTTCATACCGTTGCTCAGCGACCCGGAAAACCGTTCTGGTTTGGGAAATCAACGAATGGTCAAGCGGTTTTTGCTTTGCCTGGCAACCCAGTTTCTACCTTTATGTGTGCCTACCGCTACGTTTTGCCCTGGCTCAAAGCTTGTTCTCAGCAGCCACCTGCGCCAACCAAGCTGGCCGTGTTGGCTGAAGCCGTCACTTTCAAACCAGCCCTTACTTACCTAATGCAGGTGCAAACCTACCTGGCTACCGATGGAAGGCGAATGGCGCGCCCCTATCAAGGAGGTGGCTCCGGTGATTTAGCTAACCTAATCCAGTCCGATGCTTTCCTGGAATTGCCGCCCGACAGAACGCTTTTTGAGGCCGGAGAAGTTTTTCCCTTGTGGGAATTCAGAAGCTATTAGCACCGAATTATGAAACTCTAGTGCCGATTTAATTTAAAAAGTTGCTGATTACATCCAAAAAGATTTCCGCTGCATCCCTTCTATAAGAATTTGCAGGCTGGGAACTATCTATTGCTAGATTTGTACTCTTCACCAACTTCTTCATAAACTTTTGAAATCCGATGATATTAGGCTGAATAATCATATCAATTAATGTATTCTGATCGCCAGAATAAAAAGTAACCCGGTATTTATCAGAAATAAAATACCATTTGTAATTTATATAATCCCGCCAGTGGGGAAATACCCTAACCTGCTCACCTATATAGTATCTTTCTAGTTTAATATTGCTTTTGATCTGCTTTAATTCAAACCTCTTATTGCTAATACTGGGATTATAATAGTAAACGAGAAACTCCGATTCACTCAGTATAAGCCGACAATCGAATTTGTTTCGATATAGCCATGCCAAATAAATAAGCCCCGCTAGAAGAATGGTGTACAACAAAGGCGCTCGCCAGTTTTCAGCATGCGTAAACATCAATACAACAATAGTCAGATAAAGAACTACCCAAATGATAACCGAATTTGGTATGAGCGTTTTTGCCAGCGTAGGTTCTGATTTTTTCATCTGTTTGTGTTCAGCTTCCGAACTAAGCTTCAGGTATTTCACAATTCTTTTTGTGCATTTTACAATAGCAAAGTGGGGCAAGAATAACATCCAACACTTCTACCCTCACCCATTACTCGCAGGAAGCAGCTATTAATAATCGTTTGATTTACATATTTCCCTCATACAAACAAAACATTTCTCCTTTATTCCTTAATAAATTCAATCAAAAGCCTGATAGAGTGCCTGGATTATATTACTGTTATCGTAAGCAACTAATATTTTCCTAAAATCTCATTCTTGTCATTAGATTAGTTAAGATCCCCCTGACGGGAAGCAGCAGAAGCAGCAATCTAAGCCTGAAGGGCTGAAATGATTATAGCAAAAAGACAAATGCCTTCATTACAACCCTGAAAGGGTGACAATATCATTTCATTTCACCCTTTCAGGGTTGTGCTGTTCCGTGTTCGTTGAGCTATAATCCTGGCATCCCTTCGGGATTCATCCAATGTCATTCCTGCTTGCGGTGTTTGAAAAATATCTCCGCAGGATGATAAGAATGTTGTTGGAAGGCTATTAGTCGAACGGGGCAGCTTTTGCTGCCCTGTTCGACGCTAACATTGACCATAGCATACCCCATTTGCAGTCCAGGATGACAATCGGATGGAAAGAAGAAGCCATTTCTGCCTTACATTAACGGAAATAAGGCACCAACGCCTGATATGGAGGCAAACAACGCGACCATTACGGAAGACCAGACTGACAATGAAGTACCCACGCCTGACATTGAGGGAGATGACGCGACCATTACGGAGGTCTAGCCTGACATTGAGGCAGCCAGAGCAGTCATTGAGGAGCTTAAGAAGGTCATTGCGAAGGTCAGAGCAAGCATTACGGTACTAAACGTGGTCATTGAGGGACATGGAGCGAGCATCGAGGAGGTGAGAGCAAGCATTGCGAAGGTCAGAGAGGGCATTGAGCGACCTAGCGGAACCATTACATTCACCGGAGCAAGCTTTGCGAAACCTGGCTGTCGGCTCCAGTGAATGAGAAACGGCTAATTGAGAAAGGAGAACTGCATCGATAAGGGAGATTGCATCTTGCTTGCTCATGTGCTAGCAGATGTTTTGCTGGCGACTGATAGCGAATAGCTACCATTTTACTTCCAGCGGTGAGGCTATTCGTTGGGCATAGCTGGACAGATAGGCATCCCAGTCGGCGACAGTATCAAACTGTCCGCTTTTTTTCCAGCCAAAGCCCGCATAATACACCAGTCGATTGGCCGATGGTTTGGCTATGACCAACAGGTGGCTCTGGTCTTTGGCCTCCACGCGGTGATCCTGGTATATCATAACCGCTTTCGGACTCATTACTAAGCCCAAACCCAGTTCAGAATCATCCATCGGTTCCCAGTAGCGAAACCAGCCCGCCTTTGGGTCGCCTTTGGCCGTGCCTTTTTTGTCGTGCAGCGTAATGCCGACAGTACAGTTGGGCAAGGCTTGGCTGCTGAAGAGTTCTACTTCGTACCGACTCAAGTTGCTTCCCAAGTCCAGGCTGATGCGTTTTTTCTCGGTAACCATCACACCGCCTGCGTTCCAGGAAGCATACGTCAATTCGAACACGGTGCGAATGGGTCCCTTAGCAATGGTTTTGTAGCTCGTATAATTTTTTGATACGTAGAGGCTATCGTTCTTCCATATGCCTATGCCACCGCAGCCCCGGCTACCACCCACGTGATATGGATCGTATCCTTCGCCCGTGTCCTGGTGATAAGAGCCCGTTTTATCCTTATCCTTTTTGTACCATAGATCAATAATCGGATAATCTACACGCTTCAGCCAGCAGTCCATGCCGCTGGTTAGCGTGCCATCCGTTCTTCCGGCTTCGGTCAATTGCTGAGCCTTGGGGCCATACGTGCGGAAAGCCACCCGGTCATTTTCCCAGGCATAGTCATCAATTCGTTCGGGGACGAAGCGCGAATAGGTCGCCAGCTTTGGATCAGCCCGTTTCGCAGCACCGTCTTTGCTGCCTTCTACCACAAACTTTTTCTCTCCCAAGGCCGGCAAATCCGTCTGAAAAAGTAGCTCATCTACCTGTCCATCGGCATTGTTGTCGAGCAACTGGCTCACTAGCACAGTGCCCGTCTTCGCATCTTTGACGAGTAGATTTTCAGCTCCAACCTCTTTCACCAACAAACTTAGCTTCACCATAGGCAAGCTAACGGTCTCAGAGCTTCGAGCCAGTTTGAGCGGATTACGAACGGTAAAAGGAATGGAATGAGGCAGCGGGAGAAACGCCATCCACCCTGTAACCAGCAGAGCCCCTGCTAATAAGCTTTTTTTATTTAAAATCATGTCAATTCAGTTAACAATTAACAGTAAATAATTAACGATGGAATGTTGGTAATGCTGCAAGTATGCCTATCTGGCTGAATGTAATTATAAATCACTCGGTTTACCTGGACTAAGGTCGGAAAGTTAGCGCTTTTCCAGCGCTCATCAACATAGTCATGTCCATTGCTTATGATGGTATTACACTTTCTAGTTTTCGACTTGGCGGCGCGCTGCTCTGCCCGTTCTCTAGCTTCCAATAGGGGCTTGTTTTTGGGGTAGAGAGGTAGGGCCTTCGCATCTATGGCGACTTTAGGTTGGAAAGATGGCTGTTAGCGGTTGGAAAGTTTTCATGATTGTATTAAGTTTAAAAGGAATAGATATGCGCTCACAATCTTCTACTTTTCACTCTTTCAACTTTACACTTTTATGAATAACGGAAGCGATACTAATGAGCATGGAGACGAGTTTCCTGATGACCCACAGGAGAAACTACACCTGGAAAATGAGATTCTGAAGCTAAAAATGCAGGCTGAAACAGGCGCTATTTTCGGAGGTAGCGGAAACCTGCCGCCAGAAATTGAAGCGGCTTTCCTGCAACATATCCTACAATTTGAAGCCGCCAGCCAGAACGTAGTGCAAGTCAGTGTATACGATTTTATCGGGCAGCCAGCGTATAGAAAAGCAGAGGAACTGGATGATAAGGAGATTGAGGAAGAATTGCAAAGGCTGCTGGAAATCATGTCTCAGAAGGCAGTAGAATTGGATGTGCTGGGCTCTTATGACAACCGGATTATCTACCGCTTCATTACCGAAGAATTATTTGACCAGGAAATGGATGAGATAACAATGCCCGACATGACGACGCCCGACGTAGCGACGCCCGACATAACGACGGCCAGAATGACTAAGCATTTTATCTACGAAGAATTTCATCCCAACCATAAGATGGACATTCATGACCGTGCCACAGGGTTTTTAAAGCAGTGGTTTGATCAAAAAATGAACGAATACAGTTGGGAATTGAGTCAGACCTTTTTACTAGCCGATGCCCGCATGCTGTCTAAAAAAGAAGTCTTACTAAAAATGAATCAGGTATTTGATTCGTATACTTCCTTCAACAACGGGCAATATCTAATCGCTGAAATCGGATTTCAATGGGACGAGGAGAATAACACAGGTATGGGGCATGCCGAAGGTAGCGTGAAATATGAAGCCGTTCTGGAAAATGGCGAAACCTTAGCGATTGAAGGCCCTTTCAAATTTTATCTATCCAATGAAGATGGCTGGTGG
>JAZKGK010000110.1:0-7808 GCA_040385915.1 Bacteroidota bacterium
TCGTTTCTTCTGACAATCCACGGATACCAGTGGCTAATTCAGGATATTTATCAAAAACCAAATTAGTCAAATCACCTCCGTCGTCCAGGATCATATTCAACGGTTGGCGATCTTCTCCGAAAAATAGCGTTTGTTCAATACACCAATTAAACTCGTCTTCGTTCATACCTTTCCATGCAAACACAGGAATACCAGCAGCAGCAATAGCAGCAGCGGCATGATCTTGCGTAGAGAAAATATTACAAGAAGACCAGGTCACATCAGCGCCTAATTCAATCAGTGTTTCAATCAGAACAGCTGTCTGGATGGTCATGTGCAAACAGCCAGCAATACGCGCACCTTGGAGTGGCTTAGAAGCGCCAAATTCCTGCCGGATAGCCATTAAACCAGGCATCTCGGCTTCGGCCAGAGTAATTTCTTTTCTGCCCCATTCGGCTAACGCGATGTCCTTTACTTTGTAGTTTAATTGGGTTGTAATCATGGTTGTTTTTTTTATTTATGAACGCAGGTGCAAAGGTAATTCAATTGGTACTAAAAAAAAAAGCTACCTGATTTAATAATAAGCATTCAATAATGAGAAACTATTAGTTAATAAAAGGCAGAACACTCTCTAAGGTCATACTGCGCGAACCTTTGACTAAAATATGCGTTTCTGCCATTGGATGATCAGAAAGCCAATTATGTAAAGAAAATTTATCGGGAAAGTAATACGCTTTAGGATTGGGAGCAATCGCGTGCTGCATCAATTTACCACAAAAGATCACGGTATCGAAGCCACTTCCAGCCACCAACTCACCCATCTGCCGGTGTTCATCAGCTGCGTACTCACCTAACTCCAGCATGTCTCCCAAAATCACCACCTTTTTATTGGCTTTTAAGGACTGGAAATTCAGCAAGGCAGCCTGCATCGAAGATGGATTGGCATTATAAGCATCCAGCAAAATGGTATTAGAGCCCTTTTTAATCAATTGTGAGCGGTTATTTTCGGGCTGGTAAGCACTCACCGCGGCGTTGGCTTGGTCAGCCGGTACACCAAAATACTTAGCGACACAAAGCGCTGCCAAAATATTTTCAAAGTTATACTTGCCGGTTAGCTGCGTTTCTACGCGTTGCCCGTTTTCATGTTGGTACACAACAAAAGGCGACGATTCAAGTAGTTCACATTGGATATATTCGCCCTTTGCCGGAAAGCGAATAATGTCTGCAAAATGCCTTTCCTTGCTGGTTTCTACTTCCAGCAATTCAGGTTCACGGGAGTTAATAAAGGCTACTCCATGGCTATGGCTCAGAAAATCATATAGTTCACCTTCGCCTTGCTTCACTCCTTCCAAGCCTCCGAAGGTTTCTAAATGTTCCTTTCCTATATTGGTAATCAACCCGTGCGTAGGTTCGCAAATATGCAGAAGCTCGGTCATTTCACCCACTCGGTCGGCACCCATCTCAATAACAGCCATTTCCGTATCTGGTTTAATGGCCAACAAAGTTAGTGGAACACCAATGTAGTTGTTCAGATTACCTTTGGTAGCATACGTGCGGTAGCGTTGCATCAGTACGGCATAAATCAGCTCTTTCGTAGTGGTTTTGCCATTGGAGCCACCAATACCAATAAAAGGAATCATTAACTGTCGACGGTGATATAAAGCCAAGGCCTGTAAAGTCCGGAGCGTATCCTCTACGACTAGGTATCTTTCGTCAATAGCATACTGCGGATCGTCAATAATGGCATAACTGGCTCCTTTTTCGATGGCTTCTTTGGCAAATAGATTCCCGTTAAAATTTTTGCCGGTAAGGGCGATATACAATACGCCGGGCATTATTTTGCGGGTATCGGTAGACACACCTACGCAAGATTGGTATTTCTCGTAAAGTAATTCGATGGGTAAATTCATTCGTTTTTTGGCTAAATTTAGGCCTGGTAAGTTACACAGATTTCAAATTTGTGCTATACTCCTTTCTTTCAAATTACACCGGTGAAACATACTATATTTTTAAGGACGCCATCCTTTTCCCAAGCCAGTAAAGCACGCGCTGGGAAAACTGAATTCCGCTATACGCGACTTGTACTCTTGTTTCTGGCCTTTGCTCCTTTACTAAGCTGGGCACAAATCGACACACCTAGGTTCGTCTTCCAATACGATCGTTCGGTAAAGGTGGCAATTGAGGGAAAAAGTTTGCTCAATGCCTGGGCGGGCGGCCTGAATGCAGGGCAATTTTCCAAAATACACCTCAACAATGATGCAGTCGAAGATCTGGTCGTATTCGATCGTACAAACAACAAATTGAGCACATTCCTGGCTGTGCATACAAGCAATGGCTTTGTCTATCATCACGCCCCGGAATATGAGTTTGGGTTTCCTGAATTAAACGGTTGGGCATTATTAGCAGATTATAACCAGGATGGAAAAAAGGATATTTTCACTCATACCAATTTAGGCATTTTGGTGTATAAGAATGTTTCTGCCCAAGGGAAACTGCATTGGGCAGTAAGCGCTGATCCCATTTACACCGCAGGATTATCAGGGCAAGTCAATTTGCAGGTGTCTGTCAGTGATATCCCCTCGATTGTGGATGTGGATGAAGACGGCGACCTTGATGTACTTACGTTCAATTTTGCGGGTGGTTATATTGAATATCATCAAAACCAAAGCCGGGAAAAATACGGAAATAATGATTCGCTGGAGTTTACACGAATTGGTTTTTGTTGGGGAAATGTAGGCATTTTTGAATGCGGTAATTTCGATTTTGGTATTGACTGTGGCAACGGGGGGCGGAAAGCTTTTCCAGGGGAAGGATTACGGATACAGCACTTAGGGGCGACGCTTTTAGCACTGGACTTAAATGGCGATCAGGTGAAAGAAATTCTGGTTGGTGATGTAGAATGCAGCGAAATTTTTCGGCTCGATAATCAAGGAACGCTTCACAAGGCCAATTTTACTACTTCCCAAAATAATTTTCCAGCGAGCAAACCCATTAGCTTCCCTATTTTTCCGGCTGTTTTTTACGAGGACGTAGATTTTGATGGCAAGAAGGACTTGCTTACCTCCCCTAATGTATCAGACAACGACGGCAATCAAATTAATTTCCAGCAATCGGCGTGGTTTTACCATAACAAGGGCACACACGAATTACCTGATTTTGAATTTAGTCAACCCGACTTTCTTCAAAATACTATGATAGACTTGGGTGAAAATGCGACCCCAGCATTAGCAGATTATGACGCTGACGGTGACTTAGACCTATTCGTGGGCAATAGTGGCTTAACGACACCCGCAGGATTCGTGGCTACAATTAGCTTGTTCGAGAATATTGGTAATGCGACCAAACCGGAATTTGCGCTCCGAAACCGTGATTATTTACACATGAGCGCCTTCAAATTCATGAACGTAAGACCCTTTTTTGCTGATATAAACCGAGATAACTCACTTGATTTCTGCTTTACCAGCAATAATGCCCAAATTACTCGGTTGTGCTTCTTTCCTAATACAGCAGCCATAAGGCAGCCCTTCCACTTTAGCCTCTCCGACACGATTAATATTCCTCTTCCCCTTGGATTGAATGACCACCCTTTTCCTTACGACTTAGACAGTGATGGTGATCTGGATTGGCTGGTAGGTAAATCCCAAGGAAGCCTGGCTTATTTTCAAACGTCCGGGACCATAGCCCAACCCACCTTTACCTTAAAAAATGCCCTAGTAGGCGGAATTACACCTAATACAATGCACCGGGGCATCGTGCCTTTTGTGGCCGATCTGAATGCCGATGGTAAGCCTGAACTGCTCACGGGTGATCGCAGTGGGCAACTCAGGCTGTACGAAAATTTTCTGGAAAATTTGGGCGTGGGAGATACACTGACTCCTGTCATCAATATAGTGCTAGATTTACTTCACGAACAAGTGGCTTTGGCCCACTTGGGAAGTGCTATCTTTCCTGCTCCTGCCGATCTGAACAACGATTCCTTGCCTGAACTCATTATCGGAACCAATGCTGGAGGGCTTATCTATCTGAAAAACAGTAGCGAATCAAATAGCTATACTAATACCAAGGAAATTGCATGGATATATCCTAATCCAACGATGCGCTACTTGTCTATCAAACCTCCTTATATTGGCGAAATTGAGCTATATACTTTGCTAGGCCAACGGATAAGCTATCAGAGAACCGCACTTGCTAATCAAGAAGCAATCATAGATGTAGGCTATCTAGCTAATGGCATTTACCTATTGAAAATTACAGGGCAGACGGGCGAAGTGCATACGCAACGCTTAGTAGTATCGAAGAATTAACGCTACCATACTAGGGAATGGATCGGGTTTAAGAAACGGCCTTTTCGTTTATATCACGTGGTTCATCTGCTATTTTGTCTTCATCATTGGCAGCAGAATTCTGGGTATCTGTAGTGAGTGTATCTAGGTGTTTTTCTGCAAAAAACCTTTTCTGCATCAGTAGAATAACCGTTACGCCCATAAAAATGGAAGCATCGGCCACGTTAAAAATTGGCCATAATGACATGCCCTGGCCACCAAAGACAGGAACCCAATCTGGTATTACTCCTTCCCATAAGTCGAGATAAAACATGTCAATTACTTGTCCATGAAACCAAGGAGTGGGTGTGCCTTCGGGAGCATTATCCAGCCAAATACCATAAAAAGTGCTGTCAATCACATTACCAATGGCGCCACCCAGAATGAGTGCTGTACACCAAAGCAAGCCTTTGTGAACGTCTTTGCGCGCCATCACCAGCAGATAATAGGCAATGGCAGCCATGGCTATCAGCCTAAATAAACTCAAGACTAGTTTACCATAGTCAGAACCCAATTGGAGCCCAAAAGCCATGCCTGGATTGGTAACATAATGCAGTTTAAACCAATCGTCAAAAATGGGGATTTGCCCGGCAATACCCGGTTCCATATTGAAATGTACCAACATCTTCACTGATTGATCAATAACAATGACCAATAAACTCAATAGATAATACTTATAATACTTCATCCAGGATTGCGATTTCGGAACAAAATTCATCAAAACTAAGGATAATATTTGGTTTTACTCCAAGATTGTAGTCTTGTTCTAATGGCGCTTTACCACCAATAACTAGTCAAGAAAACCCATCAGATTATCGATTCTTTTTTCTTCTGGCTATTTCTTTTTTAATCAAATTGAATTCGCGGCTACTTTGCCCAGCTACGGATGAATTTTCTTCTGCTCTACGGAAAAGATAAGGCATAACGGCTTCTACTGGTCCATAGGGCACGTATTTGGCTACATTATAGCCCGCTGCTGCCAGGTTGTACGAGATATTATCGCTCATGCCATACAGTTGTGCAAACCAAATACCCGAATCATTGAGAGCGATGCCGCAATTTTTCATTTCTTCCACGAGCAAATAACAACTGTCTTCGTTATGGGTTCCCAAGCAAAGCGAAATACGCGGATTAGATGTTATACCTCTTGCATCAAGGCAAAGAAGAGTAGCCGCGTTAAAGTCACCATCACAAGCTGCTTTATTGGGCTGTACAGGATCGCGATAACCCTTTTCAAGCGCCCGGCGGCTTTCTTTTTCCATATACGCTCCTCTCACCAGCTTGACACCCAAATAATAACCCTCAGCCTCTGCTTGCTGCACAGCTTTTCTTAAATTGTCTAGGCTTGCCCAGCGATATAGCTGAAACGTATTGAAGACGATGGCTTCCTCTTTATTGTACTGCTCCATCATCTCATAAGCTAATGCATCAATCGTATCCTGAATCCAGCTTTCTTCTCCATCAATAAACACCCGTACTTTCAACGCATATGCCCGCTGGCAAATCATGTTTACGCGGCTCCTAACCTGTTCATAATCCTTTTTCTCCGCTTCCGTGAGCAACGTACCGCTTTGCACTTTTTCCAATAGGTCTGTAGCAGCTATACCCGTTACCTTAAATACTGAAAAGGGAATCGTATTAGACGTTGCAGCCTTTTCAATAGTAGAGAGCGTTTCCTGCATGGTGCGGTTAAAACCTGCTGCTGTTTTCTCGCCTTCCACCGAATAATCTAGGATAGTGCCAATGCCAAATTGACCCAGTTCCTGAATGGTTCTTTCACAATCCTGAATAGTTTCACCGCCACAAAAGTGTTCAAAAACAGTATATTTAAGGAGCATTTTGATGGGCATGTGATACTTAAAAGCTGTCTTGATCAGTGTCGTTCCCATCTTAACCAAACGCTTATTATTCATACTGGCAAACAGCCAGTACATTTTATACAACTTGCCTTCAGACTTAGCCGAAAAGGCAATAGAAGTATCTTCTAAAGATAGGGGGAGATTATTACCTGGGTTATTTTTCTTGTTTGGCGACGCAAGTGGCATACATTTACTTCAGACAATACCAGTAGTAAAGATAAGACAAAACCCTGATGAGGCTCGCAAAATCACTACTCGAAAAGTACAAACAATCCTTTACAACCCAAGTAGAATTCTATTGCAATAAGTAGAAGACAGGTATTAAAAAGGAAATATTTTTATGTAAATACAGGGTTAAGCCGTTGAATATTTGGCAATACTAAACTTTTTTCGCAATTTTAAAGTTCGTTTCCTAATTCAAGAGCAAAATATGGTTTTTTGCCTCTATTTCTTCGATGAGATCGCTTAATCATTTTACCATTTGTATGAACACTAACTTAGACATCCTACCGCTGGAAGATTGGATAACATTCGACAGCAAGCCACTTATCATTGCTGGCCCTTGCAGTGCCGAATCCGAAGAACAATTGCTCCAAACGGCCCAGGAACTGAAAAAATTAAATGTTCACGCTATTCGCGCCGGGGTATGGAAGCCACGCACTCGCCCTAATAGTTTTGAAGGTATGGGCGAAATTGCCTTATCCTGGATTAAGAACGTAAGCAAAGAAGTAGGCCTTCCCTTTGCCACTGAAGTAGCCACGCCTCAACACTTGGAATTAGCCCTGAAATATGGCGTTGATTTCGTATGGATTGGCGCTAGAACTACCGTAAACCCTTTTACTGTACAGGAGATTGCCGATGCTTTAAAAGGCGTAGATATTCCAGTACTTATCAAAAACCCCATTAACCCAGAGCTTTCTTTGTGGATTGGGGCAATTGAGCGCATCCAACGGGCCGGTGTAAAGAAGTTAGCCGCTATTCACCGTGGTTTTTCTACTCATCAACCTTCCAAATATCGCAACCTGCCCCTGTGGCAAATTGCAATTGAACTGAAAAGTATTTTCCCACATTTGCCTCTTATTGGCGATCCAAGCCACATTGGCGGCAAGCGTGAATTAATTGCTGAGTTATCGCAGAAGATGATGGATATCAACTATGATGGCCTCATCATTGAATCGCACATTAATCCTGCTGTAGCACTTAGCGATGCTTCTCAACAAGTAACACCTGAAACGTTAGGTAAGATTCTTGCAGGTCTACAAGTACGTCAGGCTGGGACTCAAAACCCAGAATTTCGGAATAAAATGGAAGAGTTACGCAGCCGTATCGACCGCGCTGACCGTGAAATCATCGAAGCTTTAGCAAACCGTATGGGTATTGTAGAAGAAGCCGGTGAGCACAAACGTGATAACAATATCGCTATTTTCCAGGTAGATAGATGGAATGAAGTATTTAAGACCCGCGCCGAATGGGGTGAAAAAATGAATTTGGACAAAGAATTCATTTCTAAGCTTTATACAATCATTCACCTGGAATCTATTAGCAAGCAGACTGAGGCAATGCGTAATGCAGGCTCAACGAAATAAGATCTAAGCAAAAAGCACATACTCCTTAAAGTAAACGAGCCGCTCCTGTTATAGGAGCGGCT
>JAZKGK010000111.1:0-1590 GCA_040385915.1 Bacteroidota bacterium
ATTGAAGATCGGGTAGAATTGGTTGCCAACTACATCTCTAATAGTGGCCGTAAGGTATTTTACTGTGCCTCTATCAATGCCGACCCAATGTATCTTTTAGGAAGGGTTTACCAAGTTTACGAATGCGGTGGAAACGGTATCCATGTTAATTTCCATGCGGGCTTGGGATGCTATAAGTCTATTAGAGAACAGGATTTACCCATGCTGCTTCATTTTCAAAAAAGCGGCGATAAGATTCTTAACTTCAGTCAGCATAATTTTCATATCAATGAAACTGTTATTTTTGATTTAGTAAGCAAGAGTGGTTGCGGCTCCCTCCATTGTGGCATGATTGGTGGTTATTATGGTGATCAGGGCAATGTTTTAAAGACTATTGAGGTTTTACGAGCTAACAATTCAATCTCTGCTCTCTCATGCGGGATGAAACCCAGCCTTATTGAATCAATAACTCAGACTATCGGTCACGGTGACTGGATGGCTAATGTTGGTGGAGCATTATTTAGTCACAAAAATGGAACATTGGCGGGTGTCAAAGCCATGCGTCAATCAGTAGACAAGAATTACCAACAGGAATATTTTGATTCTTTATGATTTTGATTTCACACAGAGGTAATGTTTTTGGTCCGTCTGAGGATGAAAATTCCCCAAAACTGATTGACAAAGCACTATCTCTCGGTTATGATGTCGAAATTGACCTCTTTTGTAAACTAACTTGGGCGAATAATGAATTGTTTCTTGGTCACGATCAGCCGATATACCCAATATCCTATTCTTTTCTCGCAGAACGGTCAAAACATTTGTGGATTCATTGTAAAACCCTCAATGCCTTGAACGCCATGACCCCATCAGGTTTCAACTACTTCTTCCATAATGGAGATGATTATACATTAACTTCAATGGGCTATATCTGGACTTATACAGGGAAACCTTTACCAGAATTTAAAGGAATAGCCTGTATGCCCGAAGAAAAGGGGGTGGATTTAAAAAACGCTGCCGGAATCTGCTCTGACTTTATATCTTTATATGATTAAATTACCTATTAGGGATCAGTTATTTTCTCATGCTCATTCATCCAGCAGTCACTTTAAGCCTGCTCATTTTGAATGGGATAGATCGTTATTGAAAGATTATGTATTCTTGACAGATAGAAATATCCATGAGTATAATAATTATCCGGGCGTAAAGAAATACCTTTGGCTTGTTGAGAGTCCCGCTATCACGCCTGACGCTTATGCATTTGCCAGACAAAACCCGGGCCTGTTCGATAAAATCTTTACCCATACCAAGGATTTAGCTGCTCTCCCCAATGGAGAACTTCTCCCTATTGGAGGATGTCATTTAAAAGAAGAAGATATTCGACTTGACCATCCTAAAACAAAGTTGATTTCCATGATGTATTCCCATAAGAATTGGGTAGGGGGACATAAATGGCGTCATGATGTGGCTGATTTCTGTAAGAGTCGTGTTGAGTTAATGGGGAGCGCCTTAAGCGGTCAACACATTGAAAAAGGAGAGGCGTGCCGGGATTTTAAATTTCAGATTGTGGTTGAAAACTGTAAAGAGGACTACTATTTTACAGAAAAGATTATT
>JAZKGK010000112.1:0-88820 GCA_040385915.1 Bacteroidota bacterium
TTGTCTTAAGATAATATTTTGCTTTTCGTTCATGTTATAGGTAGTAATTAAAAAGGGTACTTCTCATAGAGGCGCCCTTTTTCATTTTTAGCTATTCGTGAATATCTCAGCGAAGAATGATCGGTTGGCAAACAAGCCAGTTCAGTGACTTGCCTCTTCTTCGTAAGTGCCTCCTCTCCCCTATTTCCAAACCTGATACTTACTTTTTCAGCAAGAACTAAAGACGATAAACCCGTCACATTTCTACTAATATTTCGTTATTACAACAGACTTACCGTCTGTAACCAAGCAAGCAAAATTATTATTGCCTGACGCTATTTTATGTATTCATTGTATGAATTTTTCCTGATTCTATTTTGTTCTTTACTCATGGAAGTCACTTGAATAATTAAAAACAATGTGGCTGATAAATGCCCTAATAATCATCAAAAAGACAATTTAGTGGCGTGATAATTGCCTTTTAAAAAACAAACACTCAACTTATATTGATAGACACTTCCTATTGCATTTAATAGAGATTTATCTTTTAGCAGCCAACCGCCTGGACAGCGTGTTTACGCAAGGGATATTATTTATGAATAAACTGAACTGAACGAGAAATGAGACAGCTAAAAATAACCCATTTGATAACCAATCGGGATAGCTCTACGCTGGAGAAATACTTTAATGAAATCTCCAAAATAGACCTCTTAACCCCGGAAGAAGAAGTAATACTGGCCCAGCGGATTAAGCAAGGCGACGAACAAGCATTAGAAAGGTTAGTAAAGGCAAATTTGCGGTTTGTGGTATCGGTATCCAAGCAATACCACCACGGCAGCATGCCACTGAATGACCTTATTAATGAAGGCAACGTAGGCCTAATTAAGGCGGCCAGGCTATTCGACGAAACCAAAGGCTTCAAGTTTATCTCCTATGCCGTATGGTGGATTCGGCAGTCCATTATGGATGCCTTGAATAACCATTCCCGGATTGTGCGCATTCCGGCCAATAAGATTGGCGATTTATCCAAGATCAATCAATCACTGGCTGTAATAGAACAGAAATTTGAGCGGGAACCTACGATTGAGGAACTGGCCGATTATATGGGTCTGAAAGTAGAAGACATCAATTCTGCCAATACAGCTTCTATTAGTCAGTCTTCTTTAAATGCGCCCATCGGAGAAGATGAAGACAGTACGTTGTTAGACGTAATCGGAGACACCGAATCGGTAGATGCGGTGCTAGCCAATATCAATTCTTTGAAAGTAGAAATTGAGCGGGTATTGGGTGTATTGGTCGATCGAGAAAGAGATGTCATTAAACAGTCTTTCGGGATTGGTTATGATTACACCCACTCGCTAGAAGATATTGCCGCTAATATGGGTCTGACCCGGGAAAGGGTAAGGCAAATCAGAGAGAATGCATTGCATAAATTACGCACTACTGCCAGCCTGCAACTGTTATACTCGTATTTATAAAAACCTCTTTTTTAAATCAGTTAGCTGGTGATTATGGTAAATAAACAATCGTTCGGGGCAAGCTTTGCAACCACTTGGAGTGGTTACAGAGCTTGCCCCGAACGATTAGCTTACGATCCTTACTACTGCTTCGACACACATATCAACAAACCAGCACATCCCTTCCGTTAATACACTACCAACTTCTCTACCACAACCTGGCCTTGCACCTTGATCGTGATGAGGTACATTCCAGGCGACAATTTACTTGTCGGAATGACGGTTTGCTGACCTTCGAACTGAGATTGATACATTTGTTTGCCCTGAATATTATGTAAACGAATTTCCCTTTCACCCGACCCAAAATCTCCTTCCAATGTTAGCACAACATCCTGCTGGCTGCTCGGATTAGGCTGGATTGAGATGATTTGTTGGTTAACATGATACATAGCCGACACAGTCTTTGATACGGAGGTACTGCCATCCAAATCGGTTGTGCGCAAGCGATAGTAATTGATACCGCGCTGCGGAGATGCATCAAAAGCCTGGTAGTTTTGGCGAGATTGAACATTTCCATTCTTAGACTCTACCCGCAAAACTGCCTCAAAACTGCGCGCATCCGTGCTTCTTTCTACTGTATAGTGCGAATGATTGGTTTCTGATTGGGTAGCCCAGCTTAAAGCAATGCCAGTGGCCTGAGCCTTGGCCTGGAAGTACAGCAGTTGGATAGGCAAGGGCTCAAAGGAGACGCCCGTACATAAAGCATTGTTTGGAATGATTTGCCGCGCAAGCCCCAAAGCGGTGGCTTCATACTCAAGCGTCAATAGATTGCCACTCGCATTTTCGCCATAGTGAACCAGTATGTCGTGTAAACCAGCCGTAAGAACTACTGAATTGGACTTGACTACATAGGCATGCCGGCCACCATTATTGATCAGCGCTTCTGCCGTAACCGCCGGAACATCTACCGTACTGGCATCCAACCAAAGGTAACTGGCATCATCGCTACCCAGATGGAAAGTGTAGGTGCCAGTAGTTGGTACAGACACACTTCCCCGGTAACGGGCACTGTAATTATTAGCGTCAGCAATACTGCCACTGGCGGGTGGCAAAATAGCCCCCCAAGTATTCGTACTATAGTTAAGGTTATATTCCGTCCGCAAAAGGCCAGGCGTTTGGTTCACAAAGAAACTATGGTCATCGTCGAAATATCCAGTGTAATACTCTGCATATACACCAGAAGTTGACGACTCCCCGCCCGGATCAGTAGCAGAACAATTGAGTGGCGCAGGTGCCAGTACCACTGCTGTAAACGCGGTCAGGAAGGTAACAGAGCCATTGGCAGAAGTAAGCGTTATGTTCAAGTTGTAATTACCTGACGGCACTGTGTTATCAGCCGTAACCACACCCGTGGTTTGATTGACTGTAATACCCGCAGGCAGCGAGGCAGCATTGCCAATACTAATGTCCATTATTGGAGCACTGCCGGCAACAATGACTGGCGTAGCAGAGCTTGCCGCTGTTCCCAAAGGTATTTGCTGGCGTCTGGGTGTATAGGTGATCGATACTAACTCGGCTGTACACAGAGCCCGGTTAGGAACTATTTGTCGGGAAACACCTGCATCGGCAGACTCATATTCCAGGGTAAGCGAGTTGCCCCCCGTAGCTTCGCCGTAGTGAATAAGAATAGGATGCCGACCAATAGCTAGGTAGACAGCTCCGCTCTTAATGATATAGCCATGGCCTCCGCCATTGTTGATGAGTGCGTCACTGGTCAAGGGAGAAGCAAGCAGCGCGGCGTTATCCAACCACAAATAACCCGCATCATCGCTACCCAAATGGAAGGTATAGTTTCCGGCAGTCGCTATATATATCGTTCCACGGAACCGGGCACTGTACTTATTTGGGCTGTAAGCTCCGCCTGTAGCGGGCGGAGAGATGGCTCCCCAGGTATCGGTATTGAAGTTAATTACACCATCAGTTCGGGTCAGGCGAGGCTTAGTATTGCTGAAAAAAGATTGATCATCGGCAAAGTAATTAGCGTAGTATTCAGCATACAAGCCTGAACTGGCCGCATTTCCACCTGGATCATATCCAACACAATCGGGTGGTGGGGCAGCCAGTACCGAAACAGTGAGCGCACCATCGAAAGTAAGGGAGCCGCTGGCATTGGTCAGCGTCACGTTGAGTACATGGCTTCCCAAAGGAACTGTATTCGCGACAATCACTACGCCCGTAGTAGAGTTGATGGTAATACCAGCCGGAAGGGAAGCGGCATTGGCAATAGCGATGCCCGTCAAGGCAGAACTGCCAGCGTTCAGGATGGGAGGCGCTGAACTAACGGCAGTACCAGAAGTAATCTTTAGCTGATTTGGATTAAAGAGAATGCCCTTTTCCGAGCCAGTGCATAAGAGGCTACCTGGTACAATTTGCCGGGCAATGCCCAGATCATTCGATGCATATTCCAGGGTTAACCGATTTTGCGATCCTCCCTGGCCGTAATGGATCAGCAGGTTATGCAAACCGGCAGTCAGGTATACGCTCGCCTGCTTATATGCATACGCATGGGCTCCTCCGTTATTGATCAGTGCATCCGCAGCAACCGCAGGTGAAGCAATCGCTGCATTGTCGAGCCAGAGATAGCTGCCATCGTCGCTTCCCAGGTAAAAGGTATAATAACCTGCTGTAGCGATATACATACTTCCCCGAAAACGGGCACTATACTGTTGCGGATTGGCGGTACTTCCGGTAGCGGGCGGCAGAATGGCACCCCAGCTATTGTCAGTATTGTAATTCAGGTTGGCATCCGTTCGAATGAGTTGGGGCGTATGATTGATGAAAAAAGACTGATCATCAGCAAAGTTACCAGCGTAGTATTCGGCGTATAGGCCAGACGTGGCAGGACTTCCCCTAGGGTCTAAACCAGCACAACTGGCAGGTGGAGTAACCAGTACTGAAACCATGAGCACCTGGGTAAAGGTTACGAAGCCACTGGCATTGGTTAAAGTAACATCAATCAGGTAATGGCCCAAAGGCACGGTATTGTCCACAGTTACTACGCCAGTGGCAGCATTCATCGTAATTCCGGCTGGCAGGGAAGCCGCATTGGCAATAGCAATATTTGTCAGGGGAGAACTGCCAGCCACAAGCGTAGGTACCGATGAGCTGCTCGACGCACCCTGGGTTAGCGAAAAGGTATTGGGATTGTAGCGAATGCCCTTCGCTGCACCCGTACAGAGGATAGTAGCGGGAACAATTTGTCGGGGAATGCCCAAGGAGGTTGCTTGGTATTCGAAAGAAAACAAGTCACCCGATAATTTTTCACCATGATGAATCAAGAGGTTGTGCCAGCCAGCAGACAAGGGTAGCGTGACATACTTGATTTGGTACGCATGGATGCCTGGAACGCTGATGAGGGCTTCGCCTGAGGAAGCTGGCGAGGCAAGGGCGGCGTTATCCAACCAAAAATAACTGGCATCATCGCTGCCTAGGTAAAAGGTATAATCTCCCGCCGTGGCTAGGTAAATACTTCCCCGAAACCGCACACTGAATAAGTCAGGATTGGCCAAAGTTCCTACTGCAGGAGGCAAGATATCACCCCAGCTATTGGCAGACCGGTAATCAAGGCTCGTATCTATTCGGGTAAGCCCAGGCGTATGATTGATGAAAAAGCTTTGGTCATCGGCAAAGAAGCCAGCATAATACTCCGCAGTAAGCCCCTTATTCCCCGCACAGGCGGGTGCTTGCGCCAGTGCCTGCGTGCGATTTATTAATAGCACAATAACTGCAAAAACCCAGGCAATACTAAGTAAAATCCCCCCATAGTAGGACTTTTTGAAGTTTATAAAAGTCTGATTCATAGCTATGTATAGAATGAAGTGCTCCTCTAAACTGCCTAGTACGGAATAGCAAGCTGATGGGTTTCCTTTACTCAATATCTATACCCATCATAAAACATTTACTTCCTTATTCACCTTACTGCTCGCTGCTACCAGCGCCAGTCTCCACCAATTTCCAATTCCTTCTTCAGCCCTTGCTTTACCAGAAAATCACGGTTGGTAGGACTGTCCAGCTTTTTGGCGGGAATGTTGTCGGCATTGGCAAGGGCGTAAAGCACCATCGCCGTGAAACGCACTGTATTATGTAGCTGGCCCTTATTTACCAGCCCAAACTTGTCACAGTCGGCGTGATAACAACCCAATACTGCTGGGTCAAGACTACCACTGGGCATAGTTACAGGTATGCCTTCTAGCATGAAACTCTGGTGATCGCTGTGCAGGCTAGCCTGGCTAGCGTTAGTATTGGTGTAACTGGGGTCAATTGCTTGGATGCGCTGTCCTATTTCAGTAAAAAAAGGCATCATTTCTTCCCAACCGCAAGCATTGAAGCCAGTAGGATTATTGGCCATATCCAGGTTTAGCATGTAGCGCACCTGATTGATGGATTTGTTTTTGACCATCGTTCTGATCATTGCCTCTGAACCTAGCAGGCCTTGCTCTTCGCCCATAAAAAGCACAAACTCAATGGTTCGCCTGGGTTTCAGGTTCAATGCTTTGAACACGCGTGCAATTTCGAGAATAGAAAAAGCGCCAATGCCATTGTCGATGGCTCCGGTAGCCAAATCCCAGGAGTCGAGGTGGCCACCGATAATGATTTTTTCCTTCGACAAATCAGACCCTTTCAGCGTGGCCACAATATTTCGCGCCTTTATTTTCTGGCTCACATTGCTCATTTCAATTTGGGCGGACAGCTTGCTTTCTTCCTTCATCCACTTGC
This sequence comes from Bacteroidota bacterium, assembly GCA_040385915.1. Lineage (GTDB taxonomy): Bacteria > Bacteroidota > Bacteroidia > Cytophagales > ES-bin-26 > ES-bin-26. Next base: position 6,213 of record JAZKGK010000112.1, read on the forward strand.
GAATCACTTCACCGCTCTCCAACGAAATGCAAACGGCTGGAATTGTAATCAGTTTTCCGGTAACGGAAGCCGTGCCCGTAAGTAGTACATTTCCCTTTACCTGGTTGACAATGATGATGCCCGAAGCCCCGTACTGGATAGCCAAAGCCGTTTTTTCGGAGCGATGCAGGTTTTTTAAAGCTGCGTTGACTGGCGAAATCCCGATGTTGACCAAGGCAATTTTTCCCCGAACACGATCTTTTACGCCCTCAAAATCGGTCTCCAGCCCATTACCCACGTCTATCAACTCACCTCTCAAACTAGCTTTTACCGGCGAATGCGCCAACGAAACCACAGCGAAATCGCGGATATTATCGCTTTTGGGAGGCGAAACAGAGAGCGTTACGGTATCGCGGCTCCAGGCTTCCACTTCAAAAGGCCGGTACTTTACCTGTTTGAACCCACTGCTTTTAAATAAATTATAGGCATACGTTTCCGCCCTTGCGCCATTGGCACTGCCCGTAAGGCGATGGCCAATCTTGCTCGTGGCATCGCCCAGGTGCTGATAAGCCTGTCCACGTTGCAACACTTCTTCATTGATCTGATTGAAAACAGTAGCAAGGTCGGGCTGGGTGGCTTGAGCAGCCATAAGGAAAAAAACCACCGCAAGTACGCTTGCTAACCCATAAAAATGTCTGTTCATTGGGGCGGGCTATATTTTAGAGATTGGCGGGAAAGATACAAAAAAACCCTACACCAGCTAATTCAACGGCAAAGCATAAAATTATACCCGCAAAAGGAATGTCCCGCATTCTTCCTATTTTTGCCCCCTCGCTTTTAAAAATCTAATCAATCTATCCTATGCAAAATCCGGTTATAATTCTGGGTGCCAGTGGCTTGGGCAGCGTCGCCCTGGACATTTTCCAAAGTAATAAGGTAGTAGTATTTGGTTTCCTGGACGATAATGCTAAACTCCACAACACTACTATTGATGGCATTACTGTATTAGGTAGCACTGATGATGAGGGTTTTACCAAATTGATTGGAAAAAAATGTGAAGCATTCGTGGCGGTGGACGATACCAAGTACCGGAAAAACCTGGTAGAAATGCTCAATGAGGTTCGCAAGGTGATGCCAATCAATGCCATTCATGCCACCGCTTTCATTTCTCCTACGGCTAGTCTGGGACACGGCAGCATGATTGGTGCCGGAGCCATCATCAATACCCACGCCCAAATTGGCAACCACCTCATTATACACGCCAAAGCCGTGATTGATTACAATGCGCAAATTGGCGACTTCGTACAGATTGGTGCTGGAAGTGTGATCGGTGCCGGAGCAAAAATTGAGGAAGGGGCGTTTATCGGCTCAGGCGCTACGATTGTGGCCGGTATTACCGTAGGTAAAAACGCCCGCGTAGGTGCTGGCTCAGTAGTGGTAGAAACTGTTACGGCCAGGGCTACCGTCTTCGGAAATCCCGCCAAAGCAGTGTAGAGTTGCTGGTATTTTACCTGATATCCAATCTTATAGCTCCAATAAAAAAGGCAGGTGCAGTAGCCATTTCTACACGAATGCACCTGCCTTTATTGCTCCCCGCAAAAAAGAATTCGCCCCAATACTAAACTTGCCTTACCCGATATCCGTACCATAGGTATTGTTTTGCAGATGATTTTTTGTCATCTACCTAGTTATTGCTAATCCCTCCACTATGAAAGAAAAACGTTCCTCTTTTGCCGTTGCACCAGGTGTCGCGGGACTACGAATATGGATTGCCAATATTTATATGATTAGTCAAACCGATAGCGTGACAAGCGATACTTCGGACGATGTGGCTGACAAATCCTGGGTGCTGGTTGATGCAGGTCTGGTGAACTCCAATACCCGCATAATGCGGGTTGCCGAAAGCTTGTTTGGCTATAAAACCAAACCCAGCGCTATTTTACTTACCCACGGGCATTTTGATCACATTGGGGCGTTGCATCAACTGGCCGTAGACTGGGATGTGCCCGTGTATGCGCACCTGCTGGAATTGCCTTACCTTACTGGCCGTTCCGACTATCCACCGCCCGATCCTACGGTAGGAGGTGGAGCAATGACTTGGATTTCAGGACTATACCCGACTGCCCCCATTAATCTGGGCGAACGAGTACAGCCTTTACCTCCTGGAGGAGAAGTGCCTGGTTTGCCCGACTGGCGTTGGATTCACACACCGGGACATTCCCCAGGCCACGTTTCTTTCTACCGCGATTCCGATCGTACGCTGATTGCTGGCGATGCTTTTGTGACGGTAAATCAGGAATCTCTGCTCGCCGTTATTCAGCAAAAGCCAGAAATTCATCGGCCACCAGCCTACTTTACCAGCAACTGGCGACTTGCGCGTCAGTCAGTACAGGATTTAGCTGATTTGCAGCCCGAAGTAGTGGCTACCGGACACGGTTTACCGATGCGGGGAGAGGCCATGCAGGATCAGTTGAGATATTTGGCAGATAATTTTGAGCAAATAGCCATTCCTGCCCACGGACGTTACACAAGCCAACCCGCCCGAATTGACGAACAAGGCGCTGTCGTTTTTATACCGCCCGCTCCACCCAATCCCATTCCTAAAGTGCTGCTAGGCATTGGCGTAGCACTGCTGACTGGAGCCGCTTTGTTTTCTTATTGGAAAAACAAGAATAAGCAGGAGCTGCAACAAAGTTGGGAAGTCGAAGATTACTAAGTAAGGAGGAATAATAATAATAAGGCTCTATACAAAAAAAGCTCGTAGCTGTCATTTAACAGCTACGAGCTTTTCTTCTTTTATCGGCTATGGATATTTTTAAATGGGTTACTCCTAATAAGCCCGTACGCCTTTGCCTTCCATGAAATTAATAAAGGCTTTGTTTACAATGCGATTGCCGCCAGGCGTGGGATAATTTCCGGTAAAATACCAATCGCCGGAATGGTTGGGACAGGCGCGGTGCAGGTTTTCTACTGTCTGGTAAATCACATCTACTTCCGCTTTCAACTCTTTCGGAGTGATAATCTGGGCAACTTTTTTGGAAATTTGTTCCGCAGTAAAAGGTGCATACAAGGCATTCACATAGTTCTCGTCTTCACTGTGACCTATTTGTACAGCACGGATGCAATCATCGTGTACTTCGTCTAATAAATTTTCCAGGCCATTTTCCTTTAATAAGGCCAGTACCGCACGGAATGCCACAAAATCGTTCATTCTGGACATATCAATACCGTAGCAGTCGGGGAAGCAAATCTGGGGCGCAGACGAAACAATGATAATTCGCTTCGGCCCCAATTTATCCAACATCCGCAAAATGCTCTTTTCCAGCGTAGTTCCGCGGACAATCGAATCATCGATGAGTACCAGCGTATCTTTGCCTTTGTTAATAACTTCGTAGGTAGTGTCGTATACGTGCGCCACCATTTCTTCCCGATGCGCATCGTCGGTAATGAAGGTGCGAAGTTTGGCATCTTTAATCACTAGTTTCTCTACGCGGGGACGGAAGGACAGAATCCGTTCCAGGTCTTCATCAGTACTAATCCCTTCAATGATCGCTCGTTTGCGCTGCTGAATAAGGTACTGTTCCATTCCTTCAATCATACCCAGGAAAGCCGTTTCTGCGGTATTCGGGATATAAGAGAAAACCGTATTTTCCAGATCGTATTCAATGGCTTTCAGCACTTGCGGAATAAGCAAGCGACCCAATTCCTTTCGTTCCCGGTAAATGTCCGGATCAGTTCCGCGTGAGAAGTAAATGCGCTCGAAACTACACGACTTCTTCTCTAACGGCTCTATGAATGGATATTGGTCATAGTCACCTTTCTTATTGACAATCAGGGCATGACCAGGCTTGATTTCTTTAATTTGGCTGTATTCGGCGTTGAAAGCCGTTTTGATGGCGGGCTTTTCTGAAGCAATCACCACGACCTCGTCGTCGGCATAATAATAAGCTGGCCTGATACCTGAGGGGTCGCGCGCTACGAAGGCAGCTCCGTAGCCTGTTAATCCTGCCATGGCATAGCCACCATCAAAATCGCGGCAGGAACGGTGCAGCACGCGGGGCAAATCGATGTTGTCTTCAATAATAGACGAGAGCTCGGCGTTGGTATAATCGTCTTTGTAGAGGCTAAATATCCGCTGGTTTTCTTCGTCCAGGAAGTGGCCGATTTTCTCCATCACGGTTACGGTGTCTACCTTTTCTTTCGGATGCTGACCCAGCGTAATGAGTTTGTCAAAAAGCTCATCCACATTGGTCATATTAAAGTTGCCAGCTACGACCAGGTTACGACTCCGCCAGTTGTTTTGCCGAAGCATCGGGTGGCAGTTTTCCACACTATTAACGCCGTGCGTACCATACCGTAAATGCCCCAAAAGGACTTCGCCAGTAAAAGCTACGTTTTCTTTTAACCAAGCGGCATCTTTTGCTTTATCCTTGTTGCCTTTTAGGGCTTTTTTAAACTTTCTATTAATCTTGGTGAATATGTCCTGAATAGGTTGCGCTTCAATGGAACGGTATCGACTAATGTAGCGACTCCCTGGCGGTACTCCTACTTTGATGTTAGCAACCCCAGCGCCATCTTGGCCGCGGTTATGCTGTTTTTCCATCAATAAATATAATTTGTTAATACCGTAAAGTGGCGTGCCATATTTATCGATATAATACTGGAGGGGTTTGCGGAGCCGGATAAGGGCAATACCACATTCATGTTTTATCGAGTCGCTCATATTCTTAGGTTATTGTATGGTAGCAGTAAAGAACTCCCTGTCATACGAACTCTGGTAACGCAAGCAAGTTACAAGACATCGGACAGAAGATAAAATCTAAAACTGATTACTTCTTACCTACCGCTACACTTATTTTCTGAACAGCCAGGAGCTATCAATGATTCCCATTAGCCAATCGGGCTTGAAAAAAAGCAACAAAACAGGCAGGATTACCACTGCAACCAATATCTTTTGCAGGTTAGTAAGGTCAACCGTTACTGGTGCTGGATGGGGAAGTGTGCGAAAAAATAGCAGAAAGGGAATCTTGAGGTAATAAAAAAGTGACACCACCGAATTGAGCAAACCCAGGATAAACACCCACAATAACAACTGACTGCCGCTGGCCTGATAAGACTCCCAAAGGGCCGAAAATATGAATAACTTGGCCGAAAAACCTGCCGTTGGCGGCAAGCCAGTCAGGGCAATCATTGTGATTAACAGCATACTGCCCAGAAAAGGGCGCTGCAAGCCTAACCCTTTCAAACGATTCATTCCATAAAAATCACTTTCATCCACCGCCGACGATTGATGGGCTGCCAGATCGAGCAAAAAAAAGCTTGCCAGGTTAATGAATAAAAAAGTGGTTAGGTAAAAAACCAAGCTTTGCCAGCCAAACTGATTGGAAGCCACCACCCCTACCAACATAAAACCCGCATGAGCAATGGAAGAATACGCCAGCATCCGTTTGGCATTGGTTTGCCACAAAGCCGAAAAGTTACCGAGAATCATACTGCCCAATGCCAGCAAGGCAATAATGGGCTGCATAGTAGGCGGAAAACACACCAGAAAACGCAGCAGAATGATAAGCGCTGCTGCCTTAGGCGCGACTGAAAAGAAAGCAACAACCGGCGTGGGTGCGGCCTCGTACACATCAGGCGTCCAGAAGTGGAAAGGCAGGGCAGAAATTTTGAACAGGAAACCGCTTATAGTCAACAAGCCCGCCAAGGCTAATGGCAAAGCTGGAACTTGGCTCAGGTGAGCCAGAAACGCAGGATCGGTAAGGTTGAGCGTGCCCGTCAATCCATAGACTAGCGACATGCCATACAGCATAACCCCCGAACTGATCGCTCCAAAAAGCAAGTATTTTAGGCCGCCTTCTACGCCTTTTTTATCGTTATTAAAAGTGGTAAGTACGTAGGAACTGAGCGATACCAATTCAATAGAAAGGTAAATAAGCAGCAGGTTTACGGACATGCCCATCAGAAAAAGCCCCAACAGCATACCCATAAGCAAGGCAAGCCCTTCTCCACTAAGTATGCCTGAGCGGCTTTTGCGAAGGCTCCAAGCGTGTAACAGCGTAAATGCCGCCGCCAGTAAGAAAAGCAATTGGAAGAATACGGCTAATTTGTCTCTGACGAGCATACCCGAAAAATAGGCTGCCGAAGGCGTATCCCATCGCCAGAACACCAGCCCACCTACCACAAGCAGACTTAATAAGGTACAGATAAACAACACCTTAATTGATAATTCCTGGTTAGAATTACGGGTTAAGAATAAGTCTAAGACAATAATAAACAGAAAGGCAATAGTCAGCCCAACTTCGGGAAGTATGCCTGGTAAGCTTCGGAGAATAAGGTGGAGTTGTTCGGAAAGATTCAATTTGCCTAGGATAGAAGTAAGTAAATTAGGAGGCGGCCTCTATTCAATAATCAGGTTGTACTTGGACACCAATCCTCGCAAGCCGGCTAACGAAAATCGGGCCTTCTTCATCCTATTGGCTTCGGGGTCAATCGTAAAATTATAGGCAGTAGTAAAATCAGCGCCGCCTAATTGGGTATTTCTGAAAACAGCTCCATCCAGGTTACAGTTATGAAAACAGCTCTCTGACAAGTCAGCCTCACTAAAATCCGTTTCTACGAGAGAACAGTCGGTAAATATCGTTTTTTTCAACTTCTTCCGATGAAAAGACGCATAGTTCAAGATACATTTCTCAAACCGCACCTCAAACAAAAAATCATTGCAGTGATTAAATTCCAGCCCTAGCACTTTGCAATCTTTGAAGGAAACATTCTTTAAGCCGCTATTACCTAATTTCGTCATCGTTAGGTTGCACCGTTCGAAGGTACAATCAATAAACTCATTGCGGGAGAGATGGCTATTGGAAAAGTTGCAGCTTACAAAAACGGCTTGTTCAAATTCGCGGTTATGCATTTTCTGTTCCGCAAAGTCGATATTTTCAAAAGTATTTCCTTCCGACAAATTGAATGCATTCATGGCAAAGGGAGTATAAAATTGCGGCTCGAAGGTATCCATTTTTTTTCAAATCTTCCTTTTGGAACCAGCCTTTGAACTTGCACAAGGAGGCACATACCCGCAAGAGATAATAAGAAAGGGTAAGCTAATACAGCTTACCCTTTGAGATTCTACCAGTATCGTCAGCTATGACTTGGGTTAATGCCAGGCGAAAAGTCTCCAACCCTACTATGTATCTATATACTTAGAACGGCATTTGGGTGGTGGCGTATTCGATGAAAATAACTTTTTCGTCGTTCAAGGCTTAAAATAAACATACGTGTATACCCTAACCCTAACACGACAACCCTAACATTCGACTGTTATGGGAAACTAGTTGCCCTGGAATCCATATTTCTGCATTACTGGCAGCAGTTTATTGACTATCGCTGGCGTAAAGGTCATTTTGCCAAGGGCTATATTTTTCAGGTTGGGTAAGGGGATATTGCATTCGCGGGCGAAAGTATTCTTTGCCAGGGCTTCGGGCCCATTTGCAAGCTCGTTCTTATCGGGCAATGCGTCAAAAAACATTCTAAACTCAATATTAGTCATACAGGAATAGTTTTAATGTCTTTAAGCCAAAAACTGACTTTTCAGCCAAGCGGCTCTTGGCGCTTTCTAACATTAGTACTATTTGTATCACAATAGGTAAATGCTCTATTCCAAATATTTATCGCACCTGTATCTATTACATTTTATTTTTCCCTCTCCATTACACTTCTACTCAATTTTATCATGCTGCTCCTTACGTGCTAAAGCCATACAGTAGGCTAGGCAAATTATAAGGCCATGGGAAATGTCATAATGGTTCTATAATAACTCAAGCCAATTCAACTTACTCCTTCTTCCCAAACCAGGCAATAAACTCATCCATTTTCTTCCGGTTTAGTTGCAGGTGGACGACCCTACCTATTTTACTGGCATCCACCAGTCCACATTCCGTTAGCTGCTTGATATGGTGAGAAACCGAAGGCTGAGCCAGATTAGATAATTCTTGCGCCTGGGTGATGGTAACGCTGCCCTTGAGGAAGATTTCATGTAGAATAACTAAGCGATGACGATCTCCTAAGGCCTTCGCTACTTTCGCTATAAACTTTGCATTTTCCATTTTTTGAAGCATTAAAGAGTTAAATTCTTATTATGGATTAGTCACGTAAGGTGATGTGCTCAGCAAAATGTCGAGCTTTCCTAGAAATATATCTCACTGTATATATGGGATTATTCGTAATAACAACGACGAATAATTTGCCAAAAACACCTATAAACCGACAATGCAATAGAAACGTTACGTTTGAATATAGCTAAAAAAATAGTGGCATCAGGAATGCCTTGCGTTATGGATCCCGAACTTCTATTATGATTACCACAGAAGGTAAAACCTAGGACTCTGTCACCTTCATCCTTGGAGACGCTAGTGGTGCCACGACTCTAGCGAGGACTCTAGCGAGGACTCTAGCGAGGACGGCTATAGTCGTGGCACCACTGTAACAACGAAGGTAACAACCACTAAGCTCTACTCCTGCATAATTAATCGGCTATATATCTGTTATCCAATTGCTACCGGGGAGCTAAGGCCACTGCGGCGGCTTTTCCGTTAACGGGCAATCGTTCGCCAATCTGCTGCCGCCACATGGCGTAGTATAGCCCTTTTTTCTCCAGCAATTCCTCGTGTCTGCCTGATTCAGCAATATTGCCTCTTTCGAGCACAAATATCCGGTCGGCGTGCATGACGGTAGAGAGGCGGTGGGCGATGAGGATAGTCAGGTGGTTGCTGCTTTGGGAAACATCCCGAACCGTTCTACCAATTTCCTCTTCCGTAAGGGAGTCCAGCGACGAAGTGGCTTCATCGAATACGAGCAAGGTCGGTTTACGCAATAAGGCTCGAGCAATGGACAGGCGTTGTTTCTCTCCGCCGGAAACTTTCACGCCACCTTCTCCCAATACCGTATCCAAGCCCTTGTCGGCGCGCTCCAGCAGGTTATCAGCGGCGGCTTTCCGAAGCACGTCCAGGCATTCGGCATCCGTAGCGTGGGGCGCAACAAACGTGAGGTTTTCGCGAATGGTGCCGGCAAACAACTGGGTATCTTGCGTAACAAAGCCTATTTGTTCACGCAACTGGTTGAGATCGACCTCGCTGCCAGGAATTCCATTGTACAAAATGCGGCCAGATTCGGGTGTGTATAAGCCTACCAACAGCTTCACAAGCGTAGTTTTACCCGCGCCCGATGGTCCCACGAAAGCAATGGTTTCTCCCATACTCATTTCAAAGGAAATGTTTTGTAGCGCCATTAACGAAGCAGTCTGATGTTTGAAACTCACTTGCTCGAAAGTAAGTTGGCTTATTCTGCCTACGGGAACTGGATGCTCGGGAATTTTCTCCTTCGGCATATTCAGTATGCGTTGGAAATTATCCAGCGATACCTGGGTTTCCCGAAACGTGTTAATGATATTTCCCAACTCCTGCAAAGGACCAAACACGAAGAAGGAATACAGAAAGAAGGTAAAAAACTGGCCTACGGTAAGGCTGCCAGTCACTACCAGATACAGCATTAGCAAGAGCAGCGCATTGCGCAACAGGTTCACAAACGTACCTTGCACAAAGCTCAGGCTGCGGATATAACGCACCTTTTTCAGCTCTAGCTGTAGTATTTTTGCGGTGGTATCGTTCAGCCGCTTGGTTTCCTGTTCAGACAAACCCAGGCTTTTGATCAATTCGATATTACGCAAAGATTCCGTCGTGGAGCCTGCCAGCGAAGTAGTTTGCGCCACAATGGAAGTCTGGATAACCTTAATTCTTTTGCTTAATAGCGAACTAACCAGCGCCAGCAGTGGCACTGACGAAAGGTAAATTATTCCTAACCAGGGATGTACCGTAACGGCATAGGTCATTACAAAGACAATACCTACGACCGAAGTAAACAGGATATTGACGAAGGCCGAAATCACCTTTTCAACGTCAGTCCTTACTTTTTGCAAAACGCTCAGTGTCTGTCCACTGCGTTGGTCTTCGAACACCGAATAGGGCATTTGCAGCGAGTGCCGTAGCCCATCCGAATAAATTTGAGCGCCTAAGCGCTGGGTAATCACATTGACGAAATAATCCTGGAAAGCCTTGGCTATTCGGGAAATCATAGCCACGCCCATTGCCGCCAGAATCAGCATCCCGGCACCTCGGATAAAAACGGAAAGATTGTCGTAAGACCGAACAGAGCCATCTTTACTGATGACGTAGCCATCAATGATTTTTTGAAAAATCCAGGGGTCAAGAAAGGAGAAAATCTGGTTGATGGCGGCCAGCAGAAGCGCCAATAATACCAGTTGCCAATACTGCTTCAGATAAGAATAAAGTAATTGCATAATTTGATGCGGTTCGCCGCTACGATGTTGATATGCTGATTGGGAGATGTGCTGATGGTAATCTATTCAGTTAATTGATTAAGTCATTTTTTCTCAAATTTGTTCGGCTTACAACACATTTATCCATAACCCTGGGTATTTTTTTGATTGCCATTGCCAAACAGCGCTGCAATCGCTCCATATTAGGTTATCTTTTCTATGACCTGGGTGTAAGCAAACTAGCTTCCTCGAAGAAAGGGAAACGCCAAATAGGGTCGCTGGCGGGATTGCTTACAAGGCAAAAAACACTGTTGCCGAAACTGAGAATGTGCGTTCAGGTGAAATGAATAGCTTTGGCTATCAAAGCCGTTTTACCTCTTGAGCCACCTTCCCTATGAAACCCTATTTGCTTGTTCTCTTTGCCCTGATCGTTGGAAATAGCAACCGATGTGTGGCTCAAACGCCCGCTTCTGAGCCCGAAAAACAACAAATACGCCAGCTATTGCGCACATACGAAAAAGATCTTCAACAGATGGCTGCGCCTCATATGCTTGCTGCCGAACGGAATGCCGGCAAACGTGAGCTGCTAACCGTGGTTGAAGACAAGGCCATTTGGGTAGCCAATGACCTGGATAGCCTGGCTGATTTTGCGCTCGTATCTATGCAAAAGTACGTGCAGGAATTATTACCAACACACTTTCCCTTGGGACTAAATACGAGCTTAGCGCTGGAAAAGCTCCAGTTTGGGATGGTGAAACGCGATAAGGTAAGGCATTACGATTACCTGGAAATCCGGGTTCCCAAGACCCTCACCTGGCAAACCCTCCAAAAAACCGACAGCAGCCAAGTAGATACAGTCTCAATGACTCGAACGGTGTCGCTCAGCTTCTTTATTCGCTTCAATCGCAGTATCTCTATTGAAAAATACAAAATAATGGCCATCAATCAGGCCGGACGTGCGCCCAAGCTGCTGCCTCTTCCTGAGTTGATCGCTTGGTGGACTGACTTGAGTGCCGATTGGAAAGCAGCCTTGCTGAAAAACTATCCAATGGAGGAATACCCGCGTGAAGACGAACTGGAAAACCTCCAGGGGATTGCCAAACTTTCCCTTGCCAAAACCCCGATTAAGGACGCTACACCACTAGCCAAATTCACCCAACTGAGGGAACTAGACTGCTCCCAAACGGCCATCGAAAACCTACAACCACTGAGCAAGCTCACGTTGTTGGAAGACCTCAATCTTTCCAGAACCCAGATCAGCAGCCTAGCAGGCATCGATAGTCTGTTCAACCTGATTAAATTGAACGGAAGCTTTCTTAAGCTAAAGGATGTCGTTCCCATGGCTGGCCTGACGAAATTGGAAGAAGTTTACCTTACCGATAATGAGCTCACAGATCTGGCTCCCTTGACGGGCTTAACCCAGCTCAGAAAACTTAGCTTCAGCAATAATCTGGTCACTTCTCTTACGCCATTGGCCGCTTTGGTGAATATGGAAGAGCTTCGTTTTGGAAAAAACAAGGTCGACAACTTTGCCGTATTGTCGAATTTCCCCAACCTTATCATCCTGGATTGCTTCAGCTCGGGCTTAGACAGCGCCGAACCCTTGCGTAACCTGACTAAACTGGTCTATCTGAATTGTGGAGCCAATCCTATTCTCTCGCTTGACCCATTGGCCAATCATGTTTTTCTGTTGGAATTAAATGTGACCACCACCAAAATTGCCAGCCTTAATGCCTTGCGAAAGTTTAAGCTGCTGGAAATACTCGACTTTTCTAACACGACCGTAACAGAATTAGGCCCCGTACACGACCTGGATGGGATTCGGGTGCTGAAATGCCAGCTTACCAAAGTAGAAGTGCGGGATAAAGACCGTTTCAAGAAAAAACACCCGCGCTGCGAAATCACTTATTTTTAAAAAGGAAGGCTTCGCTTGGAGCGAAGCCTTCCTTCAATAAATGCATTCGTACTTCAACTGGTTGTTACTTACCAGCGACCACTTTCAGTTCGATAGTGAAATCGTCGTAGATAATTTTATCAGCAGCGGTACCAACCAGGCCAGAACCGTATTTGATGTCCCACTTGGTGCGGTTTACTTCAAATTTAGCGGCTGCATCTACCTTGTTGCCTTCAATTTTTACTGTAGCAGGGAAAGTAACTGGATTGGTAATGCCTTTGATGGCCAGATCACCGGTCACTGTGTAGTTGGCTTCTCCAGCTTTAGCCCCTGCGATAGGCTCTACTTTCGTAATTTTGAAGGTAGACGTTGGGTATTTGTCCACTGAAAAGAAATCTTCTGACTTCAGGTGTCCAATAAATTTAGCGTTGGAGCCAGCATCTGTCAAGTCTGTATTTACGATACTTTTCATGTCGATGTCAAAACTACCACCAACCAATTTTTTACCGTCTACGCTTAGCAAACCTTTAGCGATTTTTACGGTACCCGAATGTTCTCCAGTTACCTTCTTGCCCGTATAGTGCAACTCGCTCTTAGCCGGATCAACCGCAAGGGCAGTTTCTTTGGGAGTACTTTTCTTCTCTTTAACAGGAATTCCATCAGCCATTACTGCGGTAGTAGTGAACAAAACAGCCAAAGCCAATGCATGGAAAGCAATTTTAATAGTTTTCATAAAAGATTGTTTTACAGAATATTAAATTAAAAAAAGAATAAAAAATCAGACACTCATAAACCTATAAACTCATTTACAATAGATGGCCTCAATTCATTGGTAAGTCAATGACCAGGACTTTGGTATTGGGAGTAAGGGCAGTCAAATCAAAGTTGTCGAACTCAACAAGTCCCATAGCATCGCGTTTACCTAAATGGGTATCAGCTACTTCTACTTCTCCCTCAATTACAAAGATATACGCGCCATTACCTGCTTTCCGAGGTTGGTAAGACAAGCTAACATGTTGGTCAAGCGAGGCCAGTGATAGATAGGCATCTTGATTAATCCAAACACCCTGGTCTTTTTCTTCTGGCGACACAACTGTTACAAAGGCATTGCGGCTGTTGTCCAGCGAGAACGTTTTTTGCTCGTAGCGGGGAGCGATATTTTCTTCTTTGGGCAAAATCCATATCTGAAGCAATTTTACTTCTTCTTTGGTAGAGTTATTTACCTCCGAATGCGTAAGGCCTGTACCCGCAGACATAATTTGCACATCGTTGGTTTCAATCACCGCCTGATTGCCCGTACTATCCTGGTGACGCAAAGCGCCTGACAGCGGGATAGTAATGATCTCCATATTGTCGTGTGGATGGGCACCAAAACCCATACTAGGGGCAATAATATCGTCGTTGAGGACACGGAGTAACCCAAACCCCATGCGGTCTGGATTGTAAAAACGAGCAAAACTAAATGAATGTTGTGCTTTAAGCCAGCCGTGGTTGGCTCCTCCTCTACTGCTGGCTTGATGGACTATCGTTTTCATAGGATTGGCAAGTTAATTTTTTATGTAAATACATTATATGTTTATACATTTATTTTATTAAAAAAAACCGGAAAGTTTCTTTGACGTCCCGGACTAGGTTCTCATTTTATCCAATAAGTCGCTTAATTGACCCGCTTCTTGTTCGGAAAGGTGAGAAAAAGTTTTATCTAAATCTTCCTGCAAGACATCAATTTCTTGTAATAAGTTCAATCCTTCTTGGGTAATTAATACATCTACTGCCCGGCGGTCGTTGGGACACACGTGCCGCACCACCAACTTTTTGACCAACAACTTATCTACTAGCCGTGAAGCGTTAGACATTTTATCAATCATCCGCTCAATAATAAGGTTGACCGTGGCTGGTTTGGGATGCTGGCCACGCAAAATCCTTAACACATTATACTGAGCCGCGGTAATTCCAAAGGGCTTTAACAGTTGAGACTGCCGCGCAGAAAGCCAACTATGGGTATACATCAGATTGATAATCACCTTCTGATAGGGATTTTTAAAACTCTTCTGCTGAATATCCTGCTCAATTGACATATCTTCTACAAATAACCTCCGCAAATGTATGTATATACATTTAATGTTGCAACATTTTTAAAAATTATTATTCAGCTAAAATAAAAATTTCACTGAAATGGCACGACATCGGGGGCCGATATAGCCAAATCGGTCAATCGTAAACCGGGGAGGAAAACATTGCGATTTGCCTATTGCTTACAGGAGTCATTTCGCTTATAAAACTGCTCCACCCACTCAAAGTTAAATGTAATTTATACTTTTCATTCAGTCTGTCAAGTGCTGTTTGGAGCTCCGACTTGTTGATAAGTTTGGCTAATGCTAAAAGGTCAATTCTCATTAAGACATCTTTTGTAAACGTCCTTTTAGCATCAGCAAAAGTTATTGATTGCAAAAACTGAACTGTTTTATCAGCATTTAAAAGAATTAACGAGTAAACAGCAAATTCAATTCTATCAAAACCTATCAAATAGCAAGTGTCGTCAAGCATAACAGGTTTGTTGTCTTGAGGCAGAATTAATGTAAAATGAAACGTCTTGTAAAGACCTGAAATGGCAACTTTAAAAGGTTTAAATGAATAGTCTCCAATTCCAAATATTGAAAATAAAGGTTTGTTATTATATATACTGGATTTTCTTGCATCAAAATTGGCTTGGTGCGCTGTTAAATATTGATACGTTTTTGGATATTTAGTTTTGATATATTGCGTTTCCTGTCCAACCTTTTTTTGTGTAACAATGGTGAATTTTCTTGTTTGGGTAATTACGGTATTTTTAAGGTCTGAACTTTTAAGAATACCGTAAACCAATGCATCCTCCAATATCACTTCTTCATTCAATCCATTTACATAATGTCCATTTTCTTTAATTAATTCCATTACGGAGGAACAGTCGTGTTTTAAACCTTGTCGCCAAATAAACGGGCACTCGCCGTCAATTTCTTTTGTATGAATGTACGTATCCCTATTTGACACAAATTTTCCTCCTAACCAACCAAATTTCAAATAAGAAGTTTTGTTGTCATAAAAATTAAATTCTGTACAGTCAAAAGTTGGGCTTGCATTGAATTGACAATAAAACAAAGCGGCTTCAACAGATACATTAAATTCTTTTTTACTATCAATACATTGCTTCTCTATGGATGCAATGCTATATTGATTTTTATTTTGGTCAAAGATAATATTTTTGATTACCGAATTTTTCACCAATAACAGTAAATGCCCATTCGTGTTTTGAAAAGCTTCAATCATTATCAAGGTGATGAATTCAGCAATATCAAAGTTTCCTTTTCCGGTCATAGCGTCTAATCCGCTATGGTTTTTAAAATTAGTTTTCTTTGGAAGATTAGTTGAATTAAGGCTTCCCAATTTCGAGTTGGTTACCCAAGGGGGATTTCCAATGATTAGAATATCTTTTTTTGAATATTCTGTGGCTATTTGTTTAAAATCAAAGTCAAAAATATTGAAGTGACAAATTGAAATTTCGGGCTTATGATCATTTGGATTAGAGAGAAAAAAATCAATTACACTAAATTTAGTTTCCCAAACATAGGGCTTGTAAATTTCTATACCAAAAATATTTTTGATGGTCTTAAAGTTTTGCAAGGCAGCAATAATAAAATTCCCTTTACCACAAGTTGGCTCAATTACAATTTCAGGTGAAATGTTTTTTGAAGCCAAGTGCAAAGCAACTTTATTGGCTAAGTCAGTATTGGTTTGAAAGTCACCATATTCAGCTCGGTCAGGTTCTTCAATATTAAAATGCGTGTCAGAAAGAATTTCTTTAAGTATTTCTAATTCCTCATTAGTATCAAAAAAATGTATAATGCCGAAGGCAACATGCATTTCTTGATTTGCCTTTTCAAAAGAGGTAATCTTTTTCAGGTGATCATTTAAAAAAACCGAAACCTGATTAGTAATATTTGCTTCAAATACTTTCATCCTTTCGGTTTGTTATAGCTAATGATTTTGGAAATGCCTGGAATATAGTCAACCAAGGCAACAATTCTTTGATATTGCAGTCGCCATTGTAATGCATTGGAAATGGTTAGATAACCTTGTTCGGGTGGTGTCTGTAAAATTTGTTCAGCTAATTTTGATAAGGTTAGTTCGTCTGCGGGTATATTTTTGTCTTGCAAATAAGCAATTATGTCCGCTTCATTTGCAGCATCCTTAACCATTTCTCTCAAACGGAAAGTTGTTGTATAATCGGCAGTTCGTTCTTTTGAAACAAATGAACAGCTTACAAAGTTGAGTATGGCCGTTTGAGTGGTCTGAT
The DNA here is from genome assembly GCA_040385915.1 of Bacteroidota bacterium. GTDB lineage: Bacteria > Bacteroidota > Bacteroidia > Cytophagales > ES-bin-26 > ES-bin-26. The sequence continues at coordinate 22,749 of JAZKGK010000112.1, forward strand.
CGTCCGTTTTATCATAAACAAACACAAGTAAATTATAGCCAAGCCCAAAAATTTTTTGCTTTGCATCTTTAAAAGGGCAGGAAGATTGCGGCTGTTTAATTGAAGTAACTTTGATGTCAGTTAAAATATCTGCAGACGGTAAATCAATACCGCTTGCAGAGGAGCCAATTATTAGCTGGTATTTTTCGCGTAAATGTTTTTGAAATTTTTGTTCAATGAGTGTTCCAACAGCTTTTCCATCAGTAACACCAAATAGTTCCTTATGTCTAAATGTAGATTCTGCAACACAAAAATGTTGAGCTTCCTCTATAAGTTTTGGTATTGTTAAATTTTCCATAATCTCAAAATTACAATCTAAACCGCATCTTATTGTTGATTGGTTAGTTTTTTTGTCAGCCGTTGAATTAGGCTTTGCAAATCACTTTTTTATGTTATTTATACTCCTCTTCTAGTGAGTAAATTCAAGTTCACTTTTCACTGAAATGGCACGACATCGGGGGCCGATATAGCCAAATCGGACAATTGCAGGCTGGGGAGGCCGGCAACATCGCCTCGGAACAGCGTGCGGTTTCCGGGAATATTGGGATAATAGCCAATTCGGAACTGGAAAGTATTGAAAGCTAAATGCTCATTTCTTATCCGAATGCCAACGCCATACCCTTGATAAAGCGCCTGATTGAACAAGGTGCCCTCTTTTCGCGCTACCAAGCCTAGATCAATGTTGGCAAAAAAAGCCGCCCGAAATCCAAGCAAGTTGCCTGGTGTAAAAAAAACTGTTTCCAGGTTAATAATCAGGCTTTCGGTACCACGCAAGGCATCTCTGGAAATGCCCCGAATACCGCTATTGTTACTGATGTCAATGCCTTCGTTATAGAATCGGTTGATTCCCCGGCGATACCGGGCCGTAATAAACTGTCGTATTTTGAGCTTATGTTCACCCAGCAACGGGCTGAAGTATTTAACTCCTACGTCTAAAGCACCTTGCTCCCAGTGGCTATTCCTAAAAAAAGAACCCACATTCACATTGCCATACAAATAGCCTAAACGCGTAAAATATTGCGCATACACCCAGTTGATACCGCCGTATGTCCGTCTGCCCAGAAATTTCCTTTCTTCCACACCCACTGTTAGGTTGATAAGGCCACCATAGGGCACGTCTTCTGTCCGGCCAAAGCCATAAATATATACATCGCGAAAGTAATTACGGCGGGAAAAACCCACGCTGAAAAGCCCAGTGGTGCGCCCCAGGTACTGATTAGTATCGGGCTTGATTTCAGGCATTTGGGCATAATCGGTATATATACCTCGGGCAGCCACCACCACCCGAGCGCTTTTGTTGAAGGCTTGGCTACCTGAAAAAAACCGAAAGGATCGACCCAACCACAAATCCCCTAACTTATAGTCGACTGGTAAAGTGAAGTTGATGGTATCGGTAGGAAAAAGCAGCGGAACCAAACGTTGGTTCTGACTTATTTCCAGTCCACCCGCATATTTGATAGTGGCAGCCAGAAAGGGTTTGCGTAGCCGAATTGCATAGCTATGGTTATCCCATTCATTGATATATTCTGCTCCTGCACTAATGTACGTCTTACCCACGTAAGGAATGGTGTACTGCCCCCGATAGCCCCATTGCTGGTTTCGTATTTGTTCATAAGACACCCCCACGCGTAAGTCATGCCCCAGGCCAAGCAGATTCTTGTCGTCAAGATTTAGGTTGGCCGATTGAAAGCCACCCATGCCACCATCTACCGAAATAGACCAAACATCTTGCGTGAGCACCAATACATCCACAGTATCTTTATCGTTGAGACGGGGCACCACGAAAATACGGGCATCGAGCAAGTTGGGCAATGCCGTACGAAGAATCCGTTCGTTGTTGCTCAGCACCTGATGGTCTACGGTACTGCCTTCGGCAAAAAGCAGGTAATTGTTCTTGATGATGTATTTTCGGGTATCTACATGAAGGCGGTTGCCTGTGTATTCGAACCAGTTTTGCGGAGGCCGAAGCGTATCATTCACCGAAGGACCAAACACATCTACCCGCTTCACTTCAATACGTCCGATAATTTTGCCATCATACCGTATGTTAGGATTCACTATTTTCTTAGCAGCTACCTTTGCTTCTTCATTCAGTTTGTCTACGGGCTGCGCTGGCTCTCGAAACAACCACTCGTACATGCCTCTCATTACTTTGGTTCTGGAGAAAAAGTCTTTGATACTCCGATAAAATTGATTGGTAGATTTGGTGCGGGTGCTGGTTGGGTTGCCCTTCAGAATATCGTTTTGATTGGCAATATCCTTGGCACGGATTTCATTCAAACGAACTGTATCGATTTGTTGCGCCATAGCAATACTAGAAGGCAATAAAAGCCCTATGATTACCCAAATTATGCCAATTGCCAGATGTTTTACCCTCAAAACTTAATTTAAACTACAGTGTATGCGATCTTCTTGAATTGGCTCACCTATTGAGCCAGCATGCTTCGCTAGACTTCTTTTATCTCTCCTTACTCTATACGCCATTCTATCTACATAAGATATAGTAGACCAGGCGTTGGAAAGTAGACATTGTCGATGAGGCACTACCGAAGGAATTTCCGAAAGAGCAAATCGGTCTGGTCTTCGTCGCCGAAGTGGAAAATATATGAGCTGAACTGTGCAAAACCCCAGCGTTGGTAAAAGGCAATAGCCGCCGGATTGTGTTCCCACACTCCTAGCCAGACCACTTCGAAGCCTTGGCTTTGGGCTGTATCGAGACAGGTTTGCATGAGCAATTTACCAATTTTACGCCCTTTCATCCGCTCCAACACGTAAATACGTTGAATTTCTATGGCTCGGTAGTCTGCCAGGGCTGGCTGCATTTTGCTGGTTCTAAGTTTGGCGTAACCAACCAGATTGCCTTCTTTTAATTCATTTCCAGAAAAAACCAGAAAAAAAGTCGACGCTTCGTCGCGCAATTCGGCAGCAAGTTGGGCTTCAGTAAAGGCGTCTTCCATATAAGCAGCCATATTTTCGGGCTTATTTTGGGCAGCAAAAGCCTCCATAAATGTTTGCCGACTCAATTGTAAAAGCGGCCCGACATCGGTTGGGGTGGCTTTACGGAGTAAAAGGGTAGCTGAATCCATTGAATAGAATACGTTTTCATTCAAAAATTATGTGCTGGCAAATGAACCCAGGTTATTTTACAACAGCAAAAGAGAGCACGAAAAAAAGGAACAACTGAAGGAATTCCCTAATTTCAAAACCTTTCCGTGTACAGATTGCATATCTACCGACATTGATAGACCTTTGCGTCAAACGAGAACGGATTGATATGGCCGAAATTAAACCCATCCGAGCCTGGCGATACAACCGGGAGCTTTCCCAAAACATCGAACAACTGACTTCTCCCCTCTTTGATGTGGTATCGGATAGGCAGCGAGAAACGTTGTACAAAAACCCTTACAACAGCATCCATCTGTCTGTGCCGCTCCACGCCAATGGGGAAGTCCAAAAGTTGCTCAATCGTTGGAAATACGAAAATGTTATCGAACAAGACCAGTTGCCGGGCATTTACGTGTATTACCAATACTTTTCACTAACGGGTAGCCCTGCAGCATACGTGCGCAAAGGCTTTATTTGCCACATAAAAGCCTATCACTGGGACGAAAAAGTAGTGCTACGCCACGAAAACACGATGCCCGGCTCAGTGAATGATCGCACCGAACTGCTGGAAAAAACCCTGCTGAACGCAAGTCCCACGCACGGATTGTACACGGATACGGCTTTTGAACTGGAGTCATACATGGACGAAAGTATACTTTCTCCCCTATACGAAACAGAAGATTATCAGGGCGTACGGGAAGTATTGAGCGTGATTCACGATGCGGAAGTGATCCGAAAGTTTATGGCCAGCCTAGCAGACAAAGCAATAATCCTAGCCGATGGACACCATCGTTACGAAGCGTCGCTGGCTTACCGCAGGCAGGAAACAGCGAAAAACCCGCACCACACCGGACAGGAAGCCTATAATTACCACCTAATGTACCTGACCAATACCGAAGCCCATGATTTGCAGATATTGCCTACACATAGGCTGGTACAAAACCTGCCTGCTTTTGATGCCGCCGCTTTTTTACAAAAGTTATCGACCTACTTTACTATCCAGGAAGTAGAAAACCCGTACGACGTTGCCGAGATTATTGCAGGAAAAAAGTGGGCGTTTGGTTTGCTACTGCCCGAAAGCGCCTACAAGCTCCGGCTAAAACCTGAGGTTTTTCCGACTATATCCTGGAAATTCCCGCCTGAAGTAAAAGACCTAGACCTAACAGTGCTGCACTATTTCGCCCTGTATTGTACGCTAGGCATTGCGGGCAAAGACCAGCGCAGCGATGAACACCTGCGTTATTCGCGTAACTTTACTGAATGCATTACCCAAGTCAGGCAAGGGCAGGCTCAATGTGCCTTCGTTACCAATGCCGTCTCTATGGAAGAAATTAAGCAAGTGTGCGCCAGCGGTTACACTTTGCCCCCTAAATCGACTTATTTTTACCCAAAAGTTATCTGCGGATTCTTATTCAGTTCTATTCAACCCGATGAATTTAAAGCACCCACTTATTCTGGCTTCTAACTCGCCCCGACGCCAGCAATTGTTGCGCGAAATGGGCATTCCATTTACCGTACAAGTAAAAGATACCCCCGAAGACTTTCCCGAAGATATGCCCGTAGCCGAGGTGCCAGGCTACCTGGCCCGCAAAAAGGCAACTGCTTTTGCCAATGACCTGAGCAACGCTATTATCCTGACCGCTGACACAGTGGTGATTATTGACGGCAAAATTCTAAACAAGCCTGCCGATGCCGCCGAAGCCCGGTATATGCTCCGTACTTTATCAGGCCGTATGCACGAGGTCATTACGGGCGTATGTGTGCTGCGTGGCGAGCAAGTCCAGGTGTTTTCCGATAGCGTCTATGTGTATTTCGCTGCGCTCTCGGACGAAGAAATCGGCTACTATATTACGCATCATCGTCCTTTCGACAAGGCTGGCGCTTATGGTGCGCAGGACTGGCTTGGTCTGGTAGGCATTGAGCGCATCGAAGGTTCCTATTTCACGGTGATGGGGCTACCTACGCATAAAGTATACGCTGCCTTGCGGGAATTTAGCCATTAACCCATCAGCAAATCAACCTATGCTTTCACAACTCAACGCGATATACCTCAGGCAACGCTTTTTTATCAATGGCTTGAGCTTGTTTATTAATCCTTTCTTCTTCATCCGGCGGGGTTTGCTTCGGGGCATTCGCAAATTTGCGCCCCAATTGAGTGGACGACTGCTTGATTTTGGCTGCGGTAGCAAACCTTATCGGGAATTATTTTCGGTGAATGAATACATTGGCGTAGATATGGAGCAAACGGGTCACGCCCACCTGAAAGAGGAATTGCTGACGATTGATGTGTTCTATGATGGCAAAACCATTCCCTTTCCCAACAACCACTTCGACTCCGTCTTTTGCAGCGAAGTTTTCGAGCATATTTTCAACCTGGATGACATGCTGGTTGAAATCAATCGGGTGGTGAAACCTGGCGGAATGGCGCTGTTTACGGTTCCTTTCGTCTGGAATGAACACGAAGTACCTTATGATTTTGGGCGTTATTCTTCCTTCGGCATTACCCATTTGATGCAAAAGCACGGTTTTGAGTTAATAGAACTGCACAAAACCACCCATTTCGCCGAAGTGCTTTGCCAACTCTGGCTTCTGTACCTGCGTGACCTGCTCTATACCTCCAATAAGTATTTGAACATCGGCATCAACCTGTTATTTATCGCTCCTTTCACCATTATCAGTCTATTGCTGACCGCAGTTTTGCCGAAGAACCACAGCCTATACCACAATAATGTAGTGCTGGCTAGGAAAATGCAATTAACAATTAACAATTAACAATTAACAATTAACAATTAACAATTAACAATTAACAATGTTTTTTGAAAAGCATTGGTGGTGCTTCTTTAGCGGGCTTTGTCGAAGATCGATCAACTTATTCCTGAAATGAAAATTACGCTCCTGAGCACTTCAGATACTTACGGTGGCGCTCCCATTGCTTGCCTCCGCTTGTCGAAAGCGTTACAGAAGCAGGGCGTGGATGCGAATTTGCTGGTGCAGGAAAAACGGAGCCAGGATCCGGCAATAACGACTATTGCCTCTTCATTCTGGCAGCAAAAAGCTGCTTTTCTGCGTTTTGCGTGGGATCGGCTGACTTTCCTTCCGTATGAAAAATCGAAACAGGTGCGCTTTGCCTTTTCTACGGCACAGGTCGGCACCAGCCTTGTCAATCAGCCACTTATTCAGCAAGCCGATCTTCTGCACATGCATTGGATCAACTTCGGCTTTCTTTCCCTGGATTCTATTCGGGAGTTGGGTCGTTTGGGTAAGCCCATCGTCTGGACCTTGCACGATATGTGGGCGCTGACGGGCGGTTGTCATTACAGCGGCACCTGCAACCATTACCAAAGCCATTGCCACGACTGCCCCTTTCTGCGCAACCCGCAGCCGAGCGATTTGTCTTATCGGGGTTTTGAACAGAAACAGGCACTTTATGCGCAAACAACCATGACGTTGGTGGCTTGTAGCGAGTGGCTGGCTAACCTGGCTCGACAAAGCGCCCTGACTCGTCACTTTGATATCCGTGCCATTCCCAACCCAATCGATACGCAGTTGTATCAGCCAATCAATAGACAAAAAGCCCGACTGGCATTGGGCTTGCCTCTGGATAAAAAGCTCCTCTTGTTCGGTGCGATGAACACCCGCGATGTCCGGAAAGGCTTTACTTACCTGGTGGAGGCATTGGGAAAATTAAAAAAACATGAACTGGCAGCGGAATTGGTCGTATTTGGTAAGGCCGATGAAGCCACCTTGGCGCAATTGCCGTTTAAAGTGCATTACCTGGGCTCGATCAGCCAGCCCGAAAAGCTAGTCCAGGCCTATAACTCTGCCGATGTATTTGTATTGCCCTCGCTGGAAGACAACCTGCCCAATACCGTCATGGAGTCGCTGGCTTGCGGTACGCCTGCCGTCGCATTCCGGCAAGGCGGCCTCCCCGAAATGATTGACCACCAGCAAAATGGCTACCTCGCCGAGTATCAATCGGCAAAAGATTTGGCTAGCGGAATCGCCTGGGTGCTGGAGCAGGCAGATGTTGAAGCCACCCGCCAACGCGCTAGGGAAAAGGTAATGAAGCAATATACGGAGGCGATTGTAGCGGCTAAGTATCAGCAGTTGTATGAGGAAGTAAGTAGATGAGGCCTGTAAAAACCAATACACCCGGCAGGTTCAAAACCTGCCGGGTGTATCTTAATCTATCTACTTAATTTCCAGCAACTTCAAATTCAGTGCGGCGATTCAGTTGGCGGCCTTCGTCGGTGGTATTATCGGCGACTGGGCGGGTAGTTCCGTAGCCTTTGTAGTTTAATCGGCGGTTGGGAATACCCCTGGAAATCAGGTAGTCGATGACGGCTTTGGCTCTTCTTTCTGAAAGCTCCTGGTTGTAGCCTTCCGTACCAATGTTGTCCGTGTGACCAGAAATGACGATCTTCATGGTAGGAGAATCATTCAGCAGTTGAATTACCTGCTGTAATTCACCCTTCGATTCGTCTTTTAGTACCGATTTGTCGAAATCGAAGAAGATATTGTTCAGAGTGATTTTAGCGCCAACCGAAGATGTTTTTTTCAACTCTACATCCAATACCTGTTCCCGGTAACCAATGCTGGGCGGTACATTGTAGTTTTCGGAATGAAACAAATAGCCTTTCTTTTCAACGGATAGGCCGTAGTTTCTGCCTGAAGGAATCGTGACCTTATACTTGCCTGTAACGGAGTCTGATTTCAGTTCCGAGACTAATTCATTGCGTTGGTTGTCGGTCAGTAAGATACGGGCTTCCAAAGGTTTTTTGGTGAGTGCATCCGAAATCGTACCCCGAAGAATGGTGATCGGATTCTGGCCTGGATTCATTTCTCCGGCAGAAGTTAACTTTACGTCCTTTCCGTCCGCTGTATTCACTGCATTAAAAAGCGGCATAGAGATGACATAGATGTCCTTTTCTCCGTAGCCTTCTTCATTGACTGAGGCATAATACCCATGTCGATTATCAGCAGACAACACAAAGTAGGTATTTTCATCGGCGGTATTGATCGGGAACCCCAGGTTTTCGGGCGCCATCCAGACACCATTCTCTAACGAGGAGCGAAATATATCGTAGCCGCCCATGGTAGCGTGCCCGCGCGAACTGAAGTACAATGTCTGACCGTCGGGGTGAATAAAAGGCGCATCATCGTCTTCGGGGGTGTTGATGGGCTCGCCCAGGTTGGTGGCTTCGCCCCACTGGCCATCACTGGTTTTACGACTCACGTAAATGTCCAGTCCGCCTTTGCCGCCAGGACGGTCGCTGGAGAAATAAATTACTTTCCCATCGGCAGTCATCGATACTGACGGCTCATGAAACTTAGTATTGACGTTGATGCCCAAGCTTTCCAGTTTAGACCATTGGTAGGTGGCAGAGTCGAGCAGGCTGGCCGAGTAAATGTCGCCGTTGTGGGTATCCTTGTAGATAAACAGTTGCTTTCCATCAGGTGATACGGCTATACAAGCATCGTGGGTATTGGTATTAATGCTAGCACCAATGTTGCGCGCCGCGGTCCATTTGCCATTGATATGAAAAGTGACGTAAATGTCTTCGTAGGGCAAGCCATCGTCGGAAGCCAGGAAGCCACCCGTAGTCCCTTCGCGCCGCGAAGTAAAGTACATAACCGATTCATTAGCCGAAATAACGGGGGCATAATCGGGGTATTTGCCATTGGCTTCTTCCCCAAAATTTTTGATTACTACGCGTACCGGACTCTTAATGTAGTTCAGACCATTTTTACATTCGGCCAGTTTTCGATCTACGATTAACCGCTCTTCGTCTTTATTTTTTCCCTGATAATTCTGTTTGAACAAGGTATAAGACTGAATGGCTTCGTTAAACTTATTGTTGCATTGATACGCTTCGCCCAATAAGAACTCAATTTTTGGCTCAAGGGCCGGGTTTTTCTGGTAAACCTTCTGCAAGAAAGGCAACGACCGTCTACGGTAAAGCGTTTTTAAATAACACATACCAGTGTACAGATTAGCTTCCAGATTATCGGGCTCGCGCTCCAGTATTTCCAGATACATGGGCAAGGCGGCTCCATAGTTTTCGACCTCATAATTGTCAGTCGCCTCTTTCATGAGTTTCTTAACACTCTGAGCATAAACAAATGATGGGGCAGCCACCAGAAACAGCCCTAGAGCAAGGCAGGTAACCAGTAGTTTTTTTGTGCCTATTCTTAAGTGGATGTACATATAGATTAGGATTTACGGGATGGTATATAGCACAAATCTAATCAAATATTGGATATACCAAATTTAAATTAGTACAGAATCTACTGAATTAGCAATGCATACCCGTGAAGCACCCGCCGCCAATAGTCGTTTGGCTGCTTCGCCGGAGCGAATGTCGCCCACCGCTTTGATGCCTACCGATAGTGGTAATGATTGGCGGAATAAAGTGATTTGTTCAACCAAGGAGGAAATGAGCAAATGCCCGGTGACAAATCCGGTAGCATTTTTGACAAAGTCCACTCCTGCATCGGCACTGATTTTACAACAAGTCCTGATTTGATCGTCGTCCAATAATGAACCTTCTATAATAACGGTAAGCAGGGCCTGGTGCGTATGAGCGAGGATGGCACATTTGGCCAATTCAATTTTGATCCAAGAAGCCGTTGGAGAGAGTAAGGCAGAGGTATTCAGGGTCACTTCCAGGTCGGTGGCGCCATCTTGCAAGGCGATTTTCATTTCAGCCAGTTTGGTTTCTGTTCGTTGGTAGCCAAAAGGAAAACCTACGACAGTAGCCAGCGAAATAGGCAGATTGTCCAGGTCACGCTTTACTTTTTTTACCCAGAAAGGTGGTACGGATAAACCTGCTAGTGGGTACTTTTTGGCTTCACCAATGGCATTTTCCAGGTTAGCTATACTGGCAGTAGGATGCAGAACAGTACGTTCTAAAGAGGAAGCTAAATTCATACACTTTAGTTAGTGTTTTACCAAAGCTTTTACGAAAGTGTTTTTATCATCCATTACGCGCACAAAGTACAAGCCGTTGGCAAGGCCAGCGATATCGAAAGTTTCCTTATAAATACCAGCATCGTTGCGTAGCTCCTGCGTTAGGATAATAGCTCCCTGGGCATTGTATATCGCTGCCATTACTTCTTTTGGCAAATGTGTTGGAATATATTCTACTTTAAAATTATCAGTAGCCGGATTGGGGTAGAGTTGACAGGTGGGCTCGGCCAAGGGATTCATGGTAGCCGTAACAATCACATTTATCTCATCGGAAACCTGATCGGGACAGCCCTTTTGTGAAGAGCGCACAGAGTAATGGCCACTTTGTAAAGCGGTATACGTTTGTTGGGTAGCCCCCGGAATGGCTACTTTGTTGAGAAGCCATTGATTATTGCTTGGCTGGCTAGAGGATAGTGCGGCCAAGTTCGCGGTAACAATAGGCTTTTCAAATACCGTTACCGAAACCATATTAGACATGGCTAGACAATTGCCCCGGGCTATTTCTACCGTATAAATACCCGTTTCGCCAGCCTGATAGGTAGCCTGGATAGCGCCTGTCAGGTTGATTCCATTTTTTTTCCACTGGTAGGTTTGGCTTCCAATAGCGGTTGTTTTTATCGTTACGAGCTGGCCATTGCACAAAGTAGTATTGCCAGTTACTGCAATATGGGCTTCCAGTGTGGGTTCATTATTGATGGCTACGGCCGTTCTAAGGCTGGTACATCCAGCAGCTTTTATCCGCAGATCGTACAAGTAGTAATAGTAATTATTGGACGGCGGCCCACCAGAGGCGCTGGCCGTATTGCCTGTAATGGACACAATGCCAGGAATAAGGAAGGGATAACCAGCATTCGTAATTTTTTTATTTCTGAAAATAGTAGCGCCATTTTGATAAGCTATGGCTATTTGGTAATTGCCAGGGGCAGGCACTGTTAAGTTCAGGTTATATATCGCCCCCATATCGTTAGGGTCATCGGGGGTTTCGCCCGTTTCAGGAGAGCTACGGGTGGCGCTTACGTCCAGTGTGGTACTGGAAACCACTGTCCCATCCAGTTTTTTTACGCTAAACAATATCTTTCCTGCATGACCAATGTATAGCCGGGCACTTTCAATCATCAAGGGGATTTGCGAAGTAAATAGCACCATTGGATTAAATTGGCCATAACTGCCTTCAGCAAATGCTTTTTTATTGACAGGTCCCACCGCAGCACTGAAGTCATTAAGGGCAGCGTAATAAGTACGGTCGGCAGGAATGACAGTAGAAGAGGCAGCATTGCCTACTGCCAAAAGAGTACCACCTGTAGGGGCATCGTACCAGAAAAGGGTGCCATTGCCAGTACCTTTTAAGGTAGCAAGATCGTCACCGCACTGGGCTGCGGTAGCCACAGGTGCCGGATTGATGCCGCTGATGGTACGGGTAGCTGTATGCTGGTTATTAGACGCCTTCAAATCGCCCGGCAAGTTGGTACTGGTCAGGAAAGTATAGGCGCTGCCTGCTACTGTGTTAAAGGTTCCGTTCATCGTTACACTTACCTGTTCGAAAGGGAGCAGGGTGCCCACAAACGTATTACTCAAGGTAGCCACTGTACCGTTGTCATCATGGACAACAGTAGTAACAGGAATATTGGTCTGGGCAGAAGAACCGAAATTTTGAATAATGACTGAGATTGGCTGGGCTGTATTGGCACATACCCCTGTTTCGGGCGAATACAAGCCCACGGCGCCAACATCAACCTGGCGTCGAATGCAGCGGATCGTATAATCCTGGGTTTCGCCTCTGGTATAACTGCCACAAGAAGTGACCTGAGTCGGGTCGTTGGTCTCTACACATACGATTCGCATGCGGGTAATGTAACCCACGGCCAAGCCATCCGGTACGTTTATGGGGACAGTAAAGAGGTTATTTCCATTGATTACTGCCGAGGTGGCCACCAATTCATTGGCATCCGTAAAGTCTTTGTCAAGGTTCCAGTCAATAAATACTTTGGCTATTTTATTCGAAGAATTATCACACGTACCCAGGCTGATGCTAAGTGGAATGGGAGTTTCCTGGCCTACACTAACACTTGCAGAAAGATAGGTAAAATCAGTATACGTGGTACAGCCTGCAGGAGGGGTATTATTAAAACCTCCCGTAGAAACCTGGCCAAAGGTGACATTATTGATGCGTGCGCCCGTGGCATTAATAGCCTTGGAGGTGCAATAAGTAGCTGTCCCTACCCCACTCACCCATAGAGAGTAGTTTTGTGGCCCTTGCTGTAAATCGCCTTTGTGTGCCACTTTAAGCGTATACATCTTGCCTGGAATCGTATTCTCTATAAGTACCTGCTCTACATTGTCGCGAATATTATTGCCTCTGGTGGCTGCATTACCAGGATTATTGGGATCTAATGTCCAGGGAAGCGTATAGGTAGAGCCGTCAGAAATGCGTAAGTCCAGGTCATTGACCAATCGGGGCGTACGGTTATTTAAGTTAGCAGCGGTAGCCGGCAAGGCAGTTCCTTCCGGGTCGGTCCAGCAGATGGTGGCTACCAGCGGCTCTTTGCCCGAGGCTATGATGGGTAGCGTAAAGGTTTCGCCTTGCGCCAGCGTTCGTTCATAGAGCAGGTGGTTGTCTTCGGTATTGATAATGACTTTGGCCGCTTTTTCGGTATTGAGCAAGCCCCAACCATACATATAATCCGGCCCCGTGTTGGTGCCTGCTTCGTCGGCGGTATGGATTGCCAAGCCTTTCAGCGTAGAGGCCCACATGAAGTTTCCATTCTTCTGTTTGGCATATAATTCTTGCAATAGCAACAGGGAACCACTCACGTTGGGGGTAGCCATGGAAGTGCCGCTGAGCGCACCATAAGCATTATCGGTGGAAGCAGTGCAGGAAGTTACCGCTATCCCGTCGCCCACAATATCGGGCTTTATCCGTCCGTCATCCGTAGGCCCCCAACTGCTAAATGGGGCAATCCGCACGTTGGAAGCATTTTGATAGCCATTAGGAATAGGATACACAGCCCCCACCGTCAGAATATTTTTGGCGGTGCTAACCATAGCAATCAAATCGTAGCCATTCTGCGAATTTCGTGGGTCAGTACTGGTAGTAGTGCCTCCACCCAAACGGTAAGTAGTGCCCGAAGGAGGGCCGTTTGCGCCTCGGTTATTGCCAGCCGACTTCACCGGTAAATAAAAAGGCGCGTTGTAAACAATTTGATCCCATTGTTTGGCCTGCTCACTGTAAAAGCCAAATTTGTAGTCTTCAGTAGTACTCACGTTCACGTCTCCATACCAGCGCCACTTGTCATTGTTGTCGCTGCCGGGCAAATCTGAGTCGAGATCCCAGCCAGCCAGTGTGCCATACGAATGGTTGGAAACCAGCAAATTATCGGCAGCGGCGGTCATTTCGCTAATATCGTTGTTGAAATCCCAGGCTTTTAGCTTAGCTCCGTAAGCCATTCCGCGTGCCACAGCATTGAGGCCAGTCGCTATCAAAGTACCCGATACGTGGGTAGAATGTTCATGAGTATCGGATGTTACGCCATCCATTTGCGTTACTCTATTGGCCAATTCCTGGTGCGTAATCCGGGGCGAACCATCATCCCACACGCCTAGCTTGGTAGATACGCTGAGACTATTGCCCGAGAGGTTGAGGCCAAGGGTACCGCCCGTGTAGAGTTGGTTGGTGCGGGTAGTGGCTGCCGCAAAGCTGTTATTGTAAGTGGTATAGTAAACTGGCATTCCCCACTCATTGAGGCCTTGCAAGGCTATGGTTCGTCCATCAGCAGTCGTTTTGCGAATAATCCATCCCTGCTGGCGAGCAAGTTTCATGGCTTTCGAATAACTAATTTGGTAAGCTGTTTTAGCCTGAATTTGAAGCTGTTTTAATTCTTTTTGGTTGGTAAGCGAAGGAAGCTGGTTATGGGGAGGAGTGGATTGAGCCAGCAGAAAGTGATTGCCCCAGAGGCAAATCCACAGACTCAGCATCGTTCCGAAATACTTTTTCATACAACCAGTTGAAGGCACCCAAATATACCTGATGAATGTGAAATAAAACAGAGCAGAAGAAAAAGTCTGGTAACTCTTGCATTCAAGATCTATCCGTCGGGGCAATATACATATTTACTTTACACATATTCACATAAATAATTCATGATATAAGTAGATGCGCTTAAGTATATTAACAAAAAGGTCGGACGCGTTTGAAATGCGTCCGACCTTACCCACCTATTGCCGCACTTTTTACTCTTTTACCCAAGTACGGACGGCTACTTTCCCATTCTCCATAATTTTGATAAAATATACCCCTTGAGACAGATGGGCTACTTCAAATATTCCGTGCCAGACCTGTTGTTCGGCTCGCAATTCCTGGGCGAACAGTTCCATTCCCATAGCATTATAGACGGTGGCTGTAACGCGGCTGGACGCTTGGCTAATCGGATATTTTACTACGAAACGTTGCTGGGCGGGGTTGGGATATAACTCGATACCATTGGCGGAAGTATTGTCGAGGTCGGTCACAATAATGGATACTTCATCTGACGTAATCTCGCAACCAGCTTGGTTAACTCTCACCATGTATTTACCTGTGGCTGAGACTGCATACGCTTGCTGGGTAGCTCCCGCAATGAGATGCCCGTCTTGGAACCATTGATTGCCGGTAGTGCTACTCGACATAAGCCTCAATCCCAGCGTGGCAACTTCTGGTTTGGGTGGCAAGTTATGGTTTACTTCTATGATAACCAGTTCTGAAACAGGCCCTGGACAGCCCACATTCGCCACGGCCACCTTGAAACTACCACTTTCTTTCACTGTGATAGAAGGCGTGCTTTCGCCGGTAGACCAAAGATATTGATCATACGCTTTAGGGGCTGAAAGGGTAACGCTATCGCCTACACAAAAGCTGAGTGGCCCATTGGCAGTAATAATGGGTTGGTCGATTATGGGCTGCACCAGTACTTTGATTGAATCGGAAAGTGGGCCATAACAATTGGCTATGCTTCCGGAGACGGTGTACGTGCCACTTTGCTGTATAACAATAGAGTTACTGGTTTCGCCCGTAGACCAAAGGTAATGTTCGAAGCCAATAGAAGCCGTTAACTGGACACTTTCGCCCAGGCAGAAAGTAGTGGGTCCACTGACAATGATACTAGGATATTCGGTAGGCAATTCATTGATGGAAACGGTCGCACTACCGCTTACCTGACCATTGACGCAGCTTTGTCCGTCATTTACAGAGACCAATGAATACGTAGCCGCTTGGCTCACCAACAGAGAATAGGGGGAGCTAGGAATGCTGTCGATAGTGATGGGTATTTGTCCATTGGTATATGTAATGGACCACGGGGCTACTCCTTGCAGTGTTAAGGGCAGGCTAGCCAAGTCACCTCGGCAAATAACCTGATTTTCGCTGGACAGAATCGCTTGTGGTGGAGTAGAGGCAAGCACTTTCACTTTCACTTCAGAGCGGCTGGAAGTGGCACAACCCGTTGATTTCACTTTCCATTGATAGAGATACCCGTAGTAATTGGCTGGCGTCATTTGATTATTGCCCTTGATAGTAACAAGACCCGCTATTTCGTAAGGATAATGAATGGCACCAGGCGTAGTAATGATATACGCTTGGGTGGTTCCTACGAATTCAGATAGCTGGATGCCATAATCATCTCCAGCGGCTGGAATGAAAAGATCCAAGGGATATTCAGCTACTCCTGACGATACCTGGAGAACCGTAGAAGCTATCACATTATCACTCCGGTTTTTGTCAGTGATGGTCACAGTAACTGTTGTCAATCCGCTTCCGGGTGCATTGATATTGAGCGTAGCTTTTTCCAGCATAAAAGGAACCTTGGCATCGAAGTAAAGTTTACTACTGGTCTCAGACGAATACTCTCCTCCCGATGATACGGTTGGAGAAGGAACAATAGCGCTAAAATCATTTACAGTAGCATAATAGCTTTTGGTGGCGTTTAAAACCGGCGTAACAAAATGGTTGCCAATAGCTTGCAAATCACCTCCTGTAGGCGCATCGTACCAGGCTACTGTACCCACGTTACTCTGTGCGGTTAGTTCAGCCGCCCCTGTCCCTCCGCAAATAGTTGCGTTTGCTACGACAAGATCAACGGCTGCATGGCTAATTACCAAGGAGTCGGAAATGGAAACGCTGCAAGGAAGGCGGCCTATCCTCACGGTGTAGCTTCCCGGCTGGGTGGCCTGGTACTGTGCGTTGGTTGCATCTAGAATGTCTACTTTGTTTTTTTGCCATTGAAACCTGAGTAACGAAGGCGATAAGTCAGTCACAGCGGTCAGCAGTATATTTATGGCGTTGCCAGGGCAGACTTCGGGCGAAGAGTCAGCTATAACATTCACGGCTATAGAAGTATTAGGATCGACGGTGACAGCTATGGCGGTAGAGGTTTTACTGCATCCGTTGTCATTGGTAACGGTGACAGTGTAATTACCTGGCTCTGTCACTTGCAGGCTATCCGTCGTAGCGCCTTCCAGGCCAAGCCCGTTTTTATTCCATTGGTAAGTAAGATCGGCGGCCACATTGGCTTTTAGTACCCAAGAGTCGCCTTGGCAAAAACTAATGGATGGAGCGGATGAGATGGTGGCTACTGCTTCGGGTGCTGCATCGGCGATCACGGGTATTCTTGGGCTGGGGCAACCGACTGATTTTACGCGCAGGTCATACAAATAATTATAGGTACTGTTGCCCGCTGTAGTGCCAGTGATCGATACTATTTTGGGAATAGTAAAAGGATAACCAGAGACGCCAGCATTGCTTCTGTATAGGGTAGCGCCATTGAAATAAGAAACAGTCAACCGATAATCGCCGGCTGCTGGTATTGGTAAGTTCAGGTAATAATCGGCTCCCTGGTCTGATGCATCATCGGCGGCCTCGCCGGTTGCTTCGGGCGTGCGGGTGGCCTCTACATTCAAGACAGTAGAGGAGATGGGATAGCCTTGCAGGTTTTCGACAGTGAACTTTATTTGGCCTGAATTTCCCACGTATAACCGTGCGCGTTCGAGCATGAGAGGCACTTGAGTAGTAAAGGTAACGGCAGCCGTATGTTGTGCGTAGCTACCACCAGAGAAACCAGCTTTTTCGACCGCCCCTACTATACCTTTAAAATCATTCAGGGCCACATAATAAGTGTTGTTTGCTGGCTTAGTAGCGGTATACGTCAAGCTACCTGTTGCCAGTAACTGGCCATTTGTCGGACTGTCATACCAGAATGCCGTAGTACCCCCGCTGGTTATAAGAGCTGTGGGGTCATTGCCACACGTGGTGGCATTGGCCAGTGGAGGCGACACAAACCCACTCACGTAGCGAGTAGCCTCATAAACGTCGTTGGTGGGGTCAGCATCCTGTGCCAGGGTAGTACTGCTGGTAAAAGAATAGCGTTTCCCTGGCTCTGCATTGAAAGTGCCTTTCAACACAACAGATGCCTCATTTTCTGGAGGCAGCGATCCCAGGTATGTGCCGTTTAAGGTAGCCACCACCGGGCCATTTTCTTCCCTTATCACAGTAGTCACTTGTACTTTGGTTTGCGTATCCTGCCCCATGTTCTTTATCAACACAGTCACGCCACCTGCCTCTGCATTAGCACAGAAATTCGTTTCAGGATAGGTTTGTTCTACTACGCCTACATCGTTGGCTGGGGTGCCAAAGGTAATGCGATAATCCTGGGTTTCTCCCTGCAGGTAATTACCACAGGCGGCTACCTGGCTTGCACTACTGGTTTCTGTACATACCACCCGTATAATCGAAGAGTGACCAGGAATAATACCCGGCGGAACGGTTACGGTGGTCTGGTATTGTTCGGTTCCGTTAATCAGGGGCGTAGTGGCCATCAACTCATTGCTATCATCAAAGTCGGCATCACCATTCCAATCAATAAACACCTTCCCTATTTTATCGGTATTGGCTCCACAAGTACCTAAAGTAAGGCTCAAGGGAAGCGTCTGGTTAGCGGTAACGCTGGTAGTAAGGTAGGTGGCATTGGTATAGGTAGCACAATTGCCAGCCGAGGCATTTTGTATCGTACCAAACACAAACTCATTGATTTTTGAATCAGCCTCAGACGTGGCACCCGACGTGCAATAGGCTTTTCCACCAAGGCCACTAACGATAAGCGAATAAGCCTGTGGCCCCTTTTGCAAGGTTCCTTTGTGCAAGACACTCACCATATAGGTTTTCCCTGGCACGGCATTCGGAATAAATACTTTTTCTACGTTATCGCGGATATTGTCGCCAGGAACGGCAGCATTGGCCGGATTGTCGGGGTCTAAAGTCCAGGGCAAATACGTATTTTGTCCCTCACTGATGCGTAAATCCAGGTCATTGACCAGTTTGGGCGTACGGTTGTTTACCGAGCTTGGCGTAAGCGGAGCAACGATCCCCTCGGGATCAGTCCAGCAAAGGGTTGCCTCCAAGGGTCCTTTGCCCGAAGCCACTATCTGAAATGTATACGTTTGGTTTTGGGTTAGCTCTCGTTCCTGCATAAAATGATTGCCCCCAAAATTGGAAATAATGCTGGCCGCTTTTTCTGTATTGAGCAGCCCCCAGCCGTAAATATAATCTGGGCCGGGGCTATTGCCTGCTTCATTGGCTGTATGTAGGGCAAGTCCTTTCAGAGAAGCTGAACGCATAAAGTTGCCCTTGTTTAGCCGGGCATAGTGTTCTTGCAACAGCAACAGCGAACCAGTTACATTGGGCGAGGCCATAGAAGTGCCACTAGCAAAAAAATAGTTCTGGTCGCTGGCAATACCTGTAGAAAGTACATTGACGCCAATACCCACCAGATCGGGTTTAATCCGTCCATCGTCTGTAGGCCCCCAACTGCTGAAAGCGGAAATCACTACGTCAGAAGGTTTAGCATAACCATTGGGCATGCCATTGGCCGCTCCAACAGTCAGAATATTTTTTGCATTGCCATTGGTCGTCACAATATCGTATCCATCGTTGCGGCTACGGACAACCTCACTTTTGATATTGCTATTAGAGAGGAAGTAAGCGGTTCCCGCTGCCGGGCCGGTATCGGTGCGGTTGTTTCCGGCTGCTTTTACAAGCAGGTAGTAAGGAGCGTTATAAGTAATTATATCCCAGTCGCGGCAAGTATTGGTATAAAAACCGAACTTCCAGTCGTACGTTTCACTGAGCGTCGGTTCGCCCCACCATTCCCAACCTCTCCCCGTGGCCCGCCAACCGCACAAACTGCCATAAGAGTGGTTAGAAACCAGTAATCCTGTCGCTGCGGTAGTTATTTCGGGAGTATCATTATTAAAATCCCACACTTTCAAATTAGCGGCATAAGCCATTCCTTTCGCAGCAGGATTCAAGCCGGAGGCCATCATCGTCCCCGCTACATGGGTGGCATGGTTTTCCAGCGAAAATGGATTGTCTTGATGCGTAATGCGGCCATTCAGTTCCAAGTGGGTAGATCGTACCCGGCCAGCATCCCAAATACCTAGTCTTCCAGAAAGATTAATGCTGCCTCCGCTCAGGTTATAACCCGATCGGTTGCCTATCCAAAGGAGATTTGTGCGGGTATCGAAAGCTTCCAGGTTGTTGTAAGAGACATAATAATGGGCTTGCCCCATTTCGTCTAAGCCCTGTAGCGAAATGGTTGTGCCATTGGCATCCGTTTGTTGCAAAGGCCAATGGTATTGTTTCGCTAACCGAAGTGCTTTTTCCCGGTTTAAAAAATCTTTGATACCAAAATTAGCTGCTAATGTTTGCAAAACCTGCGTTTGGGTACGCAACCGATGGAGAGCCATGGTATCGATCGGAGCCGTATCTTTGGAAGTACGCTTAGCTGGAAAAAGGGAGAAAGATTTGGGCGCTGCCTTTGCCTGTTTCGTAGGGGCAATCCCTGGTATTTGTTGTAGGGAACGAATCAGCCTCTCCGCATCGGCAGAGCCACCTATGAACATCCCCATAAAAGCGAGCAAGAGTAGTTTTCTTTTCACAAACCAGTTTGGTATTTTGAAAACTAAGGTAGAAAAACATTCCTTACTAAAGCGATGCAATACAGTAGGCTTCCCCTCTGTATGTAAGTAATTTCGCCACTTTGCCCCTATTGTCGCACAAGCACTTATAACCGCCCGCGACAAGTGTCCCTTTGGGAAATTATCAAATCGTTAATCGTTTTTATACGCCAGGGTATAACGGGTAAAAAAGCTATTGATTTTCATTTGAATAACACCGATAATGGCTTCCCGAAATATGCCTTTGGACATTTTAGACTGACCTTTGGTACGGTCGGTGAAAATGATAGGCACCTCTACCAGACGGAAACCGTACTTCCAGGCGCGGAACTTCATTTCGATCTGGAAGGCATAACCCACAAAACGCATCTTGTCCAATTCTATGTTTTCTAACACCCTGCGCCGGTAGCATTTGAACCCGGCAGTAGTATCATGAATGGGAAGGCCGGTAATGAACTGTACGTAACGACTGGCAAAATAAGAGAGCAACACACGGCTCATAGGCCAGTTAATCACATTCACGCCGTTGCTGTAGCGGGAGCCAATAGCTACATCATTGCCGCCTTCGGCACAGGCGCGGTATAAATGAATCAAATCTTCGGGGTTGTGCGAAAAATCGGCATCCATTTCAAAAATATATTCGTAACCGTGCTGCAAAGCATAATTGAAGCCGTGGAGGTAAGCCGTACCTAAACCCATCTTGCCTTTCCGTTCCTGCAAATACAATTGATGGGGAAATTCCTCTTGCAGTTCTTTAATCCGAGTAGCCGTTCCGTCAGGAGAGCCATCATCAATAATGAGTAGGTCGAAGGGCAAAGGCAGCGAAAATACGGTACGAATAATCGCTTCTATATTTTCGATTTCATTATAGGTAGGGATAATTACAAGACGAGCCTTCAAGAGTGAATGATTGGATGGATGAAAAAATAGACTTTTTAGCCCTTAGCAATTTACTCTGCCGTGATGCTTACTTTATGCCAAATGCAAATATGCTGATGTGCAGGGTAGAAAAGTAAAGACAAAGCAATAATTTAACAAAATTTAAGGATATTCTTCCTCAAGTAAGCTGAACTTCTCAGTCGATTTGCCCTAGTTTTTCCCTTACACTTAAACTATCCACTACTGCCTGGTAAATTTCATCCAGGTAATCGGTATTCTCCAGATAAAACTCAAAGCTTTTCCGATAGACAACAGAATCCACCTTATATTTCTTAAAAATCTTTGATTCGTAGGCTTTATATAACGCTTGCGTAGAATCGGGAGACCGAAAACTAACCCGATCCGCTTTTGCCTCGGCAATGTGAACATTCATTAAGATTTTCGCCATTATTTCCTGGCTCAAAATGCCTGGCGGCGGCTGCGGACGTTCAACACAGGCTACCACTACTAGGCAAAGAAAGAGGCAGGGCAATACATACTTTTTCATCATGAGAATGGGTAGTCGATTATCGATTATACACGCCTAATGGAAATGCCATAAGAGCAAAAAGCCTAACAACGGGATATGGGCATATGTATGTAAACAAAGATAAGCGTTTGGCTGCATACATTCTGTGTACTGTAGCCCATGAGGCCTTAAATTAGCATTATTTAGCAAGCAATTATCGGCGCACTTTACTAAATGAGCAAAATTTTCGGGAAATAACTGCGAGGAAATTGCACTTGCGTGCGAACGAAAAAGAATATATTTGAAGCCTCTATTAATCTTATCTCTTCTTCCATGATGAAAAAAATTAAAGTAGGTGTAGCTGGCCTGGGGTTTATTGGACCAGCCCACATCGAAGCACTCCGGCGACTTCCTGACGTAGAAGTGGTGGCCATCAACGACTTTAGTGCCGAATATGCGAAAGCAAAAGCAGAAATTTTGGGTATTGACAAATCGTATGGTGATTTCAATGAGTTATTAGCCGATCCGGAAATAGAATGCGTACACATTTGTACACCCAATTTCCTTCACTTTCCCATGGCCAAAAGTGCCTTGCTGGCAGGCAAGCACGTAGTGTGCGAAAAGCCCCTGGCCAATACCGTAGCCGAAGCAGCGGAATTAGTCGAACTGGCCAAAAAGTCGGGGCTGGTCAATGCGCTTCATTTCAATATCCGGTATTATCCTTTGGTGCGCCAAATGAAGGCCATGCGCGAAAAAGGTGAACTGGGACAAGTACACTCCATCATTGGTACGTATTTGCAGGATTGGCTTTTTTACGAAACAGACTACAACTGGCGCCTGGAACCCGATAAGTCGGGCGAGTCGCGTGCCATTGCCGACATTGGCTCGCACCTCATGGACTTGATTGAATACATCTCTGGCCTGGAAATTACGGCGGTCATGGCTGATTTTGCTACCATCCATCCTCAGCGGAAAAAGCCAACCAAGCCCATCGAAACCTATTCTGGCAAGATGATACAACCGGAAGATTATCAGGATGTTCCTATTACCACGGAAGACTACGCTACGGTGATGCTGAAGTTCAACGATGGCAGCAAGGGCGTAGTGACAGTAAGCCAGGTGTCGGCTGGTAGGAAAAACCGCATCGAACTGGAAATTTCGGGCTCGAAAGAAACCCTGAACTGGTGTTCAGAATCGCCCAATAATCTATGGATCGGTAAGCGCGAAAAAGCGAATGAAATGCTGATGCGTGACCCATCGCTGGTGCACCGCGAAACCGCCAGCCTGATTTCCTTCCCCGGCGGACATAACGAGGGCTTCCCCGATACTTCGAAACAATTATTCAAAGAGGTCTACAAGGCGGTTCACGAGGGCAAACAGCCGGAGAATCCGTCTTATCCCACCTTTGCCGATGGCTTGAGAGAATTAATCTTATGCGAAAAAATTATTGAAAGCAATCGCAAGCAAGCTTGGGTAAAAATCTAAAGCGAATCCCTGAATAGCCTCGAAAGAACCTTGTATTTGAGCCTGTTCAGGGATTTTTACAGAAAAGCTCGTAAAATAATGCCATTTATCACCATTCAATTGTGATAATACCCGTATGCATGGGATATTGTTTTAAACTTATTCTAACGACGATGAAAAAGCTAAAAACCTTTCTTTTCCTGATGACGGGTGTATTATTGGGGCAACTCGGCTTTGCTCAACAAACCCGCGACGTACCGGTAGGCACCTTTCAAAAATTGACTTTGCAAGGAAGCATACAGGCAGAACTTGTCCATGGCGACAAGGCACAAGTAAAAATTATCGGTTCGGAAGAGGACATCGATGAAGTGTCTATCATTACCACGGGTAACGAGTTGGCTATTAAGACCAAGAGCCTGGATTTCAGCAACCATGACAACAAAAATCGCAAGCGGATCAAGGTCATTGTCACGTTTGATGCCCTGAGCCAGCTTCATACAGGGCGCGGGGCTGAGGTGAAGGTAAAAACGGTGGTAATGGCCGATGATTTAGAAGTAGAAGCCCATTCTGGTAGCATCGTAACGATGGACGTGCTCGCCACCAATTTACGCGTAGAAGTAGGCGAAGGAGCCTTAGCAACCCTTTCCGGCAAAGCGACCACTCAGAAAACGCTCGTGAGTACGGGCGGCCAATTGAATGCCAAGAACTTATCTAGTGAAACAGTAAACATTCGTACCAATACCGGAGGAAACGCGGAAGTGGCGGCTAGCAAAAGTCTGGAAGCCTCTGCGGGTACGGGCGGCAATATTCGCTACAAAGGCAATCCTGCCAAAAGCGACATCAATACCTCGCTGGGCGGCTCCATCAGTCAGTTACGGTAGTACGCTGTAATCTCAATCTAGTGGTGCCACGACTCTAGCGAGGACTCTAGCGAGGACTCTAGCGATAACGGTTATAGTCGTGGCACCACTTTATGACAAACCACTAGCACAATAGGCCACTGATTTCCTCTCGAGGGTTTTTCTCCTTACTTTCGTGGAAAACACGGTCAGGTGTGGCCAACCTTCTCATGCTCAGTTTCTGGGAAAGCGAATCTTTTCTTTCTTACGATACCATTGTTATTGGCAGTGGCATCGTTGGGCTTTCTACGGCTATTTCTCTCAAAGAAAAAGCCCCTGAACGCTCCGTTTTGGTGCTGGAACGAGGGCTTTTCCCTACCGGAGCCAGCACTCGGAATGCAGGTTTTGCCTGTTTTGGCTCACTTTCAGAGATCCTTTCCGACCTACAACAAGGCGGCATCGACAAAACGCTGGCCGTGATTGAAAAACGGGTGTGTGGCCTGGCTCGGCTACGGGAACGCCTCGGCGATGCAGCCATAGATTACCAACCCGTAGGCGGATTTGAGCTTATCTTTGAACAAGCGTTGCCAGCACTCAGTCAGATTGAACTTGTTAATGAGCTGCTCCGAAAAGTTTATCCTGAAGGCGTGTATACAGACTGCCCCAAACTGGTGGCTCGCTTTGGCTTTCAACAGGCGTTGGTACGCAGTATGGTGTATAATCCGCACGAAGGCCACTTGCACACGGGCTTGCTGATGCGGGCGCTTCTGCGGCTGGCTCAGGAAAAAGGAGTGGAAATCCGTACTGGCGCTGAGGTAGTGGATATAGAGGAAAACGATTCGTGCATGAAAATACACGTGCAGGAGCTAACGCGAGGGCAAATTGCTTTTCGTGCCGAACAGGTCGCGGTCTGTACCAATGCTTTCACCCAAACTTTGCTGCCCCACACCACTATTTCTCCAGGACGCGGGCAGGTGATTATTACCAAACCTGTACCCAATCTTCCCTGGGAAGGTGCTTTCCATTTCAACGAAGGATTTTATTATTTCCGCAATGTAGGCAATCGGGTACTGTTGGGTGGCGGCCGAAACCTGGCATTTGAAGAAGAAACCTCCACGCAAATGCAGGCCAACCCCGTTATTCTGGCTGAACTGGAGCGTTTGCTGCGCGAAGTGATCTTACCGGGACAAGCCTGGGAATTAGCGCAACACTGGTCAGGCGTGATGGGTTTTTCGGACGACAAACAGCCAATCATGCAAAAAATATCGCCTCGATTGGTGCTGGGTTTTGCCTGCAATGGCATGGGCGTTTCGCTGGCCAGTACCGTGGGAGATGAAGTAGCCGACTTGCTTCTTGGCT
This sequence comes from Bacteroidota bacterium, assembly GCA_040385915.1. GTDB lineage: Bacteria > Bacteroidota > Bacteroidia > Cytophagales > ES-bin-26 > ES-bin-26. The sequence continues at coordinate 47,890 of JAZKGK010000112.1, forward strand.
CATAAGGTTACCAAAAATGGGTAGATGGGCTTATCCGCGCGTCTACCCATCCATCATCCATCTATTTGTTTTGGTTGGTACTTCCGCCAGATTTTTGCGGGCTTTCCTGTTGCAATTGCATAGGGTTCTTCGGCGCAGCCCGTTGCTGTTTGTACAGTTGAATGCGGCTAGGCGTCGGTTTTCGGGGAAAAGAATTATTTTCTGTATTAATGTCGGCAGTCTCGAAGAAGGGATCTAACGTAAAAGAAACCACGGGCTTTTTAGTGGAAATAATCTTGGTTATCTTCTGATCATTGAAGCGCCAGATTTCGGCAGGAAAGCGCTGTATTTCACTAGTGCCATCTTCATAATCCATCTTGAGAATGATCGGGGAAACCAGCCCACCGTTGTTCTTGAATTCCAATGTATAGAAGTTCAGGCCAGCATCCAGCAGCTCTTTTTCCTCCTTGCTCAAGGAATTGTAATACGCGTCGTACTGCCGTTTGTCCGTGTCGGTGGCTTTATACTTATCGTAGGAATTGTAGAAGTCAGCCAGAGACGGGTCTTCTTCTAACAAGGTACTTTTCAACAGCGAGTCATTCCGCATTTTGCTCAGGGTCTGCAACTTGGTACTGGCTTCGGTTTTCGCCAGGGCATTTTCCACCTCCGGGTTCTGCGTATTTACCCGAGACCATTTGGCATCTTCCAATGAGACTTCTACGGGCTTGGTGCCATAAAACCAGCCACGCCAGAACCAATCTAAATCTACGCCAGAAGCATCTTCCAGGGTGCGAAACAGGTCTGCGGGTTGTGGGCTCTTAAAAGCCCAGCGCTGGGCGTATTCTTTAAAAGCATGATCGAACAGTTCGCGTCCCATGACAGTTTCACGCAGAATGTTAAGGGCAGTAGCTGGTTTGCCGTAAGCATTCGCGCCAAACTGCGTCACTTGCTCAGAATTGGTCATAATGGGCACTATCGTAGCCGGATCGCTGCTCATATAAGGCACTATCTTCTGCGGCTCGCCCCGCGTAGATGGATAATCGCGTTGCCATTCCTGCTCGGACAGGTATTGGCAAAAGGTATTTAAACCTTCGTCCATCCAGGTCCACTGCCGCTCGTCGGAGTTGATGATCATGGGAAAAAAGTTATGCCCTACCTCGTGCATAATCACCGAAATCATTCCGTATTTGGTGCGCTCCGTATAGGTTCCGTCGGGCTCTGGCCGTCCGCCATTGAAGCAAATCATGGGATATTCCATGCCACCTACCGGCCCATGTACCGAAATAGCGACCGGATAAGGATAGTTAATGGTGTGCTTGGAATAAGATTTTAAGGTATGCTCTACTACCCGGGTAGAATATTTGCCCCACAAGGGATTCCCTTCCTTAGGATAGTATGACATGCACCAGATTCGCTTGCCTCCGATCTCGGTTTGCTTGGCATCCCAAATGAACTTGCGAGAGCTGGCGAAGGCAAAATCACGGACATTTTTTGCCACGTAAACCCAGGTTTTCTGGCCTTTGTTGCCCTCTCTTTTTTCCGCTTGTTGCGCCTCCTCCTGGGTTACAATCACCACCGGATCTTTGGTATTCTTGGCCTTTTCCAGCCTTTTTACTTGCGTAGAAGTCAATACCTGGCTTGAATTCTGCAATTCTCCCGAAGCCGCAACTACGTGATCGCTGGGTACGGTAATGGCTACTTTGTAATCACCAAAAGGCAGAGTGAACTCGCCCTGACCCATAAACTGCTTGTGTTGCCAGCCATTCACATCATCATACACCGCCATTCGCGGGAAGAACTGAGCCACTTCGTACAGATTATTGCCATCTTTCTCGAAGTTTTCGAAGCCCATTCGGTTGGTGCCGGGAACACCGTGCATGTTCACCTCGTCGTGTATGTTGTAATTCCATTCTACGGAGAAGGAATAGGTAGCACCCGGCTTGAGTGGTTGAGCGATGTCAAGCCGCATCATAGTCTGATTAATGACGTATTTAAGCGCATTCCCTGCCTTATCCTTGACCGAAGTAATGTTGAAACCGCCGTCAAATTTCTGGTTCATCACAAAACCGAGGGCCGTGAAGTTGGCTTTATTGCCTAGCTGACCAGTTTGCGACAGGTTTGCATTCGATTTTTTATCAAAAATATTCTGATCCAACTGTAGCCACAGGTAGGTAAGCACATCGGGCGAGCGATTGGTGTAGGTAATTACTTCCGAACCCTTGATGTGCTGTTTGTCATCATCCAGTGTTACTTTAATGTCGTAGTCGGCTCTTTGCTGCCAGTAAGCCGGGCCGGGTGCGCCCGAGGCGGTACGGTAGCTATTGGGCGTAGGTAGCTCGGTACCGAGCTGCTCAAATTGTCGGTTAGCATTGTACTCACTCATGGCGGGCGCTTGCGCTTGTAAACCGTTGGCAAGCAAGAGCAAGATGGCTGTATGCAAAAGAAATTTCTTCATTGTTAAGATCTTCATTTTAGGAAAAGAATTGAATAACGGAAAGAGTAGGCGTTCTTTTAACAGCAAGAAGTATAGGCAATGTATGAATTTGAAAGTTAAAAATTGCTCGTTGATGGGTGATTGCGGACGTATGAGGCCACAAATTAATTAATTATTGATTAAACGTAACAAACTACTGAAAAATGCTGGCGTGGATAAGCAGCGAAATGGCCATGCCAGCTACAATACCCGAAATAGCCAGATTCCAGTCGTGCATTTTTACTTTACATGCATAAATAGCTACGAAAGCAAGCGACAATACCATTCCCACAATGAATATCTGTCCAACTTCCAAGCCCACATTAAACGCCAGCAATTGGGTTACGATATTGGTAGACGTGCCTAGCAAACTTTTGAGATAACTGGAAAAGCCCAGCCCGTGAATAAACCCGAAAACCAGCGCTAGCAAATACCGCATATACGGCGGCTTGGTTTTTTCCAGGATACTAGTAGAAATTTGGTAGAAAAAATTGCTGATGGCTGTCACCAAAATCGTCAGGGGAATCAGAAATTCGATTACGTCGCTGCGCACCACTACAATATTTAGGGTAGAAAGCACCAGTGTAAAAGAATGGCCAAGCGTAAAAGCCGTAACTAAAACCAGTACCCGTTTCCAGTCCCGCAGGTGATACACAGCGCATAAGGCTACCACAAAAAGGATATGGTCGTATCCGCGTGGGTCAATGATATGGGTAAAACCCAACCGTAAATAAGCCTCAAATTCAGTCATGACTGCTCATTTTTAGTGTAAAGCCAAAGCATTGGAAGGCAGTATGCACTAAAACTAAAGAAAAACGGGTAAAAATATTTTTCTTTGTAGCAAATTACCGATCTCTCTCTTTTCAGAGACTACCTCTTATGAAGTTAAAATTACTCTTTTTACTTATTTTTTTGAGTCTTTTCTCTGGTTCAAGCTGGGCTGGACGAGTGAAACGCGGATTAAAACAATTGGAGAAAAAAAAGTTTGACCAAGCCGCAAAACTCTTTACCAAAGAACTGGCGAAGAATCCAGCCAGTGCCGGAGCCAAATATGGGTATGCCCTTTATTTTTTCCGGGTGCCAGCCCCCAAGCAAAATATAGATTCGGCGTACCAATATATACGGGCAGCTTTGGCTGATTACCCAAAAACAGCCGCCAACACCCGCAAGCAGTGGAAAAAGCTCCACATCAGCGATAGCACGATGCTGGTCTTAAAGCTACGCATCGATAGCCTGGGTTTCGCTGCCGCCCTCGACAGCAACCGTGTCAGTGCTTATCAAACCTTCCTGAACAAATACCCTACTGCTTCACAAAACCCGGAAGCCACCCGACGGCGCGATGCCTTGGCCTTTGCCGAAGCCCGGCGTATCAACACCTATGAAAGCTACAAGCACTTTCTTGACTTGTATCCCAATGCGGTGCAGGTGCGCGAAGTGACCGAAATATCCGAGTTGGTATTATACGAGTCGGAGACGCGGAATGGTACGGTAGAAAGCTACGTCCAGTTTGCCAATAGACACCCGCATAGCCCTTACCGCCCCAAGGCCGATCAAATGGCATTTGAGCTTTTTACGGCACCGCATCGGCTGGAAACCTACGAGGCGTTCGTACAGCAACAACCGCAAAACATGTACGTGCCGCGTGCCTGGGCTTGGGCCTTGCAACTGTATAGCGAGCAGAAAAACTTGAATGGCTTTTTGTCCGAGCACCCGGATTGCCCCGATAAGTCTTATGTGGAAAAGCTTTTGAAAGCCCAGTCATTGGCCTATTTTCCTGTTTATGAAGAAGGTAAATATGGTTTTCTGGATTCGGATGGCAGCCTGCAAATTCCTATCGCGTATGACTCAACGGCAAGCGGCTATTTCTGTGAGGGCGTGAAAGATGATTTTATTCTAGCCTATAAAAATAGCAAGCTCGGTGCCTTAGACAAAACTGGTAAAGTAATTGCCGATTTTCAATACGAGTTGATGGATGAACTGGAAAAGCCCCTGCTTCAGGTAACCCGCCAAGGCAAACAAGGCATTGTTCACACCGGAGGGTTTGAAATTTTGCCCGCTCAATTTGATTCGGTCGAAGTGCTGAATGATTTTTTTATCAAGACAATCCACAACGGCAAACATGGCCTGACAACCATGAACGGGCTACAGCTCTTCGAGCCTTCTTTCGACGAGATTGCTGGCCTTGGAACTACGTTCGTACGCTTGCGCCGAAATGGGCGCTATGCCCTGATGAATAGCACCCATTTACTGCCCCAAACTGCCCCAAAAGAATACACTGGTGCTCATCTCACCTTTCGCTACGACAAAGTAGAATGGGTAAAATCTGGCTTTGCAAGAGTATTTGCTGATAGCACCGAAACGATTGTAAATACCGATTTGCAAGCCATTATGCCACCGCAGAAAAAACCTATTATTCCTTTGCCTGCGGCGTGGCTTACCCAGGATTCCACCGGCTTCAGGCTCTGGTTTCTAAATGGTACGCCTATGCTTGACTCTGCCGGGCGGGCACTGTCTTTCGAGCGGGTGGTGGCCAACGAAGGGTTTTATGGCGTAAAGTATCGCGGTCAGTGGGGCGTGCTGGATAAGGAAGGAAAAGCTTATTTGCCCTGTGCATATGATTCCCTATCGCTAATCTGCGGCAATCTTTTTCTGTTGATGAAGAAGAAACACATGTGGCTGCATACCACTAATCGGAAGCTGGTAAGCGTAGCCGATGTGCGCGACTTTCATTTACAACCTGCCGATCCAGAAAACCCGGCTAACACCGCAAAAATGTACCTCACGCTGGGAAATAAAAGTGGCAAGCAGGCTTTGTACACCACTGCGGGACACCAATTACTGCCTTTCGGGTACGAATCTATCCGGGTACTGGGACCAAACTTATTTCTGGTGGAGGCTAATCGGAAAGCCACGTTGAAAGATTCGCTCAACAAGCTACGGCTACCCTTACTATACGATGGGCTGAATCCCATGCGCAAAGGGTTCGTAGCCACCCTGAAAGCACAGAAGTTTGGCCTATTTCACGCCTCGGCAAAGAAGGTAGCCATTCCTCCACAATACGAATCTCTGCTGCAATTCTACGACAACGAAGGCTTGCTGTTCATAGCAAAAAAGAAAGGCAAGTTTGGTCTGATCGACCGAGCTAACAAAGAAAAAGCACCCTTCCAATTCGACGATATTCGCTTCTGGCTGCAAAGTGTGGCTTTGGTGAAGGAAAATGAGCAATGGCGGCTGTACGATTTTGTCAACAAAGTGTATTACTTACAACCTTTCGATGAAATTACCTACATCCAGAATACGGAAACGGAAATCGTCCTGAAGGTGTATGTCAATCAGAAATACGGTATTTTAAGTAGCGTGCGCGGCCCCATCATCCCCGCCGAATACGACGACTTGGGCAATGCCGGCGACGAAAGGCTACCCTTCTACGTAGCTGACAAGCTGATAGACACCGCCTCCGTTTACCTCGTCTTCTACTTCGACCAAAGTGGAAAGCTCTTGCGAAAACAAATTTTCAGCGAAGAAGTATACGAGAAGATTGTGTGTGAATGAGTTGGCAGGGCTATGGAGGTTTGAATACAAGGGTTGCATACTGCGCTTGATTTGCTTTCGTACAGTCCTGATTACTGGGGAATTAACAGACACCCTTCCACAAAAAAAGAGCCCCTGGATCGCTATTGCTAGCTACCCAGGGGCTCCATTCAATCAATTGATTATGCTTACTTAGTTAGCATCACTTTGATGTGGCTAACTTGGTTACCATTGACCAGTTTTATCAGATAGAGACCGTTTTGCAAGGCATTAGCCTTAACGAATACCTTGTGCGACTCGCCCGCTTGTACTTCTTGCTCAAACAATGGCTGTACCCGTACGCCCCGTAGGTCATACAAATCCAAGCTAGCTTGGCCAGCGACAGTAGTGGTAAAGTTCACCGTTAATTCGCTAGTGAAAGGGTTAGGATACGCTTGTAGGCCAATCACTTCTTCCAATGACGCTTCTCTAGCATTTGCTGCTTGGAAAGGAACCAAGTTAGCACCAGGAATGACAAAGAAAGTAGCAGAACCCGGCTGTTGCCAGCTCACTGACAGGTTGTCTCCACCAGTAGCTTCTTTATGCAAGGCTTCAATATAGTACTTCTGTCCTGCCTGTAAAGTTACTAAAGCTGACTTCTGAGTAGCATATTTAGTCCACTCCCGTGGATTGGTATGACCACCACTAATGAAGGCGATTTTTTGTTTGCCTGCCGCGCTTTCGCTGGTAGACAACCACAACTCTACTTCATTGTCACCAGCAATAGCGAAACGATACTGACCAGAGATAGGCGCACAAAGGTAACCTCTGTAACGAGCAGCATATTTATCGGCTACATTAGTAGGTCCTTCAAAGGTAGTTACTAAGCTAGTGCTAGAGGGAGTCGTATTGACAGGAATGTTGCTGATAGCATCACCCTTCACATTAGCCCAGTATTCTCTCAGGATACTGCCCGAGCCCGCGCAAGCTGTTACGACAACAGGAACGAACGGCGAAAGCACGCTACCTGGAACAATCACAGGAGTAGCATTGGCTGCCGAAGCAGGGGTTCTCCAACCTATAATCAGGTTGTCTCCACCAAATTCTTCCTTATGAAGCGCTTCCAAATAGTAGCGTTGTCCAGCCACCAGGTTAACAGTAGCTGACTTCTGGCTTGGGTACTTGGTCCACTGACCAGGAAAAGCATAGCCATTTTTAATGAAGGCGATCGTCTGCTTGTGAGCCGGATCGGCGTCGGTACTCAGCGAAAGTTGAGCATCGTTATCAGATACGATCCAGAAGGTATAAGCACCCGTCTGAGGAGCACAGATATACCCACGCAGACGTTGGCCAAAGCGGTCGCCATAGTTGGCTGGTGCTTGCAAACTAGTAATTTGGTTAGTCAGGTTAGGTTGGCTAAGTACTGGAATGTCAGTAATTTGGCTACCATCTAGGTTAGTCCACACTTCACGCAAGATCGTACCACTAGCCTGACAAACGTAGGTTTTAAGGGTAAAGGTCACAGGAGCTGAAGTAGCCACGATGCCTTCGTTATCAGTGGCTTGAGCCATAATGGTATGAGCCCCAACTACAGCGCCAGTCCAGGAAATTTCCCAACCATCCTGCGCATCAGTATCCACACCTACTAGCTGTCCATCAATCCAGAAAGAAACTTTTTTCACAGTACCATCGGCATCTGTTGCGGTTGCTTTCAATGCCATTGGTTGGCCAGCATAGAAATTGCCTTGAGCAGTCGGTTCGGTAATGGCTACATTGGCTTGTCCATATATATACCAGTTAGGAAGTTCATCTCTGGTAAGGACATCTTCATCGTGATAAATGGCATTGAGTACATCGTCTGGTTGTTGTTTAACTAAACCAGCCCACTCAGTGAACCATGACCACCAGGTAGCAAAACCACGGATCTTGTCTGCATTGGGCACATTGCCAGTTTCAGAAAGCGTTACTAATTTATTACCGCCAAACAGGTTTTGCATGGCACCCCACTCGCCACTCATATTGGAGGTAGGATCAGTATAAATATCAAGACCAACAATATCTACGTATTGATCACCTGGGTACCAGTTCATATCAGTGGTAGCCGTGTAAACCCAGATCAGGTTATGCAGTTGGTGATAATTAGTCATCCGGTCGTACATGATATGCCACAATTCCTTGAAAGCCTCAGGGCCTTTAGCACCCCACCAGAACCAGGTTCCAGCAGCTTCGTGCAAGGGACGCCACAATATCGGAATACCAGCAGTTTGATATTTCTTCAACTGAACGGAAATCGAATCGATGTCACGGATAATCAGGTGATAACGTTCGCTGTTCTTGTCGGCCAAGGCAGCCGCCAAGTCAAAAGTAGTAGCGAAAGTATAGAAACCTCTCCACCATTCATATCCTACTGTGTCAATCAGGTCAGTTGGCGCATTCCAGTGCCACATCATGCTGACAATACCATTGCCATTGCCTTTCTTAGCCCAATCAATGATGATTTCTGTTTCGTTTGAACTTGCACCGTGCTCCTGACGGGAAGGCGAGTAGTCCATAAAGTCAAAACCTCCAAGAGCCGGCTCCTTGCCTGTTTTCTCAAATACATACTCCATTTCTCCCTGCTGACCAGCTAACACTTTGTTACCGTACAAATCAACGAGGTAGGAGAATAACGAGCGCGTAGCTGAACTAGCCAGAGAATCCACCAGGTGTTTCGGTGGTTTTACTGGCAGAGCGGCCGTAGTAGGCGTCAATTGGATGTAGTCAACCCCGTAGTAGCCCCAGCCTTTAGCGATAACGATGGTGTTAATGCCATCCTTCATCAGATATTTGCCCGCATTTACGGTTCCGTATACATCGCCAGTACCTGTAAACATTCCGCCACCTTTTTCATCATTCACCTGCAAATCGTAGCCCTTGTCACCCCAAGGAGAATGATAAGCGATGGTTATGTTGTACAAGCCAGGCGTAATATTGAAGTTGAAAGTAACTTTGTCTGTGGCATTGTCGAAACCGACTACTTGGCCCGTTCCTGAATACCCAGCCGGGTTAGTATCCACCAGAACACCACTTAATACAGCATCTTCTGCTTCTGCTTTACCATCCACCATTGGCACCAATACGGGAGGCGAATCTATTACAGGCACCAACGCAATGAAGTCGATACCATACCAGCCCCAACCATTGTTGATAACGATGGTATTTTGTCCTTCGACCAGGTCATACTGGCCTATCGTGAGAGAACCAAAATCCCAACCAGTATTCGTAAGTGTCTGGTCCGTAAATGCAGAGCCATTCACGCTCAAGTTAAAATGCTTCTCACCGAAGGGAGAATTATATTGCACAATCAGGTCATACTTGCCTGCCTTATCAACTGGAAAGTTGAAAACCAAGCTGTCAGCTACATCGTCAAATCCCCAAACGTAACCCGTTCCCGAGAAACCAGGAGTATTGGTGTCCAAGAATACACCACGGAAGGAAGCATCTTCGCCTTCTAACTTGATGCCCGCAGGTGGTGGCACTGGTGTCAACAAAATATAATCGATGCCGTACCAGCCCCAACCTGCTTTAAATGTGATGGTATTGTTACCATTCACTAAGTTAATCTCTCCTACTTCCAAGGTATCAAAAGCACTGCCTGTGTTCAGCATGTTTTGTTCGCTGAAAACGCCATTGATAAACAGATTGCTTTTCTTATCTCCAAAAGGAGAGTAATACTTAATGCTGAGTTTATACTTTCCTGCCGTAGCTGGAACGGTAAAAACTAGGCTGTCAGTACCTTCATCGAAGCCCCAAACGAAGCCAGTACCAGAATATCCGGCTGGATCGGTGGCCACAAACAAACCGTTCATAGAGGCCGATTCTCCCTCCAGTTTCAGGTCTGTAGAAGGAGCAACCGGGGTCAGCGTGATCTTATCGATCCCATACCATCCCCAACCTGCTTTAATAGTGATGTTGTTATCTCCAGTCACCAAATCAAACTCTCCTACTTCCAGGGTATCAAAAGCACTGCCTGTGTTCAACATGTTTTGTTCACTGAAAACACCGTTTACAAACAGATTGCTTTTCTTATCTCCAAAAGGAGAGTAGTATTGAATGCTGAGTTTATACTTTCCTGCCGTAGCTGGAATCGTAAAAACCAGGCTATCAGCACCGTCGTCGAAGCCCCAGACGAAGCCGGTACCAGAATACCCTGCCGGATCGGTGGCTACAAACACGCCATTCATGCTGGCGGCTTCTGCCTCTACCGTGATATCAGCCGCCCGCAGGCCGCTGGCTATCAGCAGTAGCGCAAGGCAGGTGAGTAATCGCAAGCGGGACCTCAGAAAGCTCCGTGCTTGGAAATTTAGAAAAGGTGTTTTCATTGGAAATGAATTGATTTATAGTTAATTGTAATAAAAAGGGAAAAGGATTGTATGCGTACGTATATAAATTCAAAAAAGGGAATGCAAATATATCCACTAAATTTCATAAAAAGATAAAAGAATAATACTCTTTTATCTTTTTATCATATAATTAGGTTAGCGTTCATTTCAAATCCCCCAGGCAGGCTGCTAACGTTGTTTTTTCGCATGGGTGCGTCACTGCACTTTCGATCTCTGCCATATAATTAAGCGATTTTCTCCTTTTTTCAGCGTACTGAAAGGGCCTGCCAGGTTAGCTGCTTTAGTGCGACCCTTACCGAAGAAATCCTTATCTACCGTTGTTTCTATCCCTTGATTGCTCACAGGGTTTTTACCGATCAGTTCGGGCGTAATGATAGGCCCCATCACTTTCCATAGGGCATCGTCTACGGTAAAACTGATCTGCACTTGTTGGGCATCAGAAATAACTTTAAAACCAGTCTGGAACGGGCTTTCCACGCTATGCTGGTCGTAACGGCTTTTGTGGGCTCCTTGCCAGTACACATTATAGTCGGCGGTATTATCAAACAGAAAGGTGGTATCTTTTGGAATGTAAAGTCCTTCTGCAATAAACAGGTTATTGAACCATTGATTGTTGCTGATGTTAGCATCCACCCGCTTGGCTACTTTAGTGGAATGCGGAACAAATACGTTCGGCTTCCGTGGCGTGCCCCCTTCCAGGTAAAATTCAGTATCTACAAAAAGATTGTTGACAAAAATCTGTCCGTTGGTTCCGGTAATCTTGTTTACCTGGCAGTTGATAAAGATATTATTATCAATCAATAAAGGCCCTACCATTACCTCATATTCATTTCTGCGCCCGGCATTCATAATCACGTTGCCCGTCACGCGAGCGCCCTGATTCCCCCAGTCGAGCCAGATGCCTTGCCCATTGCGTATGTTTCTGATCAAATTTCCTTTGAACAAGGCATCGTTGGCATTGTGGGTTTTAATCCCCGTAGTTTCGTGCCCAATGAATTCGTTCTTGTAATTAATATCTTCAACCAGATTGTTTTCGATAATGCATTTGGGCGCAAAGGTGCCATATATACCGACTTCGCCGCATTTCTGAATAATGTTATTGCGAATGATATGGTGACCATAGGCGTTGATATCTTCCACATGGAGACCGGCAGGCTTGCCAGCATCAAGGATTTTGGCATCGAAAATATCCCAGACAGATTTATCAGGATAGCTAAACCAGCCGATGTCGATACCCACGGTACGGGCATAGCGAACAAGGCAGTTTTCAATGATCCAGCTCTTGCCCATTTTCGTACTGACGGCTCCCCCCTGGTCGAACAAGCCGTAGGTATTGGCCGCGTGTTCAACCGTGAATCCACGGATGGTGATGTACTTCAGGTTCCATTCGTCGGGGCAGATGACCTGCTTACGGACGTTGATTTCTGTCAATCCAGCGTTGGGGTCTTTTTCACCGAAGTTGGCGTAAAGGGTCGTTATTCCCTTGGTGGAATCAACTTTGGAATGCCAGGTATTGGAAATTCCCACGATACCCCATTCAAAATCCAATTGCTCCAGAAAGGCTTCGCCATTGAAATAAACGTCGCCTCGGGTGTGCTTATGTCCGGCTCCCATCCAAATATCTTCCACTGTAAGCGCGTACGGATTGTAGCCACCAAACCAAGTGTTTGGCACCTCGACAGTCCAGATATTGCCGTTGAATTTCTGCCAGTGCTTGACAACCTCGGAGCCTTTAATACTCACTTTTTCGCCTTTCGCCGCCTGGTAAACAATCCGTTTACTTTCGGACTCACCACTACGAATCGGCTTCAGCCATTCCCGGTATATACCCGCGTGTACGGTAATTTCATCGCCAGGTTGAGCCAGTTGAGCGGCCCGGTTGATCGTTAGCAAGGGTTTTTCCTTCGTGCCTGCATTCTGGTCATTGCCGGTTTTGGCCACGTGTATTTCCTTGGCATAAAGGCTAGTAGAAAGCCCAAGTGTCAACACGAGGATGGCTAAAGACCGGATTTTGCTGCAATAAGGAAAGATCCTGCGCATGTAATGTAAATTAGATATTAGGCTTGTTTGTCCGTATATTCTTATTTCCCTTACCAGGTAACTACCGTCTGGTTAATTATTGGATTAGTTGGATAACGGAGCTTACCGGATTTTACCTGTACTTCTATGTAATACTCAATCGCTTGACTTTTCCATTCTCCCGTAGAGAGCGCAGCGTTATAAACATTTTGCCCTACGTGCGCCAGCGGCTTGCTTTGATAAGCGCCTTTGCCCAATGGTCGCCAGAAAATAGTAGCCGACTGAATAGCATACGCAGTCAAAACGCGGATTTTTTGTGTGAAGGCTTCGCTTGGGAGCAACAGTGTTCGTTGCGTGGTCACGACCAACCGCGATGCGCCCTGGTAGGTGTTGGACAAGTTCAGCACCGGAACAGATGCGCCCAAATGGGCGGTTAACAGACTGTCGTATTTGTTCAGCGATTGCAGGCTTCCCAGGCTGTGCTGCTCCAGATTGGCCACCGTTCCCAGTTCGCCCATCGTGCTAACCGTTTGCAACAGATAAGTGCCCATGGCAGTCCAGGCGGCGGCAGCTTCCTTTCGCTTGTCCAGCAGGTGGCTGGCTAGTTTGAGCTGGTTACCAGGCAGGGCTTTCTCTTTATCTATTTGTTTGGCAATCCCTTCCATTTCCCCTAACAGACAACCCACTTGCGCTTGCGAGCGGGCATAGTAAAAGGTATTTAACCAGTACTGATACCTTTCCAGATTGCCCACGCCGGCAATCATTGGTTGGCAGTTTTCATAGGCTGCAATAAAAGCGTAGGCTTTTTCCACTTCAGTCCAAGGCGTGGAATTTACCTTGATACGACCCGGCCCCTTCGCTCCCCATTCAGACGAACGGAAGAAATTAGCAGTCCGGTCGCCTTTTCCTTTTTCATACAAAGGCCCACCGTCTAACTGAGCAAACAAGGTAGCCATTTTATCGGACGCTTTTGCACCAAATTCACTTTGTGCCCATTCATGGTATAAGTCATTCACCGCATAATCGCGCTTGCCTTCCGGTACTGACTGGGTATAGGTATTCGCTTCCCAACCCGCTTTAGCGAGCGCCAGAAAAGCCGTAGCTAAATTCCGGGTACGCCAATGAATGCCCATAAAACCCGTGCAGCCGTACTGATAGGCATCTTTGGCATCTTTCAATACCCGGCCTGCCCAGAATTGCGGCGTGGTCAGGGAATTGTCGTCTTCTACCCAGGTAATTTCCCACTTGGGCCTGCCCTGAATATTGCGGAAGCTGGATTCTACAGGGGTAAAACCGATTTCCCGGTTGATCACGCCAAAGGGCATTTCCTTAGGCAGCAGGCGATCAAATTCGGCACGATCACGCGATGGCCCTAATACCCAGCCACAAGTGGCGAGGGTAAAGGGAGCCTCTACTTTTTTGGCGGCGGCTACGGCACTGAGTAAGTCTTTTCGGGTGCGTTCTACAGCCTCCTGCGATTCTCCTTCCCAAGTCCAGCCTTCGGGCGTCCAAAACCAGTAGTAGTTCAAGGGATAAGCGGCTTTGATGCGGGAAAACATGCCTTCGTATAACTCCTGCCGGGTAGCATCCGATTCGGGATCTTTGTTCTGGGAACGCAGACGGGCTTTAACCTGACTAGGAATAGTAAGGGGCGTTTCGGTGCCTAGGCAAGTCTGAACGCCTAGTTTCTGCGCCAGGGCAAAAGTATGGTTCAACAGCGTGCCTACTTTATTGAAAATGGTTATGTTCTCCTGCGGACTATGCGGCCAGGGCGAACTATTTTGCATGTAGTCAGCTCCGAAGATATCCGTTTCAAATAGCTGTGAAGCGCCAAAATGGTAGTCGGAGGTCTTTTTCGCATAGTAAGCCCAGGTGCTATCGCCCGTATTGGCGTGCATGACCGGATACGCGCTTTTGACTGTTCCGTCAGCATTCATTTGATCTTTCGTACCAATCCAGGCCAAAGGTTCCGCTTTTTCCCAACCGCCAAAAGGGTTCTTTTCTGGATAATTATGGAAACCAATGAAATTCATACCCATTTTGGGAAGTTGGGTAACCGTCGCCTCGTATTCGTCTTCATTCCACCAATCAGGCCCTTCGGCAAAATCGTGGAAAGGCTGGATGCCGCGTAAGGCAAAGGCGGGTTGATAGGTTTGATTGAAACCAGTGAGGTTAATTGCCTTGGTTTGTTCATCGGGAATGATATCGCCGTGCAGAGAAAAACCAATGCTGGTACTTTCCAGAAATTTATACGCCCCATACAATGCAGCCACTTCGCTACCGCCTACAATCAGTAATTGATTCGAGCCGAATGATTTCAGGATATAACTATCCCCTGCCAGCGCCGGAAGAGCGGCTTTCTTGCCCGTTTCAGTAGAAATAATGTTTGCACGACTGGCTACTATAATACCTGGAGAAGGTAAAGCCTCAGTCGCGGTGATGGCTTTTAAGGCTGGCAACTCGCCAGTGCGCAGGTACAGATAACGCTGCAACTCTTTGGCAGCCAATAGTTCAGATCCTTTGGCCTGCTTGAAATAGCCGATGGAAGGAATTTTACTTTTCTGTCCAAAAGCGGGGGCAAAGGAGAACAGAACAAGCACCAAAAGTATTGTATTTTTCATCTAAAAATTGTTGGCTGATGAGTAGCTAGGCTCTTTTAAGCTTAGGCAAAGTTGAAATATTTTCAATGAAAAGCGTACTACGTCTTTTAGTCAAAAGCCAATGACTGGTGACCAATAGCTGATGGCTGTCCACTGCTCGTATACCTTGCTTTCAAAAGGTTCATCATATATGCATTAACCTCCCACTGACTTGTAATAGGCTGGCGGGTGAAAGGCAAAGCGATCATATAGGGAGCTGGGCCGAATTCGGGTGTAATGGTTAGCAAAGCGTTGGATCCTTCAGACCGCTTGCGCGCCACCACCTGATCCCACCAAGCCATGTGTACCTGTACGGCTTCCTGCCATTCGGGTACGCGGGGATCGGGAATTTGTGGCCCTTCGGGATAGCCTACCCGGGCATGGATATGCTCTGTACGCGAGATGGCGAGTGCCATAGCTTCGGCTTGGTCTTCCAGGTACGATTCGGCCACGCATACCCAATGAGAAGCATCCAGCGTAATTTTCAACTCTGGAATCTGTTGCAAATACATATGGGTAATGTGGGCGGCAAAAGGGAACTTATTTCGGTGAGTTTCGTGAAAAAGGTCTGTGCCCGTACTTTTGGTGAATTCCGAGGCCAAGTCAATCAAGGCTTTGTTCTGCTCGAAAGTAAAAAAGTCCTTGCCCGTTTGGGAGTCAATCCGCAGCATTGGGTAAGGCCGGACTTTCTCCAACCAAGCGGCATACCGGTCATGATGCAGGGGGAAATGAGCATCGTAAGTACCGTAATGTTGGCCAATTACCTCCAAGCCGTATTTTTCGAACTTTTCCCAAACGTAATCCAGCTCACTTATCGGCGTTTCATTCGGAATGCCGTATTCTACTCCGTCGTATCCGGCGTCTTTGACTTGCTGAAGAAAAACGTCCCAACTCAATTGTTCACTTCCCCAACGGGGGCAAAAAAATTTAAGTATCATAGGTTTTAGGGATGTAAAAGTAGGTCTTAGGATGTAGTAATTAGGTTTTAGGCGTTAAATCTTTTATAAAACACATCATTTAACAGCTGATTTCTAATCCATTAAACTCGTCTTGATCTTGAGTACTTCTGGACGCAAATAGGGTTTATTGACATCTATAACACCTTTGTAAGCATAAGGATCGGTGCCTGCTACCATTACAATATCCCGTAAATCTTCGGTTGCGGCCAATTTTCCGTCTTGATCCCAAGGCAACATCGACTCAGCACTCATATAATGATTGACTAATGCCGTCCGGAAATTATCGTGGGTTTTGTTGCGTAAAGAGCTATGCAGCGTATACCCATGAAAGAACACAACTGAGCCGCTCTTTACTTCTACGGGAATTATTGCCTCTGCCGGATAATCAGCCACACTTACAGTATCTACATCTGCATATTCATTACTATGGCTAGGCACCCGCGAGCGGATATAGCTGGGTTTGTGCGAGCCAGGAATGATCCAGAGACAGCCATTTTCGATGGTTGCGTCATCAATAGCAATCCAGGCACCCACCAGGGAGCAGTCTCTGGTAGGAATGTAGTATTCATCCTGGTGCCAGGATTGGCCGGCTTTTTCGGGTGCTTTCACAAAAAGCATTGACTGCATGCTCTTCACATTGGGACTCACAATGCCCGTCAGCACATTTACAATGCCTGGGTGCGATAAAAAGTTATGAATAATCGGTGATATTTTGTGGGGAAAGTGAATCGCTACGTATTTCTTGAGTATCTCCGAATCTGGTTCGTCGGCCTCCACTTCTTGCAAGCCTTCTATCAGGCCACGGTTTCCGCGAAAAATCTGGTTTGTTTCTTTTTTGAGCGTATCTATCTCTTGCGACCTTACCAAATCAGGGGCAATCAAATAGCCATATTCCTGGTAGAAAGCAATATTGTCGGGCGATAGCTGGCTGTTATTTACGTACGCGTGGCTTGGATTCATAGTGGTTGAATGTTTAATTGTATAAGGGTCAATTGGGATGGGTGGATTTATTTTACTACTAGTTTTTCAATTTCTTCCAACGTTTTTCCTTTCGTTTCTGGCACTTTCACAAAGATGTAAACAAAGGCCACGGCACAGAAAAGGGCGTAGGTAAAGAGCGTTGCCGAGGTGCCTAGTTGCTGCGTCATGACCGGAAAGGTATAGGTGACCACAAAGTCGGCTAGCCATAAGGCTAAAGTGGCTGCTGACATCGCCAAACCCCGAATCCGGTTGGGGAATATTTCTGACAAGTATACCCAGGTAACCGCACCCAAGGTACAGCCGAACGCCGCCACGTATACCAGCGTAGCAATCAGCACAAGATAGTTTTCATAATACTTATATTGGAAGCAAAGCGCCACTGAAACAAGAGAAAGACCCATCAGTAAACTACCGATGAGGAGCAGTCGCTTTCTACCGATCCGGTCGACCAGCCCGATAGCAATGAAGGTTGATAAGACATTAACCACTCCAATGCTGAGGGTTTGCAGCAGTGAGCCGGATGTATTGAGGCCGGTTTCCTTGAAAATTTCGGGAGCGTAGTACAGAATCGCATTGATGCCTGTGATTTGTTGAAATACTGCGATCAGCACGCCAATGCCTACGATACCTCGGTGCTGAGGCGAAAACAATTCGGATAGCGTAGATTGCTTCTCGTGCTGAAAACTGCTAACAATCGCAGTGAGTTCACTTCGGCTAAACGCTTCGCCTCCCGTTTTTTGCAGCACCAGACGAGCCTCTTCCGATCGTCCCTTTTTTACTAACCACCTAGGAGTTTCGGGCACCAAAAAAAGCAGGAGAAGAAATAGCACGGCTGGAAATGTTTGGGAAGCGAACATCCAACGCCAGTTATTTTCACCCAGGTCGGCCAGCGCATAGTTGGATAAGTACGCCAGTAAAATGCCCGTTACAATAGCCAATTGATACAAAGAAACCAAGCGCCCCCGCCACGATGCCGGAGCCATTTCGGCAATGTACATGGGAGACACCATGGCGGCAGCTCCCACGCCTAAGCCGCCCAGCAGACGGAAGGCAACGAAAACGTTCAGGCTCGTGGCCAGACCAGCACCCAGACCCGAAAGGGCAAACAAGATGGCGCAACCGATCAAGACGTATTTTCTGCCATAGGCTTCGGCTAACTTACCCGCCAGCAAAGCCCCAACGCCACAACCAATCAGGATACAGCCTACGGCCCACCCCAGCATGTATTCATCCAGAGAAAAATAAGTTTTTAAATAAGGAATTGTGCCAGAGATAATGGCTGTATCAAATCCGAAGAGTAAGCCACCCAAGGCGGCAACCCCGCTAACCAGGAGAATAAAGCCGGTCTGGATCTGAATTGGTGGAGGAGAAAGGGGCGGTTTGCTTTCTATGAAGGAAGGGCTAATAGCCATGCAGCAGTATCGTTATGTTGATGAGCTGTCAAAGTTACATTTTGTTAGCCAGCGTTTCTACTACTTTATTTCTAAATAACTAAAGTATATTCACAATAATACACCATCCCCAGCTGTTATTTGCTTAATATAGTAAATCATTTGCTTAGTTATAGCCAATAAATATATTTTAGACAACTATTATGAAGCCACTCATTCAAAAATTACCCCTTTCCGAAGATGCTTCTTTTGTTGCTCGCACCTACCGTACTCCAAACTTTGAAGTACCCTGGCACCAGCACATCGAGTATGAACTAATTTTGTTCACGGAAGGAGAAGGAATGAGTTTTGTTGGAAATTATGTGGGCGAATTTGAAGTTGGAGATATTTTCTTTTTGGGCTGCAATGTGCCACACACTTTTCAAAAAAGGCAGAAAGATTTGATTACAAGCGCAGTAGTAGTACAATTTGTGGAAGATTTTTGGGGAAAGGAATTTTTAAACATGCCCGAAGGCCGGGAAATTCGGCAACTCTTCAATACTTCGATGCAAGGGCTGAAGTTACACGGCGAAAGTAAGACGCTTCTGGAACCATTGGTCAAGCAATTGGAAGAAGCCAGAGGGTTTAAACGGATAACCATCTTGTGCGAATGTCTGTCAATTATAGCTCAAAAAGAAGAGTTTACGATGCTTTCCACCCAGGAAGTAAAGCAGTTAAATGCTAAAGAAAAAGAACGGATTGATAAAGTGTTTCGGTATACGATTGATACCTTTCAAAAACCCATCACGTTGACGTATGTAGCAGAAATTGCAGGCATGAGCGTTCCGGCATTTTGTAGCTATTTTAAGAAAAGCACTAAGAAGACCTACATCGATTTCCTGAATGAAGTCCGCATCGGATATGCCTGCAAGCTGCTGATTGATAGCAGTATGAATG
The DNA here is from genome assembly GCA_040385915.1 of Bacteroidota bacterium. Lineage (GTDB taxonomy): Bacteria > Bacteroidota > Bacteroidia > Cytophagales > ES-bin-26 > ES-bin-26. Next base: position 67,159 of record JAZKGK010000112.1, read on the forward strand.
TCTTGGAAATTTGCTATGAAAGTGGTTTTAATACCTTAGCCAATTTCAATAAACAATTCCTGAAAATAAAAAAGTTACCTCCCTCCCAGTATCGAAAACAATTTGCCAATAGTGTTGGTAACATCAGGTAAACGCCCTAACGAGAAACGTATGTGTAAGTATCGTCTTTTTGCACTAGCGCTAAGCTTCTTTGCTTTTCAGACCGTAACGGTTTCAGCTCAAGTGGGCAACCCTTGCGCTACTGCTCAATATGATTCATTAATGCAGCACAAAGACCCTACTTGGAAACGGGGGCGACAACTGCTGGAGAGCTTAATTCAAAAGGAAGTTAGCCATATAGCCGCTCGTACCTTTGAGGAAACCATTTTCATTCCGGTAGTCGTTCACATTGTTCACCATAATGCTCTAGGTACCATTGGAGGAACGACAAATGCTAATATTACGGACGAGCAAATCCTTTCCCAAATTCACGTGCTCAATGAGGATTACCGCCGGAAAGAAGGTACGCCAGGATTCAATAAAAATCCAGTGGGAGCGGATGTCAATATTGAATTCTACTTGGCCAAACGCGATCCGAACGGCCATATTACCAATGGCATTACCCGAGCGTACAGTGAACAGGCAAGCTTCAATCCCGATAATTATCAGGATATTGATTTGCTCAAGTCTTTTGACTATTGGCCCTCGAACCGTTACCTAAACATCTGGGTAGCTACCTTATCAAACGACTATTTAGGGGCTGCTCAATTTCCCACCGTTCCCATCGATCCAGCTACCGGTGGAGCCGCGCCAATAGGATTGAGCGCCCGGCAGGCAGACGAAAGCGATGGTATTATGATTAATTCTAAGGCATTTGGTCGCCAGACCGGAACGGCTATTAGCCCGGTCTATGGCTATGGACGAACGCTCACGCACGAAATAGGGCATTGGTTGGGCTTACTTCATACCTGGGGTGACTATTTCTGCGGTGACGACTACTGCAATGACACGCCTCCTACCGAATCTGATAACAAAACTAAAGATATCTCCTGCCAAGCTAAATACTCCAATTGTACTGGTCAAAAAACGAGCAATATGATTGAAAACTACCTGGACTATTCTCCGGATATATGCATGAATATCTTTACGCAAGATCAAAAAGCGCGTATGCGAGCCGTGCTAGAACTGAGTCCCTTGCGTAAAGCGCTGGTAGAATCTACGCCGAAGGTTGTAGAAGCGGAGCATTTATCCGTCAACCTATTTCCCAACCCTACCGACGAAGCCATCCATATCAAACCCTTCTTTAAAGGCATTCAGGATGTGCAAGTAGACATCATCAGCTCACAGGGAAAAGCAGTCTCCACCATCGTATTTCCCAATACCTACAGTAGTCAATTACTCTCCATTCAGCTTCCCACTTTGGCTAGTGGATTGTATTTTGTTAAGACCAGCACCTCTAAGGAATCGCACGTTAGCAAACTGGTGGTTCGCTAAAAGTGGTTGTGGCTGTTCACTCACTTACGGTCAGGCTATCGGCAACGGGCGGAGGAACCAGCGTGCCTTCCAGTACTTTCCACACGTTTTCCATGACAATCTTGTGTCCTTCGGCGGTGGGGTGAATACCGTCGGGCAAGTTTAAGGAAGGATGGCCGCCCACGCCTTCTAATAAAAACGGGATTAAAATAAGCTGATTTTTTTCGGCCAATTCTCGATAAATGGCTCTGAATTCGGCTGTGTACTGCTGTCCCATATTAGGGGGTATTTGCATACCCGCCAGAATGATTTTCACATCCGGATACTTCGCTTTTACCCGGTCAATCATGTCTTGCAGGTTACGCCGGGTAGATTTGGTATCAATGCCCCGCAAACCATCATTTCCCCCTAATTCCAGCACAAACACATCTATCTTTTGTTTTAACAGCCAATCAATCCGACCCTTACCTCCGGCAGTTGTTTCTCCACTCAAGCCGGCATTAATAACTCGGTAAGGTAATTTCAACGAATCGATACGCTGCTGAATGAGGGCAGGGAAGGCTTGCGAAAGCTCTAGGCCGTAACCAGCCGTCAGGCTATTGCCAAAGAAGACAATGGTTTTTTTATCAGAACTAGGGATATCGGTAGGCTTAGTCGCCGTAGTCACTTCTTTGGGAGCCACTTGGCTAATGGAATTAGCAGGCCGCTTAGGATCACTATTACAGCCACTGAGCAAGCCTATTGTCAGGCAGATAAGGTATTTCATCATTTTGTTAGTCATCATCGGGAATCTTCTGATTAATTTCTGGGATCGAAACGAATGTTTATTTAGTCGGAGTCAATTATTGGAACAATTTTAGTGCCCGCCATCTCGTCTACCTAAACAAGTTCTATGGTTTTAAAGTTGTGAGATTGCTGGCAGTTTATCAAGTCCTTGGCAAATTTACTCATAAACTCATCTAAGTCGTAGGCAGGGGTTGCTCCCGGCGAACTGATCAAATCATTTACTTCACCAAGTCTTTCATCTCTTTTTTCGCATGACCAACATCCTTCACGTCAGCAATTTAAGTAAGTCTTATCAGTCAGGAGGCCGAATGCTTACCGTGCTTCACGACGTCAATTTCACGCTCAATGCAGGCGATACCTTTGCTATTGTGGGGCCTTCGGGCAGCGGCAAAACTACATTGCTGGGGCTTTGCGCTGGTCTAGACCGTGCTACGACGGGCAGTGTAGAACTCAACGGCGTAAAATTGGACAAGCTAAACGAAGACGAACGGGCGCGGGTGCGCAATCAGTATGTAGGGTTCATTTTTCAGAATTTCCAACTTATTCCTACCCTAACGGCGCTGGAAAATGTGATGGTGCCGTTGGAGTTACGAGGGGAACGCAATGTAAAGAAGCAAGCCCTGGAACTGCTCGACCGTGTGGGTCTGGCCGACCGTCAGCACCACTATACCGTTCAGTTATCGGGCGGCGAACAGCAACGGGTATCGGTGGCGCGCGCTTTCTCCAATCGGCCCAAAATCCTCTTCGCCGACGAACCTACGGGCAACCTGGATGCCGAAACCAGTGAAAAAGTAGTGAACCTGATTTTTGACCTTAACCGGGAATCGGGCACCACGCTCGTGCTGGTAACGCACGACCTGGAACTGGCCGAAAAAACCGGACGAATTATCCGCATCAAAGGCGGCGCTATTATCTCGGACACGGCTAAGTTTAGAAGTTTGGGAGTTGAGGAGTTTGGAAGTTGAAGCTTTTGGGGTTAACCTAACTTTCATAGATCCTCCACTCCCAAACTCCTCAACTCTCAAACTTCTAAACTCCTCAACTTAACTAATGGATGCCATTATCCGCGTAGAACCTACTAAATTGAACCTTCCCTGGCTTTTTCGGATGGCTTGGCGCGATAGTCGCCGCAACCGTCCGCGCCTGATATTGTTTGTTTCATCCATCATCCTGGGTATTGCGGCACTGGTAGCCATCAATTCGTTTAGCGATAATCTCCGCCATGATATGGAGGGTCAAGCCAAGGAGTTGCTTGGTGCTGACCTCGTTATTTATCAAAACCAGGCTGCTTCTACGACAGTCAAATCCTTGCTGGATTCGCTTAAAGAAAAGAATCCGGGCTCGCAGTTTTCTTCCGAAAACAGTTTTGCCTCCATGGCTCTTTTTCCAAAAAGCAAGAATCGGGTATCGGGTGGTACACGATTGGTTCAGATAAAAGCATTGGAAGGTAATTTCCCTTATTATGGCGCCATTGAAACCATTCCCCGAAATGCCAGCAGACAGTTCAGAAACGGACAGAAAGCCTTGGTAGATCAGACGTTGATGCTTCAGTTCAATATGAAAGTAGGCGATTCGGTGAAGGTCGGCAACCTTAGTTTTCTGATTGCTGGGAGAGTAAATAAAGCCCCTGGACAGTCGGGCATTGCCGCCACGGTCGCTCCTTCGATATACATTCCAATGGATTACCTGAAGCAAACCGGCCTGATTCAGCCAGGCAGCCGGATTAACTACAAGTATTATTTTAAGTTTGACAACAAAGTAGCAGTAGAGAAGTTGGCAAAGGACATGGAACCCCGTTTCGACAAAGAAGGAATGACCTATGAAACGGTGGAGGGGCGTAAAGCAACCATTGGTAATGCTTTTGCTAACCTAAGTCGCTTTCTGAACCTGGTAGGCTTCGTGGCCTTGTTGCTGGGTTGTGTGGGCGTGGCCAGTGCTGTACACATTTACATGAAAGAGAAACTCGCTACGGTAGCTATTCTCCGCTGTCTCGGTGCCAAAGGTTCGCAAGCCTTCATCATTTATCTGATTCAGCTCACCACGATGGGATTCATCGGATCGGTGTTAGGCGCTTTGCTGGGTAGTGCTATTCAGTGGGTGCTGCCCCAGGTGCTGGGCGATTTCCTACCCATAGACATCAGTCTGTCTCTTTCCTGGCATGCGATTGGGGGAGGAATTTTGCTGGGCATGGTCGTTTCTTTGCTGTTTGCCTTATTGCCACTCCTTTCGGTTCGTAACATCTCTCCTTTAAATACCCTGCGTGCCTCCTACGAAACCATAACCACGCGCCGCGATCCGCTGCGATGGTTGGTATTCCTCGCCATTGGACTATTTGTCATGGGCTTTGCTTACTGGCAAATCCGTAATTGGCGCGAATCACTCGCCTTTACCGTCGTGCTGTTGCTATCGTTTATGGTGCTGGCGGGCGTTGCTGCTTTGCTGATGTGGCTGGTCAGAAAGTTTTTTCCGGTATCGTGGAGTTTCTTATGGCGACAAAGCCTGGCTAACCTGTACCGACCCAATAACCAAACGCTTATTCTGATCGTGGCTATTGGCCTGGGCACTACGCTGATTACAACGCTGTATTTTGTGCAAAGCCTGCTCATTAGTCAGGTAACCATTGCCGGAAGCAATAATCAGCCGAATATGATTTTGTTCGACATTCAAGCCTCTCAGAAAGAGCAGGTAGCCAAATTTGCCACGGATTACAAACTCCCACTCCTTCAACAAGTCCCCATCGTGACGATGCGGCTGGAGGAAATGAACGGAAAAACGGCAGAGGAAATTCGTGCGGATAGCACGTCCAAAATCCCGGATTGGGCATTTAACCGCGAATACCGCGCAACCTACCGAGATACGCTCATTAGTTCAGAAACCGTTACGGAAGGAACCTGGCGCGGTTCCGTTCAATCGCCCAACGACACGGTTTTCATTTCGCTGGAAGACCGCTACGCCACATCTTTGAAAGTGAAGCTGGGCGACCAACTTACGTTCAATGTGCAAGGCACCCGTGTAAATACCGTTGTCAGCAGTTTCCGAAAAGTGCAGTGGAATCGGGTACAAAGTAATTTTCTGGTGGTGTTTCCGAAAGGCGTATTAGAAGAAGCGCCGCAGTTTTATGTGCTAGTTACCCGCACGCCCTCCGACAAAGTATCGGCACAATTTCAGGAAGGATTAGTGATGAACTTCCCCAATATTTCCGTCATTGACCTAAAACTGATCCTGAGTACCTTAGACGAAATTCTGGACAAGGTATCATTCGTCATTCGCTTTATGGCCTTGTTCAGCATCCTGACGGGATTATTGGTCTTAGTAGGATCGGTCATTATCAGCAAATACCAACGCATTCAGGAGAGTGTACTGCTCCGAACCCTGGGTGCCAGTCGCCGGCAAATCCTGGTTATCACCGCGTTGGAATACTTTTTTCTGGGCAGCCTGGCAGCCGCTACCGGGATTTTGCTGTCCTTTGGTTGCAGTTGGGCTTTGGCTCGGTTCAGCTTCGAGAGCAGTTTTGCGCCTGCCATGACCCCAGCACTGATTGTATTCGCTGCCGTCTCTTCCCTAACAGTCATCATTGGTCTGTTCAATAGCCGAAGCATCCTAAACCGCCCACCATTAGAGATTCTGCGGACGGAGGTGTGAGGTAGGTAGTCAGTTGAAAACGCCGCTTGTATACTGATAGATAGGTACATTAGTGTGCAGCAAAAAGGCTAGAAATGTTAGAATGTTGGCAACTAAGATGGGTGTATTCATGGCTTTTGGATATACAAAGGTAGGGGGCAGGGCTTGACCCTACGAATTACGGAATAGCTTAACATCGGCATAAAACGTTCCGAAGGGAATAAGGGAAGCCACAAAGGCTACTAAGGTTTTGGAGATCGACCACTGCATTTCCACCTTTACTTGAATGAGGTACAAAATATAAAGTAGGAAAAGTAAGCCATGAACCATTCCGGTTACTTTAACGGCTTCTGGTTGCCCTGCCAGGTATTTCAAAGGCATAGCAATCCCTAACAAGAAAAGAAAGGAGGTGCCTTCCAGGAAACCAACGATCCGTAGCCGTCCAAGGGAAGTTTTAAGTAGATTGTCTTTCATGGATGCAAGATAATAAAGGTGGTGAATAGTAAAATTCGCCTTTTTTCTAAAAAGGCCTGAAGAGAGGGAAAAGATATTGAGCTAACCATTACTTTTCATAAATTTTAACGACTGCCTGTAAAAAGGCTTCATCGCTCATTTGCTGCATTTTATGCAGGGGCGCAGATTGATAATCAGTCCAGTCTTCCCGCACTTCGTAATGCGAGGGAGCCCAGTCCGATTCGGCGAAGAAAGAGGCATTCCGGTCTGGAGTCTCCATTTTCTTATCAAAAAACGCTTCTCCAATCACCAGCTCCATCTTGCCTTCGTGTCCGAAAAAATACTCTTGTAGCAGCGGAATAAGCCGATTCTGAAAAATGCTTTTCAGGCCCTGTATATCCGACGCATCCGCTAGGGTAAGAAAATAGGCATGGCCGATGGCATAGTCTTTCCCAAGCAGTTTGCTAATGCGTCGGTTCATGGCTTTCAACATCCGGGCAATGTTCGGCACTGTATGTAGACCAAATTTCTCTTCTAAAAGGGCGTAGTCAGGAGCCATTTCTACGAACACAAACCGGCGGCGCAGAGCAGTATCCAGCGATTCTACATTCCGATCCGCCGTGTTCATTGTGCCAATAATGTATAAGTTGGGTGGCACTGTGAAGGCCGTTTTGGAATACGGTAGCTGCACTGTTAGGGCTTCTGAACGGCCACCCCGTTTGTCTGCCTCAATCAGCGTGATCAGTTCGCCAAAGATTTGGGAAATGTTGCCCCGATTTATTTCGTCGATGACAAGCGCGTATCGGGTGGCATTTTCCAGGCTTTCCGGCTTCACTTTCGACCAATCCAAGCTTTCGGTAGCCTGAGCCATGGTAGCATAACTTAGCGCTTCTTGCGCTTCAATCACGCTTTGTTCGGCTTCGGCAAGTTGGCTGCCAGTAGCGATTTCAAGGCTTTTTTCAAATTCTTTCAGCTCATTAAAAGCGGTCCAATACAGTGTCGTATTCCCACCACCAATTACCTGGCTAATATCGGATGAAAGCCGGCGAATTTCTTCAATGTGGGCATACATTTGGTACAGTTTGCGAAGCTTATTGCGCGTAACTACGTAACGGTTACCACGCAAGCCGGTAGCCATCAGCAAATTTCCTTTCGCATTTACCGACAGCAAAGCTACCTCCCGCTGCCGCTTGGACGGATAACTCACGTCCACTTTGCGCTTCAACAGGTTCATTTGCTCGGCCATAAAGGCTACGTACAATTCATCAAAATCAGGCTTATGGCGCTTTTCTGCCAACTCAGGCCAGGCTGACAACGGAGTTATTTCGGCCTGACAAATGGCATAGGTAGCCAGAATACACATCCGCTTAAAAATGCCGTCTTCCAACACGTAACGCAGTTGAGGAATATCACGCGGTTGCTTGCCTAAGGTAGTGCCAACTTCTGCCCGATCGTGACTAAGCTCGGGCTTGATGCCTTCAATAAAATCTTCGTAGGTAAATGATTGGTGAAACGTAACAAACTGAATACGACCTTCGTCCGACAGTTTTTGATAGGTCTGATTAATCTCTTCGCGGTCGGTTTCCAGCAGTACTTCCGGCTTTACTCCCCGAATGGCAGCCAGGGCGTAGTTTTTAGCATAATATGTTTTGCCGGTGCCGGGTGGCCCGTATAAAATCAGGTTGGTATGAGGATAAGTAAAGGAGTTTATCTGTTTAAGCGTTTATGGGTACGTAACCTATTAAAAAATACCCTATTAAAAAAATAAAAAATGTCAGAGTGAGTTTCTACGGATAAGCGTAAAAGGGTTTTTTAGCTTAGTTTTCTCTTTATCCATAATCATATGAGCAGCTGTTTCGCCCATTTTCTCGTGGTCAGTTGAAATAACCGTGATGCCATCGGCCAGAATTTCCTTCAGCGGCGTGTCATTATAAGACAGTAACCCAATATCATGGCCCAATTTCATTCCATTCGTCCGGCACTTCTTCACTAGGTTGACCAGGTCCGACTCCTCAATCACAATATAGGCTTCTTTGGAACGCAGTTCAGTATTATTATTGATTTCGGGAATGATGGCGTAGTCGAAACAAGCCTCCTTGCAAAAATTATTGAAGCCGGCAACAATCTCGCGCGGGTACGGATTACTCGCAGAATAAGGATCGACCAGGATTAGCTTACTGTATTTTCGCAGCAAATCCATTCCCGAATGCAGTGCCTGATGAATATCAATTTCGAAATCCTGGTAAACCGCTGCGTATTCACCCTCCAGGCGTTTAAAGTCCTTGTCCAGCAACAGCAGCTTATCTTTCGGAATTTTATTGATGGTGCGGGCAACCAGATCCAGGGAATCGTAGAAATGCGGCATGATAGCATAGTAATGGTAGTTACCCAAGTTATTGACAATCAGGCTTTCAAATACCTTGGGATTGCTATGATGGATGTGCAGGTCGACCACGCAACGATCGCCCAACGTGTTGACAAAGGTGTGGTAAATCGTTTTTTTGTACGCACTAAGTTTATTGAAAAGCAATAATACCCGGAAAGGATTTTTCAAATCAACCCGGTCAATATAATAGCCTTTGCCGCGCACGGAGGCCACAATGCCCCGTTCCCGCAACTCTGTATAGGCTTTTTCTACGGTATCTCTCGACAAATAATACTCTTCGCTCAGTTCATTGATAGAAGGAATACGCTGGCCTCGTTTCAGGGTTCCTCCTTCTATTTCGGCAATGATCGAATTAATGACCTGCTTATATTTGGGCGTCTTGTCGTTGAATCGAATATTGATAAATGTTTCCATTGTTTTCACGAATGAAGTGTATAGCAAAAAGGCATTCAAACATAATGTCTGCCATAAAACACCAGATCATCCATTTAAAGCTAACCAAACAATGCCTCAATGCAAAGTTTGCCCTGAAATATCGACAAAAACAACTATAAAGCCTTACCTAAATCCTACCCAGTAAGTAGTAGGTTATAAATAATGGACACCAAAAAGATTGTATATTCGCACGTTTTGCCGTCTTACCTTGTATGTCCCATGCTATCCTCTCTTCTCCTGTTCATTCCATACAACTGACAGAGGGAAAGAAAATATTTTTCGCTTCTGACTTTCACCTGGGCGTACCCAACGCCGCCGATAGCTTGGCAAGGGAGAAAAAAATCGTCCGCTGGTTAAGCGCTATTCAACCCGAAGCCCAAATGATTTTCCTGGTAGGCGATATTTTCGACTTTTGGTTTGAATATGCCCATGCCATTCCGCGTGGATTTATCCGTTTGCAGGGAAAATTGGCCGAACTGATCGATGCGGGCATCCAAGTGGTATTCTTTACGGGCAACCACGACATGTGGATGTTCGATTATTTCACCTACGAATTGGGCATTCCGATTTACCGACAGCCCCAGCGTTACCAGTTCAACCAGACCGCCTTCTACATCGGTCACGGGGATGGCTTGGGGCCGGGAGATTATGCCTATAAGATGCTAAAAAAGGTATTTGCTAATCCCGCCGCACAGTGGCTATTCGCGCGTTTTCACCCAAATTTGGGCATTGGCCTGGCCAATTACTGGTCGCGGAGAAGTCGCATTGGCAATACCAAAAAGCCGGAAGTATTTCTAGGCGACGACGAATGGCTACTGACCTATAGCCGACAGGTAGAAAGCCAATGCCACCACGATTACTATATTTTCGGCCATCGGCACCTGCCACTCGATTTGGCCGTAAGTGATAATGAAAAACTGCTACCCAGCCGCTATATCAACCTGGGAGAATGGGTCAATTTTTGCACCTACGCTACCTTCGACGGCTCAACAGTAAGCCTTTGCGAATTTGAACCCAAATAGATGAGTGGATCTGGCTATAGGAAGATAGGTATGAAGGTCGGCAGCGTTCCAAACGTTGCCGACCTTGCCTGGATGATGGGTGAATGTGTACCTAAATCACTTCTCTGTTTGGTTGTTTGGCTGGCTATGGTTACGGCAAGCAATGCCCAGTCGCTGGAACTGCTAAGGGAAGTAAAAATTCAGACGTCTGTCAGTGTGTCGCTTGACCGTTACAACCGGATTTTTGTTGGGGATGAAAAGGGGAATATCAATCAGTATGACACGCTTGGAAAAGTGCTGCTTACTTATTCCCCGTCCCGAGTGGTTCGCTTTTCATTAATTGAAGCCTGGAAGACAACCAAGGTATTTGCTTTCTCCCGTGATTTGCAGCAGTATACTTTACTCGATCGCTTTCTGGTTCCCATTGGCCAATATCCCCTCGATGAAAATAATATGGGCTTTGCCAGAATCGCTACCCTTTCGGCTGACGACAACCTCTGGCTTTTTGACGAAGTAGATTTCAGCCTAAAAAAATACGATTGGCGCAGCCAGGCAATTACGATCAACGCCCCAATGAACCTGGTGCTGGATACCAGGGATTACGACCTCAACTTTATGCGTGAATACCAGAACATGCTGTTTATCAACGACCGCAATTCGGGCATCCTGGTATTCGACAACCTGGGGAATTATAAGAAGAAGCTGTACTTTAAGGGATTAACCGCGTTTGGTATGCTGAATGAGGAATTGTATTTTCTGCAAGACAACCAACTGCGCTTTTTCCATCTCTACAATTTTACCGAACGCGCACTAAACCTGCCAGCAACGATAGGACGCGAAATAAGACAAGTATTGGTTTTTGAAAATAAGGTAGTTCTATTCTACCACGACACGATGGCAATCTATCAAATGAGAAATTAGCCGTTAGAATCAATCAATCGCCCCTAGCACATCAACTCATCAGCCTATCACCGCATAAGCACAGCCCTTTATTTCTGGTACTCCTTGCGTTTGAGATCGCCTTTTTTTACTGATTTGATAAATTGTGCCCAGGCAAAAGGGTTTAGGAAGCTAAAGGTTGGAAGGAAATTCCGGTTGGCGTTATTATTGACTTGGCCGAAGGTGAAATTGCGGTAGTTTTCGTTGGCTCCCATCCCACTAAGAAACATCATCCGATTCAGTTGGTTATTATCCAGGTTCTTGCGCATGTGCTGCATGTCTTGCTCGTCGGGCAGTTTCAAAGCCAGGAAACTTTCCTTAAAAATTTCTTCTGTTGGGTATGGGTAAATAGTCACCGGCGATAATTGCGTAATGTCTTCCTGAAGATCCACAATCACCGAATAAGCCTTGCCCGTTTTCTGGGGAATGATGTGGTATTTTTGTTTATAACCGAGCGAACTGAACAAGATACTGTCTCCAGGCAATACCGACAGCGAAAAATAACCATACTCATTGGTAACGGTACCACGCGATGCTTTGGTGATAAAGACATACACGCCTGGTAAGGGCATCGACTCCGTGCCGCCCACAATAACCCCCGTGAACTGAACCATTTCGCTCTGACCTTGCGCTCGTGCAGAAACGACTGCTAGCAGCGAAAAAAACAGTACAGCAAGGAAAATAGGAAACTTCTTCAAAGGTTTAGCCACGTTAAGGGTTGCAGGTGATAAATTTAGCATGTTTTGTCCGTTTGTACGCGCCATTTTTTCCTCAATTATTCAGCCAGTTCAGTTTTTAACATTTTTTAACGTATCCATAAACTGTCTGATTAGGTCTAGAAAGGATAACCTGGACAGTATGAACTGGACAGTATGAACTGGACAGGATAACCTGGCCATCGTCAATCTTTATACGAAAACACCCATCAAAAGTGAAAGAACCAACTCTCCAAGGGTTTAAAACCCTTGGAGAGTTACTCTTGGAGTGTTACTACACAAATTCAGGAGAAAATAGTTAGAAAAGTGGCAATAAAGGGCGCTGAAAGCAGCAATCCATCGAAGCGATCCAGAAATCCGCCGTGCCCGGGGAGGCTAGCACCAGAGTCTTTGATGGCGATACTGCGCTTAAAGAGCGATTCTACCAAATCGCCGTAAGTACCCGCGACTACAATAATGACCGCAACTACGTACCACTGCCACAGCGGTAAATCTGTAAAGAGATAAGACAAGCCAAAGGCGATAATCAAGGCCGCCAAGGCTCCACCCACACTGCCCTCCCACGATTTTTTAGGCGATACCCGCTCGAATAATTTGGTCTTTCCATAACGAACCCCAGCGAAATAAGCACCCGTGTCGCTGGCCCACAGCAGGAACAGGCAGCCCAGCAATACCTGGTAACTATACACGCCATTGCGCAGCACAAATACGTGCAAAAGAGAAAAAGGAATAGCGACGTAAATGACTCCCAGAAAGGTAAAAGCGATGTTAGTAAAGGGTTTGGTCTCGCCCTTCTTATAAAGTTTGATAAAGAAGACGCAGGATGCCAACGGAGAAATAAGGAAATAATACCGAAAGTCGACGAGGTGATGCTCAATCAGGAAAGTGAGGGTATACACAAACAGCCCGACAAAGGTGCCATAGTACTTCAAGGGGGCATTTCCGTCTAGCCCAACCAGCTTATAAAACTCCAGCAGGGTAAACATGCAAATGGCAAAGAAGATGGCAAAATACGCCCACTCGCTGTAACGAAGGGCTGGAATCAGAATGGCAAGTGCCGGTAGGGCAGTTAGTACGCGTTGTTGAAGATTGGAAAGTTTACTCAAATTGAATTTCATCCTGGATAATTTTAATGGCTCTCAGCACATTTTCGGGCATCACGTACAATTCGTAGTGACCGAAATGGTAAGTCGAATCTTTTTTGCTAACTAAAATGGGGCTTAGGTCATTCTCTTCCAAAATAGCGCGCACAATTTCGGCGCGGTACTCATTGAGCGAAGTATAAATTTTTTGCCAGGATTCATGCATCTGGAGCCGAGCGGTGGGTTTTATAATAGGTTTTGATATAGTACAGCAGTCCGATAGTAATGGCCAAAGATACGAGGGCTAAGGGAAACGAAACAAGGGCCGCATTTTCCCCATCGTATTCTGTCAGCTTTTGCTGGTAGAGATACACCATCAGAATCGTAAAACTATTGTTGACAAAGTGCGCCAGTATAGGCAACCACAAACTTCCTGACCAGGCGTATAGGTAGCCAAACATGGCTCCGAGCAGCATTCTCGGAATAAAGCCATAAAACTGCAAATGGATGGCACTAAACAAAATCGCCGCTACCCAAACCGACACGTGTGTATTGCGCGTCAGCGATTGCAGCTTGTTTTGCAGTAGCCCTCTAAAAACCAGTTCTTCGCCAATCGCTGGCATTACCGCAATAACCAGCAAACCGACCAGTAGGCGAAATGGACTGGTGAAGCTGGTTAGGATTTGAGTCAGAATTTTGGCCTTTTCTTCCATGTCCTGCATCCAGTGTTCCACTGGTGCCAATGGCTTGGGTAAGGAAATGGAGTTATTCCACTGAATGACAAGATCATTAAAAGGAATAAAGGCTATTACCAATAAGGCTACCGCCAGCAAGGTACGCGAGGAAAGCTGTCGATTAGAATTTAGGGAAGCAAGCGGTTTATGCTCTATCCACCTCAAGTATACAATCGGGGTAAGCAGAAATGCACCGGTGAAAGCAAAAACCTGAATAAGTATCAATAATAACCAGGCATTGTCGAATCCGGCAGGGTCTTGTTGGAGAGCAGCCATTTGTAAAAGGCTAATTCCAAAAATACCCATAACCAGAAACAAGCTAATGGCATTGGAAAGAATATAACCTCCTAGAGCAAAGAAAATAAAAGACGAAAAAGATAGAAATCGACTCCCCAGGGTTGTGTTCAGTGGCAGTCTTTCTTCGGATAATTCGGCGTGGTCTGTCATAAATTTCCTTTTTTATCAAACTGCATGCTGGGCTTCGGTTCAAAGAAGAATTATGTCGTAAATTTACGGCAAAATCTTAGATAGCCAATTGGTACATATCCGAAACATAGCCTTGGGCGACTTCCCGCTGTTGCTGGCTCCCATGGAAGACGTCAGCGATCCGCCTTTCCGTGCGGTGTGTAAAGCGCATGGCGCAGACCTGATGTACACCGAATTTATCTCGTCTGAAGGCCTGATTCGTGATGCGGCAAAAAGCTTGCAAAAGCTGGATATCTTCGAATATGAGCGCCCGGTTGGCATCCAACTGTTTGGTAGCGAAATAGAACACATGCGCATGTCGGCGGAAATCGCTACGCAGGTAAGCCCTGATCTGATTGATATTAACTACGGTTGTCCGGTAAAGAATGTGGCCTGTCGGGGTGCCGGAGCCGCTCTCTTGCAAGACATTCCCAAAATGGTGCGCATGACCGAAGCCGTGGTAAAAGCGACGCACCTGCCCGTAACCGTGAAGACGCGCCTGGGCTGGGATGATTCGACGAAGAACGTAATGGACGTAGCTGAGCGGCTGCAAGACATTGGCATTGAAGCACTAACCATTCACGGACGCACCCGCGTACAGATGTACAAAGGAGCAGCCGACTGGACGCTGATCGCCGAAATCAAGAATAATGCCCGCATCCGTATTCCCATCTTTGGCAATGGCGATATTGACTCGCCAGAAAAGGCATTGGAATACAAAGATCGTTACGGCGTAGATGGCATTATGGTGGGGCGGGCTGCTATTGGTAATCCCTGGATATTCAACGAAATAAAGCATTACCTCAGCACTGGCGAGCACCTGGCTCCACCTACTATTGCGGCACGGGTAGCGGTTTGCAAACAGCACCTGGAGTTTTCTGTTCGGTGGAAAGGGCCGAAAGTAGGTATTTTCGAAATGCGCCAACATTATACCAATTATTTCCGGGGAATGGATCACTTCAAACCCTACCGCATGCGGCTGGTTCAAGCCGATACTTTTGATGATGCCTGTCAGATCCTGGACGAAATATCCTTGCATTATCATTGCGAGCCGATCAGTTAAGGTAGTCTCTATTAACTGATTTCCTGGCTTTGCCTGACTAAATGTAGCCTTTGTCAGTCAACTATTTCATGGTTGATGCCCCTTGCGTATATTAGCCTCCCAAAGCCTAATTCTATGCAAAGTCGATTAAAGAAGCGGAAGATTGACCGTAAAAGGGACTTCTGCCTGAATTGCAACCACCCCATGCCCGACGATTATAACTTCTGTCCCGTATGCGGGCAGGAAAACATCGACAACCGGGCGGCGATTGGCATGCTGGCAGAGGAGTTTATCAATACTTTCTTTGCTTACGATTCACGTTTCCTTCGCAGTATCATCCCTTTCCTATTTAGGCCAGGCTTCCTGACCAACCAATTCCTGCTGGGTCGGCGCCTGAGCTATGTACATCCCTTGCGGCTTTATCTGGTGGTGAGTCTTATTTACTTCACTATTATTTCCTTGGAAATTAACGTCAAAGGAAATTTATTTCAAAGTAATTCTGATTACGTAGATACCAATGAATCGCTCGTAGCAGCCGATTCCCTCCAAGCACAGGTAAAAAATGATTTGGCAAAGGATAGCGTTATTATTCAGGCAGAAACCCATGATTCTATTCGGAAAAAGAAGCCTATTCCCGAGGAAGACGTTATCATCAATCTCGGAGATTTCGATTATGAAGGCAAGGATGAAAGTTTCAATTTAACCAACATCCGGAAATGGTCTCAAGACCCAAAGATGACGCCCGCAGCGGTGCTGGACTCACTAGGGAGGGAAAAAACCTATTGGAACCTGAAAATTGCTGAGCAAACGATGAAGGTGATACAGCGCGATACGGGCGCACTGGTAGAGTACTTCTTAGGGAAAACTTCTCTGATGATGTTTATGCTACTGCCGTTCTTCGCTGTGCTACTGAAATTGTTCTACATCCGATCGAAGCGTTATTATATTGAACACCTGGTGTTTACCTTGCACATTCACTCGTTTCTGTTCTTTGTCACTTCAGGAGTAGTGCTCATCATGGAAGTGTATGATAATAACTCGGTCATTGCCTGGGCAGCACTCATACTGTTTGTCTATATGCTGTTTTCATTCCGGAATGTCTATAAGCAGGGCTGGATCAAGACGCTGGTGAAGATGTTCGTATTGTTCCATTTTCATGTTATTTCGCTGGTGTTTTTTCTCATCGCCACCGTTATTCTCAGTTTTCTGCTGTATTAAACAGGCCTTAGGCATTCGTGGTAAGTGTACAGGCCGTTTTTATCATTAAAATGGTTTGACTTAAGGCTGCTTGCCTGGCAACCTTTTGGATTAAAATCAGTAATTTCATTGAGGTTCGCAAAGTGGTTTTAGACATGAATTTTATGGAAGATAACAGCAAGTTGGTGCGGGTGGTAGAAGCCAGAATGAAGCTCAAACAGCGCTTTGAAGAGCAAATGCGCCAAACGCCCTCGATGGCCGACAGTAGCCCGATGGGAAAGGGCAAGCCCAATCGCCATGGCATGCCTGCCTTGCCTACAGGCCAAACCATTACCAAAAAATGGCCGGTGCTGGATTTAGGCATTCATCCAACCATACCATTGGCTCAGTGGAAACTCACGATTGATGGAGAAGTAGAAAACCCGCTTACCCTCACCTGGGAGGATTTTATGGCCTTGGAGCAGACCAAAGATGTCAGCGATTTCCACTGCGTTACCACCTGGTCTAAGCTAAATATTCCCTGGGAAGGCGTTCGTTTTGCAGATATTGCCGCCCTGGTTCAGCCCAAGGAAACCGCTACCTACGTCATGTGCCACGCCTATGATGACTATACCACCAATCTGTCGTTGGCCGAAGCCTTGAAGCCGGATGTGTTGCTGGTACACCAGGCCGAAGGTAAACCGCTGGCGCGCGAACACGGCGGCCCCGTCAGGATAATTACGCCGCAATTGTACGCCTGGAAAGGAGCCAAATGGATTAAGCGAATCGAGTTTCTTTCCGCCAACCAACTAGGTTTCTGGGAAGAGCGCGGCTACTCCAACACTGCCTATCCCTGGCGAAATGATCGGTATAGCTAAAATAGGAAGATGGGTTATGTGCACGAATGGACAGCTTCCAACGAGCGAATATGGTGCGGTAAAAGTAAAAAAAGCTTTACCCAGAAAGTAGGTTAAAGGGCTGTTTATGGATATATTAACCTCCAAAACCTAACAGCTAATTTCTAACACCTACATACATGGGTTACGCACTTGTCAAGAAAGATTCAGCGGCTGATAACATTAAAAGGATAGTAAATGAGGAGCTGACAGAAGCGATTAACTCCTTGGAAACCATCGGCCAAAATAAGGAAGAAACGATCCATGCGATACGCAAGCGCATTAAGAAGATAAGGGCTGTTTTTCGGCTGATTAAAAGTGGAATGAGCGTTGAGGCGTTCAGGCAGGAAAACATCCGCTATCGCAACATAGGCCACATGCTCGCCCATCTGCGGGATGCCACTGTGATGATTAAAACGCTTGATAATTTAAAGCGCATATACGCCAAAGCTATTTCCCGCCGCGCTTTTGCCCAGGCTAGAAAAGGGCTGGTCGAAAAGCAATGTCAGATCTCCAAAGACTTTTTCGAGGATAACAACGCGATTGGTCGCGTATTGTCTGCTTTTAAGGAAGCGCATCAGCACTTGCCCGACATTCATTTTGACAAAGATTCCTTTTCCGTATTTGCCGATAATTTGCAAACGATTTATAAACGAGGCATCAAAGCCTTGGCAGTAGCGTCAGATCAGCCAAGCATGGATACTTTGCACGAGCTGCGGAAAGAAGTGAAAAACCTGTGGTACCACACCCGCATTTTTGTCCCTTTATGGCCTGGCTTTTTTCAGGCCTACGCCCAACAGCTAGAGGTTTTGTCCGAATTGCTGGGCGACGATCACGACCTGGGTGTATTGGCGCAGGAAATTGAGTCAGGGAAACTCCCTTTTGGCAGAAAATCTACCACTTCCAGATTTCTAACACTCATAGAGGAAAGAAGGAAATATCTTCAGCAACAGATATATCCGCTGGCCAATCGGGTGTTTGCTGAAAAACCACGGGACTTCAGTGACCGGTATGAGCTATATTGGAAGGTATGGCAAGGAGAAACCCGGCCAGCCTAAGTAATCTTTCTTATTCAAGCCTTGAAGGTCTACCTAAAAATGCACTTCGCAGCTCCCTCGGAGCTACCTGTTTATAGAAAGTCATTAACAGACCTAATTGGCTCCATCGAAGCCTCCTATGGCGAGTTCTGATGATTAAGCCTGTGCTACTCCCTTTCGGGTGATAGAATGGCAAAACTCTTGGAGGGTTAAAATCCGAAAGTTAACTTAGTTTGAAGCGTAAACCCTCCAAGAGTTAGGCTGGAATGTACAAATAATCACCCGAAAGGGAGTAATTTGCTGTATCGTCTATTTATAGCGTAGTGCTTATAGGAAGCTCTAATGGAGCCAATTGCATTCGTGTATTCGTTCCTATAAACAGGTAGCTCCGAGGGAGCTGCGCATCCTTTAATAGGATGCGCAGCAAAACCTCTGTTCCTGAAAAAGATATGGGACAAGAATGGCTTCTTAAACTTCCAATAGCGTTGCAAAAGGAAGGGTTGCAGGGCTGGTAAGCGTTTCATTAATAGCGTTCACCCGATAGACCGCCGTTTCCTGAAAGCGGGAAGCGATAATGATCTCGGTTCCGTTGGCCTGGGGCGTAAATAAATCCATAATCCGCTGCGGACAATTATTATCTTTCGATATGTGGGATAGCAGCAAATACCTCATAAAAGCGGGCTTATAAGCCGTAAAAAGGTCGAAGGCTTGTTTGTTGGACAGGTGGCCTTTTCCTCCCCGGATTCTACGTTTGAGCAAATATGGATACCGGCCTTTCTCGAGCATTTCCTCATCATAATTTGCCTCCAGAAAGGCGGCATGGCATTGGCTGAAATATTGAATGAGCTGTTCGCAAGGCACACCAATATCGGTAAATATGCCCACTGTGGTGTCTTGATAACCCACCGTAAAGCTATGCGCATCGATAGCATCGTGGTGCTTGGGGAAAGCCGTAATGCAGAGTTCACCCACCCAGACGGGTTCGTGGGCGCGAAAAGGGCGGATAGGAAACCTCTCAACGGGCAAGCCTGAATTTTGTAGGGTACGAGGAGTGATAAACACCGGCAACTGATATTTTCTGGCCAATTGAGGTATCCCACGAATGTGATCGCTATGTTCGTGGGAAACAAAAATGGCTTTTACTTTAGACAAGCATAAGCCCAGACGCTTGAGGCGCTTTTCCGTTTCCCGGCAGGAGATTCCGGCATCAATTAAGACCGCTTCCCGTTCATTGCCAACATAATAGCAATTGCCGTTACTGCCTGAGTTTAATGAAGTGATAAACAGTTGCATAGGAATGCAAAGAAACAGGTTTTTTATCGATTATTCTATTCCCAGACCATAGGTTTTGTGTGCTATGCTGAGAAAGGCCCGTTCAATCCAGGCTTACGGGCGGCCCCATTATTTTCATCTCGTGGGCCTCGAAAAGACGAGCCATCTCCTCTGGGGTAGGCGCCATGGGCAAGGCGGCCAGCGTCACAAAAAACGCTTCCATTTTCCCCGCTGGTTGAAAAGTGACTGTCATCTTTCCGCTTTCACTCACCTGCACCCATGAATGAGGCACTTGGCGGGGAAGAAAGATGCTATCCCCAGTTGCCAGTGAGTACTTTTCGTCTCCTACCTGGAATCGATATTCTCCTTGCAATACATAAAAAATTTCATCCTGGTTATAGTGCATGTGCAAGGGCGTGCCTCTTTTGGGCGATAGGCTAGTTTGTTCGAATATGGCCAACTGGCCACCCGTATCTGTGCCGCCCACCTTTAGATCCAAGATATTGACATTCACTCCCTTTAGTTGGATATGGCCGTGAATGCGCCCTTCTCCGGCGGGTATTTTGAAGCCTTTGCGCACGTGAACATGGCTGCCGACAAGGGCAGGCGTCGCCAGCATCGGAGTGCCAGCAAGGGTTGTCTTGATGAATTTACGTCTTTTCATAGTGTAAATAATTTATTGCCCATAGCGAGCGCCAGTGCAGTGCCTACCATGGTGATCGGAAGATTGAAAATACGTAGATGAATGCATTAACCAAAATCTGAAAAAGATCCGTCTAAAGGTGTAATTGTAGAAATCCGTATTTTATGTTGAATCACTCCTTTTTCTATCGTCGTATTACTACCAAGCTCAATGGTGAGCCGCACTAAACAAACTAAATAATGCCTACCAAAAAAAAGAAACAGGATAGCCAGTACAAGGAAGGAATGGCTTCCATGGAGGATAAAAAACAACGGGAAACCGCTAGCAAAAGCGGAAAAGGTACTAGCCAAGAATTTAATTCTCCGGAAGCACGCGCTGCCGGAGAGAAGGGAGATAAGGCTAGTCAAGGTGGCGGTAAAGGCGCAAGTCCTGGTAAAAAAGGTGGCAATCAGGGCAGCACTGGATAGCTAAGCAGGCGCTGGTTTCAAAAGCAAAAAACACGATAACCATACCAAGACAACAAGCTAATCAATGGTTTTTGTCTTGGTATGTTGGCTTTTACATCCCTTCAAAATGGTTTTGTTTTGCCTAGCTTTTTGATAGAGAAAGCAACCCAGGCTAGGTTATGAGGCCATTTACTACGGCAAACTTGATAAGGGCAGCCGTATTGTTCGCTCTTGTTTTTCCCATCAGGTTCTTCCGGTGTGTATCAATGGTACGTTTACTCACAAACAGTTGCTTAGCAATTTCGTCGTTATTATATCCTTCAGAAATGAGTTGCAGCACTTCTGCTTCCCGCTTCGACAACGCTGTCGGTATATCGACCGTTCTATATTCGTTCTGCACTTCTTTAGTCTGACTCATCTTTAATAGCTTCAGGTTAATATCATTACAAAAATACACCTGACCTCCAGCTACCTGCTGAATGGCCTCCACTAATTCTGCGGAGCCTACCGTTTTCAGAACGTAACCCGAAGCACCTGAATTCATTAAGCGCACAATGCTATGTTCGGTGCTGATCATAGAAAGCACTATAGTCCGTAATTTGGGATGATGTATAGATAAGTACTCCATCGTTTCAAAACCATCCATTCCGGGCATATTAATATCCAATAGCACTATATCGGCTGATACATGCGTGAGCAATTGAATCAGTTCGGTGCCATTCGCGGCTTGTCCTACCAGTGTTATATTAGAGGTGTCTTTTAAGAGATATCGTATGCCCTCCCGCAGAATCTGATGGTCATCTACTATGATTACTCTTATTTTTTTCACGGATATTTTTTATATGAATCATTCAAAATGACAATTTAACAAATAAGAATATTAGAAAGTTTTACCCAATATTTTACCTTATTCTTTAAATTATACGCAAGGAAAAAGGATGAGTTTTTATTAGTGAAAATTAATTTGCAAGTACGGATAAGGCTATGAGTAAATCGAATAATTAGCCAATAGCGCTATCCGTAAATAAACGTATCTTTTAAAGATCCGAGCAAAATTATTAACTCTAGTGCGCTGATTAC
>JAZKGK010000113.1:0-40689 GCA_040385915.1 Bacteroidota bacterium
TATCTCACATACACGCCATCGGCCTGGATTTTATAAAATCCAGGCCGATGGCGTTTATCTTTAAAGGGATCAAACAGAAAATGTTTAGAACATGTTTCCTATAACAAACCCTATCAAAGGCTACTACCTAAAAACTAACTTCTAACACCTGATTACTTAAGCTATAAACTTATTTAAGGCACTACTAAGCTGGTCGTGGATTTGTCCACAAGGCACAAAGAAACTCTTGTCAATCACATGGGTGAAAAGTGTACTGTCTGCTTCGTTCCATTCGTATTTTACTTGAATACTAAACGGACCGCTGATGATTCCGTTGGTGCCGGGTACGCTGAATCCGTTGCCCTCTAATTCTTGTTTTAGTCCTTCAAAAACTTGTTGAGTCACGCCTTGATAGGTAACCGGATCGCATTGTGCCATAGGGTTGGTGGTTAAGTACAGGGCAATAATACGAAAAAGGTGGCTGCAAGTTGGTAAATGGCGCGCTAGCAGTAGAAAAACATGATTTTTAAATAGAATTCTGTTACCTTTTCAGGAAGTAATCAACTACAAGAAAACCCTTCGGCGCTATGCCTGATGAAGAGGTTATTTTTGGAATATTATTTTAAACCACCAGTTAATTTTTATGAAAAACCGAGAACTGAAGTTTATTACCCGGAAAATTGCCTTAAAATTTGAAGGAGACCAAGCCGTGACTATCCTGGACGTAGAAAAAATAAAGACTGAAATGCAAGAAAGCTATGCATTATCCAATGACCGCCCCATTGCCATCAGCATGACCGAAAATTTCATTTTGGTAACCTTTGAAGTATTCGACAAGCGCGACTCTCCCAGAATTGGCTTCAAGTAAGTGGTACAGTCAGTGCAAGAGAGTCAGTGAAAGAACTGGAATAAAAGCTGGGTATGGAGTTCTATAAGATAGCTCAGGGCTATTCGTACTTTATGCGGCCTACAATGCTGCGTCCTAGGGTAATTTCGTCGGCATATTCTAAATCGCCGCCAATAGGAACGCCACGCGCTATAGTAGAAATTTTGACGTGAAAAGGTTTCAGCCGTTTGGTAAGGTAGAAAGTAGTCGTATCGCCTTCCATCGTAGAATTAAGAGCGAAAATGATCTCTTTTACTTCGGTTTGATGGGGAAGTTTGGTCGCCTTTTCAGCATGGGCATTTCCCTGGTGAATAACTTCTTCTTCCGCTACTACGCTAACGTTTGTTTCTCCATTGTCAGCATACGTACCAATGGCAGGAGCTTCCGCAGTATGTGCTGGTTCAGCAGCCATTTTCACCCGCCGTACCAGCGATTCGATGTGCAGGTCAGCCGGCCCAATCCCTTCTACAGGTGAAATGATGCCTCCCAGTACGTGGTACAGCCCCCGGTATTGGGACGTGTTCTCAATAGCCAGTACATCGCGGATGTCTTCTACTACACAAATCAGGGAATTGTCGCGGTGAGGATTGGCACAGATACCGCATAAATCACCGTCAGATATGTTATGGCATTGGCGACAGTAATGAATATTCGTGCGCATGCTCACCAGCGCTTCGGCCAGCGTGAGGGTATTGTTTTCGTCTCTTTTGAGCAGGTGGAGCACCAACCGAAGGGCTGTTTTCTTTCCGATTCCAGGCAGCTTTGCCATCTCAGTAACTGCGTCCTCAATCAGCTTGGAAGGAAAATTCAAGAGAAATCAAGTTAAAGGTTGGTAGATTGGCCGTTATAAGCGAAATAAGTTAATCAGCTAGCGTTCAACCGTTAACTCAGCAGCGACACGTAACTGAGAACCGATAGTTAAATTACTTCTGCGGAGATGCCTCGATTGCAGATGGCATTGCGCATGGGCGCTAATTCTTCGAAGGTACCTTGTTTCACTGCACATTTTCCTTTGTAGTGAATCAACAAAGTGCATTGTTCAGCTTGTTCTGGCGTATGCTTACAGATTTTGATTAAGGTATTGATGACATGGTCGAAAGTATTGACCTCATCGTTGAATACCATCAAATCACGCAAATCCGTATCTACGGTTTCTTCCAGTACATCAACTTCCTCTTCCTGATAAGTTTGCATAGGACTTTACTCTTGAGTTTTTTACAAAATTACGAAAAAATACCTTATTTTTCATCCCCTTTTCCCTCAAAAACCTCTTCGAAAAGATCCTTTCTAATGAGTGAAGATTCCATTAGTCGGGGTCAAATCTGGATGAAAACCATCTAACTATAATGAATTGCTGGGTTAGCTTATCGACTTGTAAAGCCTTATACGGCATCAGCCACTTAATTGATTATTTTTTTTGGTAATTTGTCCCCATCGTCTGCTTCTTCCAAAGTAACACTACGCCTTAAGCGAATAGACGTCCACAACGATCAACTGAATAACACTATATTATTTGCAGCAATGCTTTGACACGGCATTCGCCTTAACCCCCAGATGTATGAGTTCGAATCTGATATTTTTTATTATTGTGGCCTATTTTGGCATGCTGGTAGCGGTTTCTTTTTACACCGCCCGTGGTGCCGATACCCACGCATTTTTTACAGCAAATAAACGATCTCCCTGGTGGCTAGTGGCTTTCGGTATGATTGGTACCTCTATTTCGGGCGTTACCTTCATTTCTGTCCCAGGAGAGGTAGGCAGCGGACAGTTTGCCTATTTCCAGTTTGTGCTCGGCAACCTGGTAGGCTACTTTATTATTGCTACAGTGCTATTGCCTTTGTATTACCGGCTTAATCTGATTTCCATTTACACGTATCTGGAAAAGCGTTTTGGCTTCTGGTCGTACAAGACTGGCGCGTTCTTTTTCCTGGTATCGCGCACGGTGGGGGCTGCGTTCCGGCTGTTTCTAGCAGCAGCGGTTCTGCAAATCGGCCTGTTCGACGACTGGGGCGTGCCTTTTGAGATCAATGTGCTCATTACAATTGTGCTGATCTGGGTAATTACTTTTAAAGGAGGCATCAAAACAATTATCTGGACCGATTCGCTGCAAACGATTTTCCTGGTGTCAGCGGTCATTATAAGCGTGGTACTAATTGGCCGGGAGTTGGGCTTGTCGGCGGGGGGCCTCCTTCAAACGGTAAAGGATAGTGATTATTCCAGGGTATTCTTCTTTGATAATCCGAAGGACAGTAAATACTTCTTCAAAAAATTCTTCGCGGGCATGTTTATCGCCATTGCCATGACCGGGCTGGATCAGGATCTGATGCAGAAAAACCTGACTTGCAAAAACCTGAAGGAAGCGCAGAAAAATATGTTCTCTTTCTGTCTGGTATTTGTCGTCATCAACCTGCTTTTCCTGACCCTGGGTGCCTTGCTTTACCTCTACTCTACCCGCGAAGGAATTTCCCTACCCGCCCGCGCCGATTACCTTTTCCCAACGTTGGCACTCAAGCATTTTGGTGCATTGGCAGGAATTTCCTTCCTATTGGGCATCATTGCTGCCTCATATGCCAGCGCCGACTCTGCTCTGGCCGCCTTGACTACTTCCTTCTGCATCGACTTCCTAGAATTTGGCAAACGTCCCGAAACGGAGCGCCTACGACTGAAAACCATCGTTCACCTGAGTTTCTCTTTCTTACTGTTCATCGTCATCCTGATCTTTAATAAAATCAACGACCAAAGTGTGGTAAGTGCCGTATTTACGGCGGCAGGCTATACCTACGGGCCATTGCTGGGTCTGTACGCCTTCGGTCTATTCACTAAACTGCCCGTCCGCGACCGGTTTGTTCCATTTATTTGCCTGGCATCTCCTATTCTCTGCTACATTATAAACACCCACTCCCAAGAATGGCTCAATGGCTACCAGTTCGGCTTTGAACTACTTATCCTCAACGGGGCGCTTACCTTTCTTGGCTTGCTGTTAGTTTCTAAACGTCTGCCAGTGGAAACAATCGTTAAGATGTAAAAGGATGATTCTCTAGCTTGGTGATACTTTGTTGGTTTTACACTTATTTTGTGTCATTATGTCCGAACATTGGTCTATTTTTGCAATAAACAAGACACTTTGTCTGTAAAATGTTTGACATTTTTTCCATTTAGTCGTAATTTAATGGCTTGGTATAGGAGTTGTTTACTGAACAATCGTAATTGTTTTTAAGTTAAACAACATTAAACAGCCATAACTATGACACTGATTAGAAGAGTTAACACCAGTCTGCCTAGCTTGATGGAAAGTTTCTTGGGGCGTGATTTTAATGAGTATGTGAGTTCAAATGTTAATCATACCCTGCCCGCTGTGAATGTATTAGAAAGCAAAGAGGACTTCAGGATTGAAGTAGCAGCGCCTGGCTTGAAGAAAGAAAACTTTAAGCTCCATATAAACCATAACCAATTGACTATCTCGTCTGAGGTTGAAAGCACAAAAAAAACCGCTACTGAAGAGCCGAAAGTGAACGGCTCAGCCGATGAAAAATACACCCGTAGAGAGTTTAGCTATCAATCGTTCCGGCGCAGCTTCACGCTACCTCAGACTGTAGATACCGACAAAATCAATGCTACTTACATAGATGGGGTATTACTGATTACGTTGCCTAAGCGCGAAGAAGCCAAAGTAAAACCAGCCCGTGCCATTGAGATTGCCTAAGTATAAGATTTATAGCCAACCTGACAGGCATTTTTGTCTGTCAGGTTTTGCTTTTCAAAATGTTAAAGTTTGTTAAGATATAGATTGGGTAAATGCTTAAATGTCTTTGTTGCGCGTTATTTGTAGTGAAAAAGAAAAATAAACCCATTAATAAACCATGAAAAACATCAAATCATATTTATTGGTAGGCATCTTTTGCAGTGGTCTCACGCTGGGTGCTTATAAGATAGCTGGGTTTGACAACCAGCCAGTAGTCATTACAGAAGCGGCTTCAGCTAATACAGGGGTGAAATTTACTTCTGGCGCTACTGGTCCGGGTGCCTTGCCAGTAGATTTTACTTTTGCTGCCGAAAAGACCACCCCAGCCGTAGTACACATTCAGTCTACCGTAGTTTCTAATCGCTCAGTGCAGAACTTGGATCAATTGCCAGATGTGTTTAAAGACTTTTTTGGTGACGAACTTCACCGCCAGCGGCCTAGCGGTCCTCAAAAATCCAAAGCATCAGGATCGGGAGTCATTTTTAGTAGTGATGGTTATATTATTACGAACAATCACGTGGTAGAAGATGCCAGTGAAGTAGAAGTGATTCTGTATGATAAACGCAGTTTTAAAGCAAAGGTAATAGGAACCGACCCATCAACTGATTTGGCCGTGCTGCAAATTAAGGCTAGCAACCTGCCTTTTTTGGTTCTTGCCAACTCTGATGATGTAAAAGTAGGCCAGTGGGTATTGGCCGTAGGTAATCCGTTTAACCTGGAGTCTACGGTAACGGCTGGTATCGTGAGTGCTAAAGGACGAAACATCGGCATCTTGGTCGATAAGGAGCGCGAAAGAGCTTATAATCAAGATCCTGCAAAACCATTTATCAGTTCATCTATTGAATCGTTTATTCAGACAGATGCAGCAGTGAATCCGGGTAACAGTGGTGGAGCGCTAGTAAACCTCCAAGGCGAACTGATTGGTATTAACACCGCTATTGCTACGCCAACGGGTACGTTTGCAGGCTACTCTTTCGCCGTTCCAACGGGTATTGTAAAGAAAGTTGCCCAGGATCTGTTAACCTATGGTACTGTTCAACGAGGCTACTTAGGCGTATCGATCAGAAGCCTGGATGGCAAACTGGCTACCGAGAAGAATATAGGCATTTATGAAGGCGTTTACGTGGATGGCTTAGCTGAGAATGGTTCGGCTAAATCTGCTGGTATCAAAGAAGGAGACGTCATTGTAAAGATTGACGGCATTTCAGTAAGGAGTTCTTCTGAACTACAGGAATTGATTGCCCGTCATAAACCTGGCGAAAAGGTGGTGGTAACGTTGAATCGGGAAGGGAAAGAGAAAGAGATGTCAGTAGAATTGAAAACCCGCGAGGGCAAAAATGAAATTGTAAAGCGCGATGAAAAAGCCGACCTTATCAATAGTTTAGGAGTTAACTTCCAAGAGTTAACAGAGAAAGAGAAAAAGGATTTGCGTCTGAGCAGCGGTATCAAAGTCACTAAGTTGCTTCCGGGCAAACTGCGCAGTGAAACGGATATGCGCGAAGGTTTCATCATTACTAAAGTAAATGGCAAGCCTGTTAGTTCACTAAAAGAACTGACCGCAATGCTGGAAAGTAAGAAAGGCAGTGAAGATGGCGTGATGCTGCAAGGCATATATCCTGATTTACCTGGCAATTATTATTATGCATTCGGCCTGTAAACACTAGCCATCAGGATTTAGATAGAAAAGACAAAAGAGGGATTTGATCCCTCTTTTGTCTTTTCTTTTTAGTAGAGAACCAAACAATTAAGGCCTTAAAAAATAACACGCAATGGCTTTTGAAAACTTACAGCTGCTTGGCTTGTTCCCAGTATACGTCCATTTCGGCCAGTGTCATATCATTTAGCTGTTTTCCATCTTTTTTGGCTTGCTCCTCCAGGTATTGAAATCGTTTGATGAATTTTTTGTTAGTCCTTTCTAAAGCCGTTTCTGGGTTAATATCAATAAAGCGGGCAAAATTTACCAGGGAGAATAACAGATCGCCAAATTCCGCTTCTGCCCTTTCCATCTCTACTGGGGCAGTCGTGTTGAATTCCTGTTCAAATTCCTGTAGCTCTTCCTGAACCTTTTCCCACACTTGTTCTTTTTCATCCCAATCAAAGCCAGCGCCTCTGGCTTTTTCCTGAATACGCATGGCTTTCACCAAGGCAGGCAGTGAAGCAGGGACACCCGAAAGCACCGATTTATTTCCCTCTTTTAGCTTAATCTGTTCCCAATTCTGTTTGACCTCTTCTTCTGTTTCTGCTTTTACATCCCCATAAATGTGCGGATGACGGTTAATCAATTTATCGCAAACACCCGTCAGCACGTCACCAATATCGAACGCACTAGATTCAGAAGCGATGCGAGCGTAGAACACCAGATGCAGCATCAAATCGCCTAGTTCTTTGCCTATTTCTGGTAAGTCCTTCTCCAGAATAGCATCCGACAGTTCGTAGGTTTCTTCAATGGTAAGGTGGCGAAGCGTATCCATGGTTTGCTTTTTATCCCAGGGACATTGCTCGCGCAATTCATCCATAATGGTAAGCAAACGGTCAAAAGCCTGTAGTTTCCGGGCGCGGTCAGGGGAGAGATTTTCTAGCATTGTCAGGGGAGAATAGTAATCTGTAAAAAGAGTCGAAATCAAAGATACGGCCTTATTCCCTTATCATTGTGCGTAAGCCCTTGATTATTATCAGGCGCTTTTCCGTATACTTAACTGATGGCAATTACAGTAAAACCTCACGCGTTTATTTAATTTTCTTAAATTCAGAACATTACGCGAACGCTATCAACAAAACAGAATTTGTTATCCACATACTAGCTAGCACCGCTGAGCATACACTTAAGAACCAAAGCCTTACTTCTAGCAGTTATCCACACCTTTAGTCAAAATCCCGAGGAATAGCACTCAGAAAAACGGACAAATTCCAGGCTAATAGCTATTTTTGGTGAAATTTAATACGTTTCTACCTACATAGTAAGCGAAGCAAATCTCAATAAACCAAAGTCTATGATCAAAGTCTTAATCCCAGTTGCTGGTATTGGTTCACGCCTGCGGCCTCATACGCACACACAACCCAAGGCCTTAGTGCCAGTTGCCGGAAAACCCATTATTGCCCACATTGTAGATCGTTTAATTGAAAATGGCATCAGCGAGTTTGTCTTTGTGGTAGGCTACCTGGGCGATAAAATCGAAACGTATATCACCTCTCAATATCCGCATATTCAGGCTCATTTTGTAGTGCAGGAACCACGCGAAGGCTCCGGGCACGCCATATTACGAGCCGCTTCGCATATTGAGAACGAACAGGAAGTGCTTATTGTACTAGGCGATACCATTGCTAGCTTGGACTGGAAAGCGTTGATTGAATCGAAGGAGACTATATTAGGCGTAAAGAAAGTAGATACGCCCAGTTTGTTTGGAGTAGCAGAAACCGATAGCCAGGGAATCATTAAAAAGCTGGTGGAGAAGCCTAAAATCCCCAAATCTAACCTGGCTTTGGTGGGTATTTATAAGATAATTAATCCCCAACTGCTGCTAACTTCTATTCAGTATCTCATTGATAATAATATCCGTACGCAGAATGAATATCACTTGACTGATGCACTGATGCGAATGGTGGAGGAGGGAGAAAAAATGGTGCTGATACAGGTAGATAATTGGTATGACTGTGGCCGGAAAGAAACCTTGCTGGCTGCTAACGCTATACTGCTACAGCATTATGACTACCACAAGCCTACGAGCCACCGTTTTCCTAATACTATTATCATTCCTCCCGTAAGCATTGGGGCAGATTGCCAGATTGAAAGCTCCATTCTGGGTCCCAACGTGGCCATTGGCGAACGAGCAATTATTAAAAACTCTATTGTCAATAACACGATTATCGGGTCTTTTTCTGAGCTCCAAAATGTAGTACTACAGAGCTCTATTATTGGCAATGACAGTACGTTGCAGGGCGCTTTTCAAAGCCTAAATATCGGAGACAGCGCAGAAATTAACTTAGGCAAATAATTCATCCAAACCAGAAAGTAGAATATGACGTATAATATCGGTGAGCATTTGTAATGCTTTGGGTATATCGCCTGATATGACCTAAAAATTGGTCCTAATCTAAACATCATTGAATTGAGCGGTATTGTCAAAAAAGTAGCCCGTAAAGTATTCCGAGCATCCCTCTATTTGGTCGGAGGATTAGTAGGGCTTTTCTTGCTGATTTGGGGGACGTTGCAATTTCCCCAAACGCAAACGCTGGTAGTCGGAAAAATCACGCATTGGCTTTCTGATAAAACAAAAACTAAAATTTCCATTGGGCGGGTCGATATTGACTTCTTCAAAACGCTGGTACTACAAGAGGTATATGTAGAAGATGAGCGAAAGGATACGTTGTTGTACACGGGAGAAATTAAGGTGAATGTTGGCCTATTAGCCTTAACGAATAAAAAGATTGTATTGAATCTCATTGGGTTAGACAATGCTGTTGTTAATCTAAAAAAGTATCCCAAAGATTCTACCTTCAATTACCAATTTATTATTGATGCCTTTCAGTCAGATACAACTACTACGACCGATACCACCAGTGCTGGCTGGGCATTCGACCTGGAACAGTTAGATTTTCAGCAAATCCGATTCAATTACTCAGATGCCATTTCGGGGAATGATCTTCACTTACGCTTACAGAAGCTGGAAACGGATATTGAAACCCTGGGCCTAAACGACAAGCACCCGCGCATTAATAGCATCCTGCTTGATGGAGTGAACGTAGCCTTTACTCAGTCGGCACTGGAAGCCGATACGTTGGGAGCGGTGTTGGCAAAGGCCACCCAAACGGATACTATTGCTGCGGCTGTCAAACAATCAGTTACGGAGAAGCCGGCGAATACCCAAGAAGAAGATTCTTTATTCAATAGTAGTGGCTATGCCCTGCATGTGGGCAAAGTCCAGATAGCTCATTCTGAGGTTCGCTACGAGGTAAAAGGCGCTCCTAGACACAAGAACCAATTCGACTACCAAAATTTATTTTTGCAAGAACTTAACCTGACACTCAAGAATTTGGTGGTAGGTGAAAATGATTTTGCCATCACTCTGGAGAACCTGGCTTTCAAAGACCAATCTGGTTTGGTATTAAATCAATTAGCAATGGACGTAAAGGCCGATATGCCTCGGGTAGAAGCACATTTGAAAACCTTCCGTTCGCCCAATTCTGCCATGGACGATGTATTGCTAGTCTTGGCGTCCACCCAAGACACACAAAAAATGCTCAGAAAACTTAGCCTGGAGGCCGATTTTGAGCACGATTCGCTAGCGGTACAAGATGTCGCCTATTTTACCCGTGCGTTCGATGCAATGCCAGCATTAAAAGGCAAAACGCTTTTTATGGATGGCGATTTACAATTGTCCAACGCCAATCTTTCCTTTGACGACTTTCGATTGGCTTTGAATGAACAACAATACTTAGCGGGTACTTTATCAGCGAAAAACATAGATAGCTTACCATTAACGGAAGTGAATCTTCATTTACAAGAGTTAAAAACAGATATGGGCTTTATTGGCCAGTTTTTACCTCCTGGAACGCTGCCTTCACAAGCAAAAAGCCTGGGTCATTTGTCGTTAAAGGGCGATGTGGTTGGTAAGCTTTCTGGTGCTAAGACCAAACTGGCTTTGACTAGCGATGTTGGAAAGCTACAAGCAGATTTAAAACTACGGACCAATGAATTGTTTAACCGCAATTTTGTGAGTGGGGTTATTCAGTCAGACAATCTGAACGCAGCCAAACTGGTGGGTAATGGCCTCGGCCATCTGGCCTTCGAAATGCAAGTCAATGCTTCGCAAATCAAGGATCAGTTGGCCGTACAGAAGGCAGATCTAACGATTAAGTATTTGGTTTATCAGGGATATACCTACCAAGACTTTCAGCTGCGTGGTAGCTACCTGAAAAATCTGGCCAGTGCTAGCTTCTCTTCCAGGGATACTAATTTGCAACTGGAAGCCTATGCTTCAGCAGATTTAGCCAAACCCACGGCCTTATTTAATCTGAATGCAGAATTGAAGAAAATAGATCCGCGCCTACTAAAGTTAAGCACCGACACCTTGCAAGCCGGCCTTACCTTGGGTGCTACTTTTTCTGGTACTGACCCGAATAAAATCGTTGGTAAAGCCGTCTTGTCAGAAATGTGGGTCAATCAGGGGGGTAAAAATCTTTCCTTAGATACGGTAGTACTTGCAGCCAGCCAGCAGAACAACATTCGGACAGTTATTCTGGAGTCAGACATAATCAAAGCGGGTTTAGCTGGACAATTTACTGTAGAAGGTCTGCCACTAGCCCTCAATCTTTTAATCAAAGATTATTTCTCCGGCTATCCAGTTTTTAAAAGTAAACTAACCTCGCCTCAAAATGTGGACTTTAGTTTATATGTCAAAGAAAATCCAGCGATAATTCAGGCTTTTGCTCCTGGACTTAAAATTCCCCAAGCCATTAATGTTAAAGGCCACTTCGCCAGCAAAGAAAGTCGGATTGTCATGGATGGCTCAATTCCTTTACTTATTTATCAGGATCAAAAAGTAGAAGGCTTAGTACTGACCGCGCGTACCAACGAACGAAAACTCGCCTTGAAAGCGGAGGCTCGACAAGTAGTGATCGGCACCAATGTTATTCCGGAGCCTATTCTATCAGGGAATTTCAAAAAAGACGATGCGACTTTTAACTTAAAATTGGCTGGTGCCAAAGCAGATTCAAGACTCGACCTTAATGGACGCCTTCTTATTCGCAAGGATACTTTTCAATTAAGGTTGCTACCGTCCGAAGTATTCCTTAAAAAGCAAAAGTGGGAAATTGCCGAAAATGCCGCCATTACGTATGGCCCACAGTATATATGGATCGATAACCTCCTGATCCAGCAGGGCAATCAAACCATTACTGTTACCAGTCAGAAGCTCTCGGCCAGTAATACGCTTTTAAATGTTGAGATCCGCCGAATTGATGTGGGCAATATTGTAAACCTCCTAACGCCGCTTGGCTACACTTTGGGAGGAAAACTATACGGAAATGCGCGTGTTTCAGATATCTTTAATAAGCCATTGGCAGACGTTGATGTCAACCTGTCTGAATTTGCTGTGAATGACAACCAAATAGGCGATGTTTCTTTGAAGGCGAATAAAGCAGCGGATTCCGAACAACTTAATTTAGCCGCTAGTATACTAGGCCAAGGCAATGACATCACTTTCGACGGACAGTATAATACCGTTCAACCAAGCAATAATCTTGACTTGCACCTGAATATTCTTCAAATTAAATTGGAGCAGTTTAGTGCCTTTACCAAACAATACATGAAAGAAATGCAGGGCGATATGCACGCAAATCTTCTCATAAAGGGCAGTGTCAAAAGCCCGTCAGTTACTGGTAGCATCTTCTTCGACAGTACGCTTATTAACGCCGTTGCGATTAATGTTCCCTATCATTTGAACAAGCAAGAAATTGTTTTCAAGGGCAACCAGGTTAGCTTTAATAAATTCACTATTCGAGACGATGATAACCGTGCGTTGGTTATTACTGGCGGAGTAGATTTTGCCGACCTGAGCAAGCTTATCCTGGATATGCATGTGGATTCGGATGCCTTTCAATTTTTGAATACGAGTGAAGGAAGTGAACAACCTGTATACGGGCAAGTGTTTGCCACCACCAATCTGACGATCAAAGGCCCGGTAGAGAATATAATTATTGATGGAAATGTGAGAATTTTGGACAAGTCCCTCATTGGCGTACCTATCCTAGATGGAAGCAATGAGGTGAAACAGGCAGATTATATCCATTTTGTCACCTATCAGATCGACAGTACGCCACCCCCAGCAGATACCATTCGAGTCGAATTGGAGCCACAACCGGTAAAAATTACTGGCTTTACAATGAATGTTCGTGTCCGTGTCGATCCAGAAGCGGTTATGCGCATTGTTATTAATCCGAAAAGCGGGGATTCGGGAAGTGGCGATATTTTGGAATGTTCAGGTAAAGCTGATATTCGGGTAGCCATGAATCCGCTGGGAAATATGAATTTGGAAGGCGACTATGCTATCGAAAAAGGAAAATATTCGATGACTTTATTTGGAGTAGTCAAAAAGGAGTTTCAACTAGATAATGAAAGCACAATCAAATGGGCTGGCGACCCAATGAATGCCAAGGTGAATATTGCTGCTATATATCAAACCCGTGTCGCCAGAGAAGGCTTGGTTGGAAATGAAATTCAAAATCCTTCCAATGCTCGTATACTGGCTCCGGTTTCCGTGTATCTAAAAATGCAAGGACAGCTATTAGAACCAATCATTAGTTTCGATATAAAAATACCCAAGAGCTATGACGGAGAACTAGACATAGAAGTAGAAAAGAAATTAACCGCTCTTAGAAATAATGAGTCTGAGATGATCAAGCAGGTGTTTGGCTTGGTTGCCCTTGATCGTTTTATTCCCGATCCGGGTGTCAATACTACTCCAGCCGGTGGAGGGATGGTCTCTAATACGATCTATGAGGGAATTGGACAAAGCGTCAGCGAACTACTTACCAGTCAGCTTAATAAACTTTCAGACGATTACCTGGGAGGAGTGCAAATTAGTGTAGATTTAAAATCACGGGTGCAAGATGGCTCTTATAGTAGCAATATCAATGATAAGCAACTGGGAGTGAATTTGTCGAAACAGCTGTTCAACGATCGTCTCTCGGTAACGGTTGGTAGCAATGTCGGCTTAGGTAATGCAAGTCCCGATGCCAATAACGTAAAAAATATTATTGGCGATTTCAGTGTGCAATATAGATTGGTGCCTTCGGGTATTTTGAATTTAAAATTTTTCAGAAAAGTAGATCCTAATGTATTAAACACTAATGCTAAAGAAGTTATTGGAGTATCATTAATGCATTCCAAAAGTTTTAATCGGTGGAAGGATTTATTTCGTAATAGAAAGCAAAGGCAAAGAGTTATTCAATAAACTCGATTTCCTTCAATCCGAAATACTGAATAATGCCCTGGGTTTCCAAGGCTAGCCTGCCAATAGCATCTATTCCTACAATCTTCCCTTCAAAAAGATGAGCTTGGCCTCGAAAGGTATGTTGTTCCTGGTACCAGTACAAGTGTTGAAGGTAACGGCTTTTCATTACCTCTAAACCGCCATTTCTCAGAAGTAAATAATTCTGTTCTAGGCATTGTGCCAGTTCTGTCAGTAATATTGTTAAGTCAAAATCATTAGGCTGCTCACTTGCTAGTTTCATAGAAACTGCTTTACTTTCGGTAAAATTGGACTGATTTACATTTATTCCAATGCCAATTACTGAATGTTCAATGGTATATCTTTTTAAAATGTTTTCTATTAAGATTCCTCCTATTTTCTTATCTTTATGGTATAGGTCATTGGGCCATTTGATTTTTATAGGGTATTCCGTAGGATAATAAATTTTCAAAAAGTCGTGACTGCCCAAAGAAATGGCAATATTTAACTGAAATTGTTCGCTAGCTGTGAGAAATGTCGGGTTAAGAATCAAAGAAAAAGTCAGATTTTTGCTAGCTTCCGCCTCCCATTGATTTCCTCTTTGCCCTCTGCCAGCAGTTTGGTTAGACGTAACCACGATGGTACCTTCAAATACTTTTTCGTCTTTCAACAAAGTAGTAGCTGTGTCATTAGTGGAATGACAAGTTGGCAGAAAAATAAGTTTTCTGCCGACGAACAAGGTTTTGGGCGTAATATTGTACAAACAACAGAAGTTTAAATAGCACGCAAGTTTAATAGTTTAGAATGGAAGAAACCAAAAAGATTATCAGTTCGGATGAACTGAGCCAACTGGTAGTAAAAGGGATGCAAGAGAAAAAAGCTACCTCAATTGTAGTATTGAATCTGAAAAAAGTTAAAAATGCAGTAGCAGATTATTTTGTAATTTGTTCGGGCAATTCAGATACACAGATAGATTCTATTGCCGATTCGGTAGAAGACGAAATATATAAGCTTTCTAGACAAAATCCTTGGCAAAAAGAAGGAAAAGAAAATAAAGAGTGGGTATTAATCGACTACGTAGATGTAGTGGCCCATGTCTTTAGGAAAGATCGTCGCGAGTTCTATGCCTTAGAAGAATTGTGGGGTGATGCACAGATTATTGAAATTGTTGATTAACTGCTAACATTGGCATATATTGACAACGAATGATTCGGAAATACGTTGCTAAACAAATAAGAGTAAACCGTTGTTGTATATAAATTCTTTGTGAATTAACTGAGTTTTTCAATTTTATTGAAGAAAGATATGGCCGAAAAAACAAATAATAAGAAAAAATTGATTCCCAAGCCACCGCAGAAACCCAACTACCAGGTCTGGATTATTGCTTCCTTGCTATTCCTGATATTGGCAATTACGGTATTTAATCGAAGTACTTCTACTGTTGATATAAACCGCAAGCGTTTTGAATTAATGTTAAAAGCGCACGATGTAAAGGAGGTTTCTATTATTCCGAGTCAAAACGTAGTAGAGGTAACCTTAAAAGATGAAGCACTGCAAAATGAAAAATACCGCAATGATCTGACTAAGAAAGGTCCTTTTGCGCTCACTCAGGGAGGGCCTCATTATAGTTTCCAAATCATTAAGCCGGAAACTTTCGAGCAGGACTTGGAAAAGTTACAGGCGCGTTTTTCAGAAGATGAAAAAGTACCTGTTAAAATAGATACCCGTAATGACATTAGCAGTTTTATTGCTAGTTGGGGCATGCTTATTCTCATGTTTTTCGGCTTGTGGTTTCTGATGCGCCGTATGACAGGCGGGGCTGGTCCTGGTGGCCAGATTTTCAATATTGGCAAATCAAAAGCTGCATTGTTTGATGCTGAAAACAAGGTAAAAATTACCTTTAATGATGTAGCTGGTTTAGATGAAGCCAAGGAGGAAATTCGGGAAATCGTAGAGTTCCTGAAGAATCCTATGAAGTTTACAAACCTGGGTGGTAAAATCCCTAAAGGCGCTTTATTGGTTGGCCCTCCAGGGACAGGTAAAACTTTGTTGGCAAAAGCAGTAGCTGGCGAAGCAGGTGTACCCTTTTTCTCCCTATCCGGTTCAGACTTTGTCGAGATGTTCGTGGGTGTAGGAGCTGCCCGGGTGCGCGATTTGTTTAAACAAGCGAAAGAGAAGGCTCCTTGTATTGTCTTTATTGATGAAATTGATGCGGTGGGTCGTTCAAGAGGTAGAGGCCAGGTGCCTGGTTCTAACGACGAACGAGAAAATACTTTGAACTCGCTGTTGGTAGAGATGGACGGTTTTGCCACGGATTCTGGTGTTATTATCCTTGCTGCCACCAACCGACCCGATGTGCTTGATTCTGCTCTGTTACGGCCAGGCCGTTTCGATCGCCAGATTAGCATCGATAAACCAGACATTGTAGGAAGAGAAGCTATTTTCAAAGTGCATATGGGACCTTTAAAACTTTCTGGTGAAGTGGATGCCAAAAAACTGGCCGCTCAGACTCCAGGGTTTGCAGGTGCTGAAATCGCTAATGTTTGTAATGAGTCAGCACTGATTGCTGCACGTAATAATAAAACAGCGATCGATATGCAAGATTTTCAGGATGCCATGGATCGTGTGATTGGTGGTCTGGAAAAGAAAAACAAAATTATTCTGCCTGAAGAAAAGCGAACAGTAGCTTACCACGAGGCTGGTCACGCAGTGGCTGGTTGGTTCTTAGAACATGCGAACCCTTTGGTGAAAGTAAGCATTGTGCCCCGTGGAGTAGCGGCGTTGGGATATGCTCAGTATTTACCACGTGAACAGTTTCTTTACACCACCGAACAGCTGATCGATGAGATGTGTATGACATTGGGTGGCAGAGCAGCTGAAGAAGTGATATTCGGAAAGATTTCTACGGGTGCGCTCAGCGATTTAGAGCGTATTACCAAGATGGCGTATAGCATTGTTACCGTATATGGAATGAACGAGAAGATTGGTAATGTTTCATTCTACGATTCTAAAAAGGCAGATTACGAATTTAATAAACCATATTCAGAAGCCACATCTCAAACGATTGATGAGGAAGTCCGCACCATTATTGGTGATGCTTATGAACGTACCAAGAGTTTATTGAGAGACAAGAAAAATGAGCTTGAAATTATTGCCCAAGAGCTGTTGAAGAAGGAAATTATCTTTCAAAATGACTTAGAGCGCCTCATTGGAAAGCGACCATTTGATACCGAGACGACCTACCAAGCCTATACGAATGGCTCTTCTAAAGGCACTTCCGGAAAAACATTAGGTAAAGATACCGATGAACTGGCGCAAGAAAATGAGCAAACTATGCCTGCTCCTGCCACGGATTTATAATTTAGCTACAATTATTAAAACAAAAGGGTTTGCTGAATAGTCAGCAAACCCTTTTGTTTTGTGGTTTTTCTAGCAAATACATTTTTAGACTTACTGATAAAAGTCCAATTATTTCGTGCGTACCTTTTTTTGAATAAAAGTATGTTTTTTCTAAGAATTTAGCGTTAACTAGCATTATCAAATTTAAACTCACTCGCCATGAACTTCGACAACCTCACTAGTGATATGGATGAATCTATCAACAAGCTAACGGAAGTGATGAATGATTTCCAAGTAGCTATTTATAAGTTATCAGTACAGACGCTAGAAATAGATGGTAAGGCTAATCCGCTAATGAATTAATAAATATTCTTGCGGCTGCTTAGCTTTAGCTATTAATCCTTTTCTGCCATAGCTCAAAAGCACGTTCCTAGGCTATTCTCAAGCTTTGAAAGAAGTTGCGAAGCTGGGTGGTTTTTACCAGATTCCAAGTCCAGTCAGCAGCAGGAATGGCCAACATATCCGCCACGTCATCGCCTAATAGGAGACGCATCTGAGCGACTGGTAATTTTTTAGGCATTGATTCCGGTGCGAAATAATTCAAGGAATCAAGTAAAGCCTTTGTAAGTACAATACCAGCATCAGATGAACGGAAATTTCGGCTAACATTAACGCGGTCAATATGATAGGCTTCACGCAAATTTGCTGGCAGTAATTCCTCTTTTACGCCTAATAAATACCCCACTACATTCCAAAGATGCAGATACGCTTCTGATTCCTTGTCTTCGGGATTCAGATTAAGCTTCCTTAACCCCCGAATTGGAATATACGACATAGCCAGATTAGTACTGGCCATATCATCCTGGTTTATTGGTAACCCCCACGCATCATTCCATCGCCCACTTTGCTTACTATAGAAACGGATCGTAGCGTGCATAAGCCGTATTTTATTGCAAGTGATAAAACCAGCCCCATTGGCTGAGAAAGCATCTGGTTTAGTTACTTCCAGCACAAACTGCGCAGTTTCCAGCAACCGATTATAGGTGTCTTTATGAATCCGTTGTGACATGTAAATCACTTGTGCTCCATCGGCAGCAGCGTAACAATAAGGCAGAGAATATAACCCCAGCAACAGCATTAACGGATCAGTGTATTTCTGAAAAAAAATGCTTCCTTCTGCCATTTGTCTTACATTAGACCAGGCGGGTAATTGTTGATAGCTGGCAAAAAAATTATGTACACTTACTGGTAATTCAGCGCCCGGTAACTCGGTAAAAGCTAAGGAAGCTGTTGCAATAGCAGCTTTTACCCATTGTTCATGAGCAGTCTTACTCATGTTGATCCCTGCATAATCTTTAGCAATCGGCTGCTGCGGGGTGATATAATTAGATTGGTTTTGCTTTTTACTTAAAAATGTCATTAATTGACCTATCCCTACCATCCCTCTTTCCTGATATACTGCTTCAATAACCTCATCGGCAATCGGGTCAGCCTCTTGTCGCATCGCTTGCATTCGATGGTGACTAAATATGCGCGTTGGTTTGATAATAGTACCCATTCGTTAGTTTTATTAAATAAGCTTGTCTTTCCTTAACTGATTTGGATGGGAATTGGTTTACACTTGACCTTGACAGCCACATCTCATCGTCCCTCAATATTATGCATAGCTGATAAATTGCTACGGGATCAGACATAGATCTGAGGTAACGCGATGACTGGTGTATTTCTGTTAATTAAATTGGAAGCAGTAGCCAAAGGTTAAAGTAAACATAATACTGAATAGTAGACTTTTACTTTGTTTTTTCATCGCTGCGGGCGCATGAATACGAAGCGAGGTATTGGAATCAATCATTTGGTAATAAAACGTAAGCGCTAGTTGTTATCTTCTGAAATTCTTTCAAAGGCATTATTCTGTTTAAACTGTGATTGAATTCAAACACGCTTAGTCAAGCAACCGTGCCTCTGCTGATTTATGGTGCATAGTATGAAAAAGGAAGCTTTTGCAAGTGGGATTATAGCATAAAATAAATGTTTGAGTGCGGTTACATTTGATTAGAGAATGAGATTAATATATAAAATATTACATACGTATAATTTTCTACCTAGACCGAATCATTGTCCTTATAACTTCTTCAAACTATGAAAACACATCTCCTACTATCATTCTTATTATTATTTCCCTGTTGCATGTATGCGCAACAAGTAGCTGAAGTTTACTACGCCAGCGCTGAAGCCAAACTAATGATTGGCGATACGCTTGGTGCTATTGCTGATGGCAATAGTGCAATAGCACTAAATACCGATGCACCAGAAGCCTCTAATGGTAAAGGGTATATTAAATTTTTGATGAAAGATTATGCTGGAGCGATTGAAGAGTATGATAAAGCACTAGAATTTCAGCCCGATTATGCTACGGCTTATTACAATAGAGGGATGGCAAAAGAGAAAATGGGTCTGAAAAAAGACGCTTTAGAGGATTATGGGATGGCAATATATATTGCTCCTGATTATGCAGAGGCTTTTGCTGGCCGAGCCAAATTATATGCTGAGCTAAATATGCACAAAGAAGCTTTACAAGATTTTACTATTGCTATTGGGCTTTCTCCTAACTATATATATGCCTATATGCAAAGAGCGAAAACGTATGGCAAATTAGGTCTTTATAAAGAAGGAATTGAAGACTATAACAAGGTAATTAAAATAGCTCCTACTAATGGTGATGCTTATTTTTCAAGAGGAATGGTAAAATGTCAGTTAAAGAAATATGCTTTAGCAGTACGTGACTTCAACAAAGCACTTGAATTAAATCCGGCTAAAAGTGAAGTACTTGCTCAGAAAACATTAGCGGAGGAGCAGCTAAGTTTACTTGAAAAGCCTCAGAGTAATTTGGTAAGTAAAAGCAAATAAACAAATAAAATAGTAATTCCTGGTTTAAAAAGCCTAATCACCTTCTCTAGAAATAAACAAAACAGCCCGTGTCACACAGATACGGGCTGTTTTGTTTTGGAATGCATAGAAAAAGCAGGATGCCAAATTGAATGGATTCTTATTTATGCAACAACTCTCTTGCGTTCTTCAAGGCGCTTTCCGACGGGTTTTCCCCCCCAATCATTTTGGCGATTTCCAGGACACGCTCCGCTTCTGATAGGGTACGTATACGGCTGATAGTCCGCTCGGAGGCATCATCTTTATAAACGAAATAATGCGCATCCCCTTTGCCAGCAATTTGATGCAGGTGAGTGATAGCAATAATCTGATGATTACTCGACATTGTCCGCATCATACTACCGACTTTGATAGCGATTTCGCCTGAAATCCCAGTGTCAATTTCGTCGAAAATAATAGTAGGCAAAGAGCGCTTATCAGCCAGTATATATTTGATAGCCAGCATCAATCGGGAGAATTCTCCACCAGAGGCTACATTTTTTAATGGTTGAGGTTTTACACCCTTGTTGGCACTAAACAGGAAGTTAATGTTGTCGATACCACTAGCCGTAGGTTTGCCCACTTCATTGGTGATTTTTAGCGAAGCATTGGGCATACCCAATTCCGTGAGCAGGCTGGTGATTTCTCCTTCAATCGACTTCATTACTGCCTCGCGCGACTCAGAAAGTTGTTGGGCAGAAGCCATGAGTTCCTGGTAGGCTTTATCCGCGTGCGCCTGTGCCTGAGCTAGCTCCTCGTCAAGATTCAGTACTTTATTTACCTTCGTCTCTAAGTGAGCTTGCAACGCTAACAGCTCCCCGACAGTGCGCCTCTGGTGTTTCTGCTGCAAGTGATAAATGAGGCTAAGGCGTTCCTTGATTTGCTCAATTTTATTATTGTCAAATTCCACGTCATCCACAGCCTTTTCTATTTCGTCAGCCACATCTTTCAATTCAATGAGGCAGCTTTCTACTCTTTCCAGCAACAGGGTATAGTTCTCCGAAAAATCACTGATGGCATTGAGATTGGTTTTTACCGTCCGCAAATCGCTCAAAATGGATTGTTCAGCGCCATTCATATATTCCAAGGCGGTATGCAGGCGTAGCTTTACATCCTCGGCATTCTCTAGTATCTGTAGTTCCTGGTCTAATTTCTCTTCTTCTCCCTGTTCTAATTTTGCTTTGTGAAGTTCGTCCAGCAGAAATACGTTGAAATCAAATTCCTGTTTGGCTTCCAATGCACCAGAACGCATCTTTTCGTACACTTCGTGGGCAAGCTTATACAGGCG
Source organism: Bacteroidota bacterium (assembly GCA_040385915.1). GTDB lineage: Bacteria > Bacteroidota > Bacteroidia > Cytophagales > ES-bin-26 > ES-bin-26. Next base: position 21,108 of record JAZKGK010000113.1, read on the forward strand.
GTAATCATCTTTGTAGCTAGCCAGTATTTCCTGATTTCTTGCGTAAATGTCTACAATCTGTAATTGGTAGGTATTGGCTCCGAGCAATAGCGTATCGTTCTGTGAGTGAATGTCCATCAGTTCGATTGTAACCCGCCGAAGCGTTTCCAGGTTTACCGGAGTATCGTTGACAAAAGCCCTGGATTTGCCACTGGCGCTGATTTCCCGACGAACAATACAAGTAGGATCATACTCCAACTCCTCCTCTTCAAACACACTTTTAATTTCATAGCCTGCCGTATCGAAAACTGCCTCAATAATGCATTTTTCTTTGGGGTTAAATAGGACACGTACATCTGCTCGGTTACCCATTAGCAGGCCAATGGCGCCCAGCATAATGGACTTGCCAGCACCTGTTTCGCCCGTAATAATGTTGAGTCTTGCATCCGGAGTCATCTCCAGTTGCTCAATTAAAGTATAATTCTTTATCAGAAGATTGGTGAGCATAAATAAAGGCGCTGGTTAATCCCAAGCAAAGGGGCAAAACCCTTTGAGTTGCTTAAGTCCGTAAATTTTTCCCTTGTAATAACAAAGATGTAAAATTTCAAGCATAAGTTTCGCTCAATCGGTGCAAGTCTGTTACCGCTAATGTCAGTAGGGGCTGGCTTTGTCCAGTACAATTTCTTCTATGTCAATCAGCTTTACTGTATGCTTGCGTTGTATGGAGTCTTTCAATACCAATGCCGAAGCATGGTAGCTTAAGATTATACCGTGCAAAGTTACCCCGTTTTTCAAAATCATGTTGAGTTCTATTGCTGGCAGTGCTGACAGTTGAGAGAGGGCAATGGGATGGGAAATTCGTATTATTCTTTTACCCATATCGTTTTGTGGCAAAATAAAATGATAGATTTTAATTGCCACGAGTTTGTGGCAAAAAAAACTGTAGCAATTAAATTTGCCACAAAAAAATTGATACAGGTTTGTGGCAAAAAAATATTTCTAAAAAAAATTGCCACAAACCTGATTCTATATAATTGCCCTGGGAAAAATATACGCCTATGGCCAACTTAACTTTATCGTTGATTTTTGGCAACACCCAGTGTTGTTTCCCCGACGTTCTATGTGAAAGTAGTAATAACAGCGGAAAGTTCGCCTAGAAAGGATAATTTTGGCAATAAACAAAACTGGTTTCAGATTTTTCACTGAATGTCTTTACTGATTTATACCCTTTCTGTCCGGTTTTATCAATGGCTGCTTTGGCTTATTGCGCCCTTTCATGCCAAAGCCAGGCAATGGACGGATGGTCGTAAGCAAATTTTAAAACGGCTAAAAAAAGCTTTTGCCAACAATACAGCTCCCGTTGCCTGGTTCCACGCCGCTTCGTTGGGCGAATTTGAGCAGGGCAGGCCGGTGATAGAAGCTTACCGGGCAGCGTATCCTACGCACAAAATTTTGCTTACTTTTTTCTCTCCATCGGGTTATGAAGTACGTAAAAACTATCCAGGGGCGGATTATATTTTCTACCTACCTGTGGATACTGCCCACAATGCGCAGCAATTCATAGACATGGTAAAACCAACCATTGCCTTTTTTGTTAAATATGAATTCTGGTATCATTACCTCCAAGCATTGCATAAACAGCAGATTTCGATCATTTCATTTTCTTCCATTTTTCGACCATCACAGCTATTTTTCAAACCTTATGGTGGGTTCTATCGTAACCTTTTACACTATTTCGACCATTTGTTTGTGCAAAATGAAATTTCCAGTCAACTACTAGCCAATATCGGCCTTACGCGCGTAAGCGTGGCTGGCGATACCCGTTTTGACCGAGTAAGGCAGGTCTGCGAAGCAAAAAAAGCTATCCCACTGGCCGAGCGATTCAAAAATAATAGGAAGCTGTTGGTGATTGGCAGTGGCTGGCCGGCAGATATGGAAGTGCTGTTGCCTTTTCTAAACCGTTTTGATGGAGAATTGAAGGTGATTATTGCACCCCATGAAATCCATGAAAATGAACTACAAGCCCTACAACAAAGCCTGAAAAAAAAATCAGTACGGTATTCGCAAGCCAATGAAACGACGGTGGCAGAAGCGGATGTGTTGATTATTGACAACATTGGCATGCTTTCTTCCCTGTATCAGTACGGAGAATTTGCCTACATTGGTGGTGCCTTTGGCAAAGGTTTGCACAATATTCTGGAGGCGGCCACCTTTGGTATGCCGCTTTTTTTCGGACCCAACCACCAACGTTTTCAGGAAGCGATTGACCTGATTGGCGTGGGTGCTGCTTTTTCCATTCAACAAACGGGCGATTTTGAGAACGCTTTTACAACGCTGTATTTTAATGAAAAAGAAACGAGAGTAAAAGCTGAAATCACCCAACAATACGTGGTTGAGCACACTGGAGCCACGTTAAAAGTGATGGAATATGTTAAGCAAATACATTCATGCAACAGCTAGAGGATGGTTTAGTAATTCGCTCAACGGGTTCGTGGTACGAAGTACTGACGAAAGATAAACACGTATATCAATGCCGGTTGAAGGGCAAGTTCAAGATCAAAGGCTTGAAAACCTCTAATCCCTTGGCAGTAGGCGATAAAGTACGGTTTATGGTAGAAAGCATCGTGGAGAATACGGGCATCATTGTAGAGATCCAACCCCGCGAGAATTACATCATCCGCCAATCGGTGCATAAGTCGACGCACGGCCAAATTTTGGCTGCCAACTTAGACCAGGCCGTGCTGATGGCTACTCTCGTTTTTCCTCGGACTTCGCTTGGCTTTATCGATCGCTTCCTGGTTACCGCTGAAGCTTTCCGCATTCCTACCACCATTGTTTTCAATAAAACAGATTTGCTTGAAGAAGACGGTTGGCAATACCAGCGTGAACTGGTGGCTATGTACGAAGGTATCGGCTATCCGTGTTTGCTCACCTCAGTAATCGAAAATGAAGGAATAGATGCTTTTCAAGCTTGCTTGCGTAATAAGGTGTCTTTGCTTGCTGGGCATTCGGGGGTAGGGAAATCGAGTCTGGTAAACCAGGTTGCACCGGAGCTACATTTGCGGACATCTGCTGTTTCTACGTTTGCCAACAAAGGTACTCATACCACTACTTTTGCAGAAATGTTTGAAATAGAGCCTGATGCCTACATTATTGATACGCCTGGAATTAAGGAGCTGGGATTGATTGATATGAAGAAAGAAGACTTAGGCCACTATTTCCCCGAAATGCGTGAAAGATTAGGCGAATGCCGGTTCTACAATTGTACCCACGTACACGAACCGGGTTGTGCCATACGCGAGGCCGTTGAGAAGGGTGAAATTGCTCAAAGTCGGTACCATAGTTACTTTAGCATGCTCGAGTCTGACGATAACCGAAGGTAAGCAGATGTGCTAGCTTAAGTAATGGGTAGTGAATCCGGCACGGTTTGCCCGCATCGGCAGACCGACTGCGATGGAACGCAATGATCAATGAAGCATCTGTATTACCTCCCATAAATTAATAAGAGAAAGATAGTTGAGTAAAAGAGTCATTCATTAGTTTTACAGGCAAATAGCAAGAGGTTGACAATCAATAAATCATTGTCACATCGACTCAAGTACAAATTCAAAACTCATTGGCTAGCTAAACTTTCGAGCCCATTTTGAAGAAGGATAATTTTGTAAGAATGAAAAATATCAATTACTTACACCCCATTTTTAACCCTGAAATCTCAAAAATAATCCTATGAACATTATTATTCCTATGGCTGGAATGGGCAAACGTATGCGCCCACACACACTTACTATCCCTAAGCCACTTATTCCGATTGCTGGCAAACCCATTGTACAACGCTTGGTAGAAGACATAGCCAAAGTGTGCGGTACTCAAATCAAAGAAGTGGCTTTCATTATTGGGCGCTTTGGTACCGAAGTAGAGAAAAAGTTGCTGGATATAGCGAAGTCGGTAGGTGCTAAAGGAAGTATTCAATACCAGGATGAAGCCTTAGGAACGGCACACGCCATATTGTGTGCAAAAGAAGCGTTAGAAGGCAATGTGGTTGTTGCCTTTGCCGATACACTTTTTAAAGCTGATTTTATCCTGGATACTTCGAAAGAAGGAATTATTTGGGTGCAAAAAGTAGACGATCCGAAGCCGTTTGGGGTGGTGAAATTGAATGCGCAAAATCAAATTACTGATTTTGTAGAAAAGCCGGTTGAGTTTGTGTCTGATCTGGCTATTATCGGTATCTACTACTTCCGCGATGGAGCTTACCTACGCCGCGAATTACAGTACCTGCTCGACAATGATATCAAGGATAAAGGCGAATACCAAATTACCAATGCCTTGGAAAACATGAAGAACAAAGGCACTCAATTTGAGCCAGGTCAGGTGACCGAGTGGCTCGATTGTGGCAATAAAGATGCTACGGTGTATACCAATCAGCGTTACCTGGAATATATAAAGGATACTAAACTAGTGGCTACTTCTGCCAAAATAGAAAACTCAGTTATTATTCCTCCCGTTTACATAGGAGAAAATGTTAAGCTAAGTAATACGGTAGTAGGCCCACACGTTTCTATTGGGAATGGCTCCCAGATTGTGGGCTCGGTTATCAAAAACACTATAGTACAGGAAAATACTTACATTAGTGACGCCAACATAAGCAATTCTATGTTGGGGAATTTTGTTAAATTCGAAGGTAAGTCAAGTGACCTTAGTGTTGGCGATTACAACGTTATTAAGGAATAATCAGGATAGGTCGATGCCTACTTTGGCAGTGAATAGTAAGGGATGCCTACTGAAGAAGCAAGCACTTAACAATCGGGCATTCCTTACCATTCCCTTCTGCTGTGGCAGGCTCGGTATTCGACTTTTATTTCTTCATCAAGCATTATGAAAATGAAAGCTTTCTTCCCACACGCTGTATGGCTGATTTTATTCACTTTCGTTGTCTGCCTTCCGGTGGCTGCTCAAAAGTCCAAGAAACGGGAAGAAACCAACGAACGTAATGCTAAAAATCTGGCCGAAGCGGAGCATTACTTTACCGAAGGGATGAAGTTTTATATTACCGACGATTACGCTAAATCAATCGCTTTTTTTGAGCGCAGCCTCCAAATCTCTTCCGAAAACTCTGGTGCCAATTATATGATGGCCGATGTCCTGGTGAAAACCGGCGACTATGCCAAAGCGCTTACCTACGCTGAAAAAGCCCTTCGGCTCGACGATACCAATAAGTATTATTATCTGCTGCTGGCACAGTTGTATGAAAAAGAAAAAAAATACAGCCAAGCGGTAAAAGTTTACCAGGATCTTATCAAGAAACGCCCCCAGGAAGGCGGATACTATTTTGAACTGGCTAAGATTTACATTTACCAGAACAAGTACGAAGATGCCATCAAAGCCTACGATAAAGTAGAAAAAACCTACGGTATCAACGAGGAGATCATTCGCCAAAAGCAACAGATTTACCTGAAACAAAATAAGTTAGAAGAAGCTGTCCGCGAGGGTGAAAGGCTCATCCAAGAGCAGCCAGGTGAGGCAGGCCCCAAGATTGCCCTAGCAGAACTGTTGCTTTCTAATAACAGGGTTGAAAAAGCGGTGCCGCTGCTAGAAGAGATTGTAGCGAGTAATCCTGAAAATGCACAAGCGCACTTGGTATTGTCGGACGTATACCGCAGCCGGGGCGATGCTAAAAAATCGGATCGGGAGCTAGAGCTGGCTTTTGCTAACCCCGAACTGGATGCCGACACCAAGGTGAGCATTCTGGCTTCTTATATGAGCCACCTTACCGACGATGAATCGAAAGAAAAAGCATTGAAACTGGTGGAGACCGTTGCCAAACTGCATCCGGTCAATGCTAAAGTATATGCGGTGTATGGTGAATTGCTGATGATGAAAAACGAGAAGTTGCAGGCGCGCAATATGTACGCTATGGCTTCCCGAATTGACCGATCAGTTTTTGAGGTATGGGAACGAGTGATCCAGCTAGATGGTGAATTAAACCAGTTGGATAGTTTATTATTGCATTCTGAGCAGGCATTAGAAGTATTTCCTAACCAGGCCACACTCTATTATTTCAATGGAATTGGACATTTGAATAAGAAAGATTATAAAAAAGCTACTGCTGTATTGGAAGAAGGACAAACCTTGGCCATTAGCAACATTGACCTACTCAACGAGTTTAATGTACTGCTTGGCGATGCATATAATGGCTTGGGAAATAACAAATTGTCGGATCGTGCTTACGAAGAAGTGCTGAAAAGCGAGCCCGATAATGTCCATGTTCTCAATAATTACAGCTATTATTTATCTTTACGCAAAGAAAATCTATCCAAAGCGCGGGAAATGGCTAAACGGCTGGTAGACAAAAACCCAGAGGAGCCTACTTACTTAGATACCTATGCCTGGGTTTTGTTTGTATCGAAAGAGTATGAAGAGGCCAATAAATACCTGGAGAAAGCCGTAAAAATAAGCCTGGACAAAAACAAAGAAAATGGCACCATCGTTGAACATTACGGCGATGTGCTATATAAACTTGGCCAGACAGAAAAAGCCTTATTACAGTGGAAAAAAGCCAAAAAGCTAGGCGAAACGAGCCTGCTGCTGGATAAAAAAATAACGACCGGAAAATTGTATGAACAATAAACCCCTGTTAATCTTTGCCGCCCTTACTTTCGCCTTTTTCTCTTGTAAGAAGCCCCCTACAGTCACCAACAAAGTTATTACTACCACTGAAGCCAAGCCAGAAACCCACGATATAAAGATAGAAGAAATTGATTTTCAGTATTTCAGCTCAAAATCTAAGGTTAATTTTCAGTTTCAGAACGAAGACCAAACAGCCATTGTTAACGTTCGGATGAAGAAAGACAGCCTCATATGGCTGTCTGTCAATAAAGTAGGTATTGAAGGATTTAGGGCTTTAATTACTCCTGACTCTATTTATGTGCTTGAGCAGTTGAGTAAAACATATTATGTAAAAGACTTTAAATCGCTAAGCAAACAATTCAATTTCACTATCAGTTATAGTTTGCTCCAATCCATTCTGCTGGGCAATTTGCCTTTCGAAACGTTGGACCGCAAGGCACTGAAGGTAAAAGACTATTACTTGCTTCGGCAAGAGAATGGTTCCATCACAGTAGAGAATTTCATAGGAATAGAAAATAAGAAAGTGGCCAAAGTGGAGATGGTGGAACAACCTAGCCGAAACTCACTGATGTTAAATTATGCCAATTTCGCCCCTTTAAATAACTACCTGTTTCCCTTTAACAGTGCATTTTATCTAAAATATGACACTAACCAGAAAAGCCTCAGTACGCTTATTACGGTGGAGTGCAAAAAGGCAGAACTGCATACTGATGAATTGAAATTTCCTTTCAATATTCCCAAGCGATATGAAAGAAAATAAATATCCGGCTTCTCCCTCGCTTAAGTACGCTCAACTAATTGTCACCTACTTGCCTACACGGACTTTCAAAGGACTGGAGCCTTTGAAAGTCTTTTTCGCATGTAGGCTTCTTTTTCTATGCCTGCTTCTTTTCTTGTGGCTGGGAAGCATTTCCGTGGGTTATGCCCAAAATGGAACAAGCCCCAAAAGTAAGCAGCAGATAGAAAGGGAAAAAAAGCAAAACCTGAAAAAAATTGCCGAAACAAATCAGATTTTAAAAGAAACCTCCCAACAAAGGCAAGCCAGCGTTGGGCAGTTGAGTGCACTGAAACAACAAATATCCAGTCGTACGCAACTTATCAACTCAATTTCGGGAGAAGTAGGCCTCCTGGACAGGGATATGCGGGACTTATTGCAGGTAGCGGCGGCTATGGAAAGGGATATGGCTAATCTGAAGAAAGAATACGCGGCTATGGTGTATGCTGCTTCCAAGGCTACGACCAGTTATAGCAAACTACTTTTTCTGTTTTCGGCTCCCACCTTTACTCAGTTGGCCATGCGCTTTCAATACCTGAAACAATATGCGGCCGCACGTAAAAATCAGGTGAAACAAGTGGAGAAAATCCGCATTACCTTAACTACCCAACGTGAAAAACTGTCTATCAAAAAGCGTGAGAAACAGCAACTTTTGAATTCGCAAATAACGGAGAATGCCAGCCTTTTGACACTGAAATCTAAACAAAGTGAGGTGGTCGATCAGTTAAGTCAACGTGAAAGCCAGTTGAGAGAAGAATTGGCTGACAGTGAAAAGGCCATAAACCGCCTTGAAAAAATGATGACTGATTTGATAGAGGACGAAATTCGTAAGGCAGCCGACGCCCGCCGTGCCAGCCGCGAAAAAGCTAAGGAAGAAGTTACCGTGGAAGAAGAGGCAAGCGAGCGTACATCCATCGCCCTTACGCCTGAAACCGCTGCTTTAGCCTCTTCATTTGCCAATAGTAAATCTAAATTACTCTGGCCCGTGAAGTCTGGCTTCATTTCAGGTAAATTTGGCAAGCACGAACACCCCGTACTGAAAGGGGTTTACGTGGAAAACCTAGGAGTAAATATTCAGACCAATAAGGGCGAAGCGGTGCGTACTGTATACGATGGTATAGTCACTTCTGATTCTAGAATTCCTGGCCTGAATCACGTAGTTGCCGTACAGCACGGAGACTTCATTACTGTGTACGCTAACTTGAGTGGAACCAATGTAAAGGTAAACCAGAAGGTTAAAGCCAAAGACGTCATAGGGGTAGTATATACTGACAAAGACGGCGTCTCGGAACTGCAATTCCAAATCTGGAAAAACTACGACCGTCTTGATCCAGAAGTCTGGCTGTTTGAAAAATAATTATGGGTTATAAGTTTAACTCATTATTCCTTGCTATAATCTATATCTGAATTTCTCTTATGTCTGTATACCGGCCCGAAATTAGACGAATTACAACCAATACATTGCTGGAAATGAAAAGCAGGGGCGAGAGAATATCAGCGCTCACTGCCTATGACTATTCCATGGCCAAGATCGTAGACGGGGCTGGCATAGATGTTATTCTGGTAGGCGACTCAGCTTCTAACGTAATGGCTGGCCATGAAACTACGCTGCCCATTACCTTAGATCAGATGATTTATCATGCCAGTGCAGTGGTGCGGGCAGTAAAAAGAGCCTTGGTCGTGGTTGATTTGCCCTTCGGTTCTTACCAAGGTAACTCATCAGAAGCGTTGCGTTCGGCTATCCGCATTATGAAAGAGTCTGGTGCGCACGCTGTCAAAATGGAAGGTGGCTTGGAAATTAAAGAGTCAATCGTCCGTATCCTGAGCGCAGGCGTACCCGTCATGGGCCACCTGGGATTGACTCCACAATCGATTTACAAATTTGGGACTTATACCGTGCGGGCTAAAGAAGAAGCGGAAGCCAATAAGCTAGTAGAAGATGCCTTGCTATTAGAAGAACTTGGTTGTTTCGGTATTGTGTTGGAGAAAATTCCGGCGGTACTCACCAAGAAAGTCTCTGAGCAATTATCCATTCCCACGATTGGTATTGGCGCGGGTGGCGCTGCTGATGGGCAAATTCTGGTACTACACGATCTTTTAGGCTTAACCAAAGACTTTAAACCGCGTTTCCTGCGGCGCTATGCCGACCTCCATCAGATAATGCTCGATGCCATCAGTCACTACGTAGAAGACGTAAAAGGCCGTAACTTCCCTAATGAACAAGAGGAATACTAGCAATTACTAATGCTCAAAATTATGGGTATAGGATGAATAGGTTATAGGCATTTAAAAGTACATTTGTTGGCACTTTTATCTTTGAATAAATCGCTACTTTAATGTCTTTCTTCTCTTTCAAATGCGAGGTAACATTTTACCGAAGTTCTTCTTCTAATCAAGCCTAAAGGGGTTGTCTCAAAAGGCTAATTAGGTAGGGCGCTATTGTATTTAAGCCAATTTATAGGATTTCACCTGCTTCTTTTTTCTCATCAAACTCATTGAATAGATTTCTGATCTATTATAATGACATTTTGGTAGACTGCCCCTTCAATTAGTCTGCATTGTCGTCTACATTTTATTGTAGTGGTCATATTCACTTCTCAAAGTCTTCCAATCCATCTCTTCCACTAGCTAATTAATAAAATGCGGAACTGGCTTGTGTGTAAAGTGTCATTTATTACATGCTTCCGGGTTAAGAGATAAAGCTTCCAGGCCAACTATATACTTTTAATGTATAACATTGACCCATAAATCATTTTTATTTTATAAAATAAAATATTCAAACAATGAAATTATTTTTCTTTTCTGGGGTTTTGTTGTCCATGACTCTTTTTTCTTCCTGCAAAAAAAAAGAGGAAGTAAGTTTACCGCCTGCTCAACTTTTAGCGGCTAAAAGCTGGAAATTAACAGATACAGGCTTTATGGCTAGTGGAATGCCGTCTTCTTACTTTAGTCACATTGATGATTGCTCTAAGGACGATCTAGAGATTTACAAATCAGATGGCAATCAGCTCACTGATGAGGGCGTAACAAAATGTTCTTCGACTGACCCACAGCAAACTAATAATGGGATGTGGACGTTAAGTGCAGATGGTAAAATAATCACGTTGAAAAAAGGTACCACCATTACTACCTATACTATTACAGAACTCACCGGTACTACTTTTAAATATACCTCTGGCGATAAGAGTACTGGGTTAGTCGCTTACTACGATATGGTAGCTCAATAGCACATTTATTAACTCTTGATTCATATAAATAATAAAATCAGCTCCTGCTTTGGGCTGATTTTATTATTTGGTGACAGACTACTAGCCTTTTTTTCAATACGTGAACATTGTTAATTGTTCACTGTTATTACCATACTTTGGCGCGGTCTTTTTCGGGGCGCACCATTTTATCGCCATCCTTGCAACCAAAGGCCTTGAAAAATACGGGCATATTGGAGAGAGGACCATTTACCCGGTACTCAGCGGGCGAATGAGGATCGGTCAATACCTGACGTCGGAGAAACTCTGGCCTTGCATTCATTCGCCAAACCTGCGCATATGCGAGGAAGAAGCGTTGCTCAGGAGTGAAGCCATCAATTTTCTCAGATTTTTTACCAGCCAGGGCTTTTTGCAAGGCCGTGTACGAAATGGATAAGCCACCCAAATCGGCCAAATTTTCGCCCAGAGTCAATTTGCCGTTTACATACACACTGTCTAACGGCTGATAAGCGCTGAATTGTTTTTCTACTACCTCTGCCCGTTTATTAAAGTTTTCACCATCGGCGGGCGTCCACCAATCTTTGAGGTTCCCTTGTGCATCGTACTGGCGGCCTTGGTCATCGAAACCGTGGGTAAGCTCGTGGCCAATGACTGCGCCTATACTGCCATAATTTACCGCGTCGTCAGCAGATGGATTGAAGAATGGCGGACGTAAAATGCCCGCAGGAAAGACAATTTCGTTCATGGACGGGTTATAGTAAGCATTGACAGTAGGCGGTGACATACCCCATTCTAGCCGATCAATGGGCTTGCCCAGCTTGTTTGCATCGTACTTGAATGCAAACTCATTGGAACGCCACACGTTTGCCAAATATGATTTCCGATCAATAGTCAAGGCTTTGTAATCTCTCCATTTGTCGGGATAGCCAATTTTGGAGACAAAAGAATCCAGCTTTTTCAGTGCTTGCTGTTTAGTGACATCGCTCATCCAATCAACATTCTGTACGTGCTCACGGAAAGCCGCCTGAATATTTTTGATCATCGTTAGTAACCGCTGCTTGGCTTCGGGAGGAAAGACCTTGGCTACGTACAATTGTCCCAGTGCCTCGCCCAACGATGCATCGGTAACACGGGCTACCCGCTTCCAACGCGGTTGCATTTCCTTGGTTCCACTCAATACCCCACTATAAAAGCGAAAGTTCTCCTTTACAAAGGCATGAGGAAGGGCAAAAGCGCTTTGACGAACCACGTGCCAGCGGAGGTAAGTTTTCCAGTCTTCCAGTGCTACGCTGCCCAGCAGTTGGTTCAATGATTTAAAAAATTCTGGCTGCCCTATAATCACTGTTTTAAGCGGAGGAATACCCATTTGGCTAAATAGCGAAGGCCAGTTGATCTGTGGCGTTAATTGGCCAGCTTCTTCCAGCGTCTTTTTATTGTAAGAGGCATAAGGATCGCGGAGCTGCACGCGGGTCATGGAAGCCTTGGCTAATTGGGTTTCAATCGCCACGATGCTTTCTGACTGTTGTTTGGCTTTCGCTTCATCCGAGCCTAGCAATTGGAATACATTCTGCAAATGCTTCATGTACTCCTGACGAATGTTTTGCGAACGGGCATCATCTTTCAGGTAATAATCACGGTCGGGTAAGCCAAGGCCTCCTTGTACAAGATTTAGTGCATACTCATCACTTTTCTTATCGTCCTGGGCCACATACAAATTATACATAGCGCCAACGCCTTGCATGTGGTTATGGGCATTGGTTTCCAACAGCGTTTTCACATCCCGGATCAGAGCAATACGATCCAGTTCGGCCTTCGCTGAAGCAATTCCTGCTTTCTCTATTGCCAGGGAGTCCATTCCACTAGCGTAAAAATCGCCTACTTTCTGGCTGTTGCTGCCTTTCACTGTTTCGCGGCGGGTAGCTTCTTCTTCTAACAGGCTACGAAGGGTGGCGTTGTTCTGATCTGCCAGTTCGTTGAAACTGCCCCACCGGCTTTCGGAAGCTGGAATGGGGGTTTTCTTAAGCCATCCTCCATTGGCGTATAAGAAAAAGTTTTCGCAAGGTTGTACGCTGGTATCCAGATTATTTAAGTCGATGGCCTTCTTTATATCAGAAATGGGCATTTTCTGAGCCTGACCCGTATACATTGCTAGGGATAGTAACGCAGACATTCCGATTACTACTACGCTTCTTTTTTCCATAAATTTATTATTAGGTTTGTGTATACTAGTCTTTAAAAGTAGGAAAAGAATGTGGTCTCAGCAACTCCATTTTCCTTCCAAGAATCATAAGAAATATGACTGAATATAACCGTAGCTGGCTAATTCCACTTCGATTTGTCGCCTTATTGTGGGTTATCAAGGTGATTGAAATGATCTTTCACATCAGCTTTGCCGGCTTTGGTATCAGGCCAGGAGAAAACTTCGGATTGATTGGTGTGTTACTGGCGCCGTTGCTGCATGGCGATGTCTATCACCTGCTTTCTAACACTGTTCCGCTGCTTATTTTGGGTACCTCTTTGTTTCTGCTTTACCCAACGGTAGCGTATTTTGTTTTCTTTGCCAGTTATTTTTTTACTAACCTTTTGGTTTGGCTGTTTGCCCGCGAACCATCGCTTCACATTGGCGCAAGCGGCCTGGTATATGGAATTGCCTTTTTTCTGATGACCATTGGCCTTTTCAGGAAGGACTTTAAATCCCTTGCTGTATCCATTGTAGTCGCTTTTTTCTACAGTGGAATTGTGTTTGGGGTATTTCCTATTACGCCAGGCGTATCCTGGGAATCACATTTGATGGGAGCGTTCGTTGGCATCGGTTGCGCCTTTGTCTTCAGTAATAGCAAACGCTTGGAACGCAGGCAGAACGAGCAGGTAAGACGTTATTGAGTAAGGGGCTAGTAATTAGGTTTTAGCAGTTAGCTGTTAGGTAGGGAATCGATCTACAACAAACAAAATACCTCAATTAATATTTCCTAATAATCTAACCACTAATCGGCTATCTACTTTTCTACTTCTTTAGCTGCTAGCTTCGACAGCAATTCCTTTATCAGGCTTTGGGTATCGGTGGCATTGCGACCTAAGGTTTCAATCATTGTCACCATCCGTTCCTGGGCTTCGTAAAGGCTGGCAGGGATTTGGGTAGTAAGAATGCCACGCACCTGCCAGATCTCCCGGATTTCATCCAACGGCAAGTGGAAAGGCGGATAATAACTGTTGTCTGAATGTAATTCTGCTGATTTGTCCTTCAAATCTCCTGCAATACGCTTAATGAGCACATATTCGGGCGTTACGATGACGTACACGTGCCGAGGTCGAATATACTCCCAATTCTCTACGTACGAGCAAATAACAAAGTCAGCGTGGCGGATAGTGGGGTGCATACTATCGCCTTCTACCTCAAAAGCCCGGTACGTGCCCGTATTAAAGTTAGGTAAAGTGAAAGAAGACAGCTCCTTGATATATTCCACATCCGAGTATCGCTGGCGGTAACCTGCTTGTGCCTTGATGGGTACTAGCAAAATAGTATCGTTGCCCAACTTATCTACCGTTACGGCCAATGGTCGGATCGATTTGCCTCGCAGATATTCTTCATCCGCAGTAGGTTGGGTTGCTACTGCTTCTGGTGTCGTATTGCCCTGATTTGCTTTCGCTTGCTGTTCATCACCAACAGTTTCCTGAGGCGTGGTTTTAAACATTTCTCCTTCTCCCCGCATCAGCCATTCACTATTCAACTCAGTAAATCGGGTAAGGATATCGGTAAGGGTATCGAAGCCAGGTTTGCTTTTTCGATTAATAATGGTGTAGATCTTTTCTGGCGCTTTATACCCCAATTCTTTTGCCAATTGATAAGGAGTCATATTCAAGGCAGCCAACAAAGCTGTTACCCGTTCGCTAATGTCCATAGCACATAAAATTATGTATGTTTATTAAAAATAAATTTATCAAGTATAGGCTTTGTAAAAATATATTGTATAAATTTGCTTAAAGATTTAACAAATATTTGCAAAATAATTTGAATACACAAATTTATTAAGATAAAGATTAATATTAAGTATCTCTTCTTTTAAATCGCTACATCCAATGTAAATCTTCTTTAACCATGAATAGCTACCAAAACAGCTCCCCTAAGTTAGTTTGATTTCAAAAAGACGCACTCGCTTGAAGAATTTGTTTATACAATAAATATTGTCTAAAGCCAGCTTTTACTTATGACCCGCACTGCACAACTCCGCCTGATTTTTGATCGCCTCGCCGCTGATGAACGCCTGGATTCTACCCATGTGGCCTTGTTTAGTATGCTAACCAGGCATTGGAAAGAGGCTAAGTATGCACAACCGTTTCCGCTGAATGATTGGCAAGTGAGGCAAACCAGCAAAATCCGTTCGCTGGGAACGTATCAACACTGCCTAAAAGAATTAGAGGTTTGGGGCTACGTTCGTTACTTTCCATCGCAGGAGCCAGACCAGGCAGGAGTGGTTAGTTTGTGTGGGGTAGAAGAAATGACTGTTACTGGGTGCGGAAGGAAGAGAAAACGCCGCCTTAAAAACACCGTTTTACCCCAAATACTAGATTTGCCAAGAGAAGTGGAACTAGTTACTAGTGAAGAAATCGGCAAACAAGTCAACTGGATGCGACTTACGCAACTGATTATTCAAGCAAGTATCCAACTATTGCTTGTCGCTTTGAACAAGCACCTGAATATATTCTAAGCACCAACGGATAGGACTTTATGAGTTAGCATGACAAGTAAATAGTTGGTTTGGGAGAATTCTAGTAAAACCATTCTCCCCAAACCAACTATTTATTAGAACCTAATATACCCAGCCTATGACATTTACATCGCTCTTTGCAGGGTAGCAGCCATTTCAGCCCTGATTCTCTTTTTGTCTATTTTGCCTACGATGGTTTTGGGAATCGCTTGGGTGAATATGATTCGGTCGGGAATGTACCACTCATTTATTTTTCCTTGCTGCACAAATCCATACATAAAAGTCTTTATATCGGCTACGGCCATGTGACAGCCGGGTTTCAATACTACCAATGCTCCTGGCCGCTCTCCCCACCGTTCGTCAGGAAACCCAATCACAGCCACTTCCGATACGGCCTCATGTTGGCTCATCAGGTTTTCGATTTCCAGTGAAGAAACCCATTCCCCGCCCGTTTTAATCACGTCTTTGAGTCGGTCACTGATTTGTACATATCCTTCCAGGTTAACGCTTGCCACATCGCCCGTATGCAGCCAACCATCCTGCCAAAGCTGGTCGCTTAAGGCTGTTTCTTTAAAATAGCTTTGGGTAAGCCAAGGCGCACGCACCACTATCTCGCCCGTACTTACGCCATCGTGAGGCAGCACCTTTCCCTCTTCATCTATCAACCGAAGTTGTACCAGGGGAATAGGTAAACCAGCCTTCGTCCGATAAGTGATCTCTTCTTCTGGTGTGCCACGGCTGAGGATGCGCTCTTTCAGGTACGTGAGCGTCAGAATGGGGCAGGTTTCCGACATGCCGTAGCCCGTAATGAGTTGAATGCCTAAGTCTGCCGCCGCCTGTGCCAAGCCTTTGGGTAGAGCAGAACCGCCAATAATAACCTTCCATTGGCTCAGATCGACCGTTTGAGCCAATGGACTGCTTACTAACATGTGTAGAATGGTGGGAACGCAATGAGAGAAAGTCACTTTTTCCTGAATGAGCAGTTTGAGCAGCATCTCGGGCTCGTACTTGCCCGGATACACCTGTTTAGTGCCCAGCATAGTAGCAATATAAGGTATGCCCCAGGCGTGGACGTGAAACATAGGTGTAATGGGCATATACACATCGTTGGAGCGAAAACGCACTGTAGTTTCGTAGCTGCCTAGGGTAGTACTACCGGCCAGCGTGTGTAATACCAGTTGGCGGTGCGTAAAATACACCCCCTTAGGACTGCCCGTAGTTCCGGTAGTATAGAAAATGGTAGCGACCGAGTTTTCGTCGAAGTCGGGGAAGTTGTAGTATGTTGGGGCAGCGGCCAGTAGCGCTTCGTACTCTCCGATGAATGGAAGGTTGGTTGAGGGTACTGTATTATCATCGTGTAGCAGTATAAATGTTTTTGCCGTAGTCAATTCATCTTTGATGCTCTCTAGTAACGGCAAGAATTCGGCATTCACCAATACTACTTTGTCCTCGGCGTGGTTCATGGTGTAAAGAATTTGCTCGCGCGAAAGCCGGATATTAACGGTGTGCAAAACCGCGCCCATCATCGGTACCGCAAAGAAACATTCCAGGTAACGATGGGTGTCCCAATCAAGTACGGCCGCTGTTTCTCCGGGTTGTAAGCCGGCTGCTGCCAGCGTATTGGCCAAGCGATGAATGCGTTCATTTAACTTGCGGTAATCATAGCGTATTCGGTCGCGGTACACAATTTCGTTGTCGGGTTCGTAGTGGAGTGTGGTGAGCAGCAGGTTCTTGACCAGTAGCGGATATTCATAGGCAGAGGCCGCAGGCGGAAGGATTTTAGTATGAATCATTGGTCTGGATGTTTATTGAAGGCTTAAACAAGATAAGAAAATTCGTAGAGCTTTATTCTCCTTTTTCATAAATAATCATCGATCGTTTCCGTGCCATACCAAAGCAGAGCAACTCGCTGATTTACCCTATACATGAAATAAGTATCAGCAATATCCGGGCTCACTTACAACGTAAAGAAGCGCTGTTGGGTCTAATGAGCAAACCCTTTGGGTGATCATTCCTAACCAATCATATTCTACCAAGTGCTATGCACCAAACCTCCCGTTGTGTTCTGTTTTCCATTGGATGTTATTTTCTACTCCTTGTTTCGTTCCCCACGTTTGCCCAGCAGTCTACCGAAGATGTGCTATACCTGAAAAACGGCTGGGTATTGCGGGGGAAAATCACCTCAACAGTCATTGACAGTACGGTAAGTCTGCAAACCTATGATCGCAATCGGTTTGTGTTTAGCCGTCAGGAAATTGATTCTGTTCGTCAGGAGGTTTTACAGCCTACTGCTATCAATACTATCTACAAAAGACGTGGGTTCAATCATTATACCGAGCTAGGAGTATTGGCTGGAAAAAATACCAGCAACTGGTCTCCTTCCTCCGCTTTTTCTTTTCAGACAGTTAATGGGTATAAGTTTGGTCAATGGCTTTTTGTTGGTGTTGGCATAGGAATAGACTTGTATGCTACTCAGACAATTCTCCCCGCGTTTGGAAGTTTACGAGGGGATTTTATCAGCCGAGGCAGATTTATTCCTTACTACTTTCTGGATGTAGGCTACGGATCCAATATTACCGGTTCGGATTCGCAGATTTTTGTTCCTACCAATATTACCCATAAGGGCGGTACCCTTTACGCCATTGGGTTAGGCATGAAAGTGATTTTTGCCAATAATACGGGCTTTTTGCTCAGTGTAGGGCACCATTCGCAACAATCGTCTATGCATCAGGATTTTGGTGGTGGCAATACTAATATCCGGGAAATGAACTATCAACGGGTAGCTATCAGAGCCGGATTTACCTTTTAAGTTTTATTTGCTGAAGAATGGCGTTAATTTGGCGACCCTATTTCATCACTTTCAATGTTGTTTTTTTATGATAAAGCGTCATTACTCTTCATTCACCCTCTTTTTTCTTCTTTCGCTCCTAGTTATACAAACTGCTTTGAGTCAAGCAGCGCAGGAGAGCAAAACCATTCAGCTCGTGCGTGCCATGGAAAATCGCCGCTTTGAGAGTATGGTCAAAAGCGATACTGTTGTGTTGAGTGATATTCTTGCCGACGATTTAGTCTATACCCACAGCAATGGACAAACCGATACCAAAGCCAACTTTATCTATACCATTTCCAGTAAAAAAACTGAGTACAAATCTATCCAACCCGAGTCAGTACAGATCCGCGAATACGGTACAACTGCGGTAGTAAATGGGCAAGCCAGGGTACACGTGTTTATGAATGGTCAGGAGTTGAAACTGTTGCTCCGCTATACCGATGTATACGTGAAGCGTAAGGGGCGCTGGCAAATGGTGGCATGGCAGTCAACCCGTCTTCCCGATCAATAATGGCCTGAAAAAAGACTACCAATTAGGCGTGTGTTTTTCATCAGACAACCCCTTGCTATCTGCCTACGTATTTGTATCTTGTATACATATCCCTGATATTTCTTATCCATTCTAAACTCCCAAGGCCATGCAAACGACATTGCTCACCATTGGCTGTTTGCTGGGCTGGCTTAGTTGCCAGGCACAACGGGAGGCTGCGTCCTATAAAACGCTCGGCGATGCTGCTCCCATGGGCGATTGTATCCGACTTACCTTAGACGAACCCTATAGCGAAGGCATTGCCTACAACACAGTCCGCCTGGATTTAACTAGCGTATTTGAAATCGAATTTGATATTTATCTAGGCAATAAAGATGAGTTGGGTGCCGATGGCATTACGTTCGTGCTGCACAACGATCCCCGGGGTTTTGAAGCATTCGGCTCTTATGGCGAAGGGATGGGCTATGGCAATATGGGGCGGGGAGGCAACTGGATTGCTCCATCAGTAGCGGTAGAGTTTGATACTTACCAGAATTACACCCAGAACGACCCGCCGTATGACCACATCGCGTTGCTTGTGAATGGTGTTAACCTGCATGCAGAGGATTGGAAAGAGCAAAAGGCAGGACTGAACCTGGAAGATGATCGTTTGCACAATTTCCGCTTCCGCTGGAATCCCGCTGACCTGGCAATCCGTGTGCATTTGGATGGCAGAATGGTTTATCAAGGCAAGAAAGATCTGATAAACAAGGTTTTTGATGGAAAAACCAAAGTGATTTGGGGTTTTACTGCTTCTACAGGGCAAAAGTACAACCTCCAATATTTTTGCTTGAAGAGACTAGCGGCCACGCCTACGCAAAAGAAAACGGCTTCCCTGATAGTGGGTCAGGCAGCTATGATGAGCAAGTCAGCCATACAAAGGCCGGCACAACAATAGCCCAAGTACGGCTAGCTGTCTTGAAATTCTCC
>JAZKGK010000114.1:0-41103 GCA_040385915.1 Bacteroidota bacterium
CTGGTTGGAATGCTACCGCTCAGTTGGTTGCCACGCAAATCGAGCTGTTGCAAAGCTGTTAGATTACCCAATTCAACAGGAATACTGCCACTCAGTTCATTGCTTGACAAATAGAGCCGTTGCAAAGCTGTCAGCTTACTCAATTCAACAGGGATACTGCCACTCAGTTCATTGCTTGACAAATAGAGCACTATCAAAACCGGCAGATTACCCAAAGTAGCAGGAATATTACCACTCAGTTCGTTGCCATACATATAAAGGAAATTTAAAGCCGTCAAATTACCTAGACTCGCCGGAATACTGCCGCTCAGTTTGTTCCATTCCAAATTGAGAGAAGTCAAAGCCGACAGATTTCCTAAACTTACTGGGAGACTGCCAATAAGTTGGTTACTGGCCAAGTTAAGGCCTTTCACCCTACCATCATCCACCGTCACGCCGTACCAAGTATTCACTTTTCCGGTGAGCCAATTGGTCTTGGTTTTCCAGTTGGCGCCATTGGTAGAATTATACAAGGCTACCAAGGCCAGGGAATCAGATTCGGGAACGGTGCGAGGGTCAGGAGGGCTGCCGAAGATGTCCTTGGCTTCTTCCCTGGCGGCGGCTTCTGCCGGTAAACCCAAAGCTGGGTTGGCGTGCGCTTGTATGGGCAGGGTATGGCAAAAAAACAAAAAACTAATCAGGAACGATAACCGGTAGAATGGACGCATACTTGTGAATTAACAGTAAGTAATGAGTAGTGAATGATGAGCAAGGAACGCCTTGTTGAGATCTACAGCCATGAAAGAAAGCTAGTCCGAAGAAGCTCTTGGGTTGATGTACAGTGATACAATATTACCACGATAATCCCACAATTTATTAACGATGTCGAATATTTAACATTGCAAAAACTATTCAGATCCCTCCAGGCAGGAAAGGTTGATTAGTCATCATCCGATAGATGATGCTGGGGGCTTTTGGAATATAGGATTTGTCTGGCTGAGGAATGGTTTATGGAGGGCTGTGAATCACGACAGAAAAATCGTAGCGCATACGCCTGTCGTGACCCACAGCTTACCTTTTATTGGATGGGGTTGGATGGCTCTTTGGAAAGCAAGTTGAGGCTTACCAGCTTTTTGGACTTTGTTTCATTTTTGTAAGAGAGCTCATATAAGTCGGTTCGGCGGTCTTTCAGGTTGCGAACGCTGCCGTGCGAGTGCAGGTCTTTCAGCAGTTCCAGGTCTACGTCTACAATCAGGATCATTTCGGCATTGGGCGTCGCTTCCGATTTGATTCCATTGGGCGGAAAGGCAAAATCGCAAGGCGTGAATACCGCTGACTGAGCGTATTGAATGTCCATATTATGCACTTTGGGCAGGTTGCCTACGCTGCCAGCAATCGCTACGTAGCATTCGTTTTCGATAGCACGGGCCTGGGCACAGTTGCGGACGCGGGCATAGCCATTTTGGGTGTCGGTGAGGAAGGGAACAAATAGTACTTCCATCTTTTGTTGGGCAAGCAGACGGGCCAACTCCGGAAATTCCACATCATAGCAGATCAGAATGCCAATCTTTCCGCAGTCGGTATCGAAGGTCTGCAGCTTTGTTCCGCCTTTCATTCCCCAGCTTTTGGCCTCATCGGGGGTAATATGCAACTTTTCGTATTGCTCATAACTCCCATTTCGGCGGCAAAGGTAGCCTATATTGTACAGGCCATCTTCGCGGATCGAAGGCAAGCTGCCCGTAATGATGTTGACATTATAATTAACGGCCAGGGTAGAAAACTTTTGACGAATGGCTTCGGTTTGTTCGGCAATTTTCCGAATGGCTCCGGCTTCCGACAAGTGATTGTATTCGGCCATCAGCGGTGCGTTGAATAACTCGGGGAAGAGCACAAAATCGCTCCGATAGGCCGACACAGCATCTACAAAGTATTCAATCTGCTCGTATAATTCATCAATGGATTTGTACAATCGCATTTGCCACTGTACTAGCCCAAGCCTCAACACGGTTTTCTTGCTTTCGCTGGTTTTAGTCGGATCAGCGTAGTAAATATTATCCCACTGAAGTAGCGTAGCCACATCCTTGGATTCCTCATCACCAGGCATATAGCCTTTCAATACTTTCTTAACATGAAAATCATTGGATAGCTGGAAGGAGAGGGTAGGATCGTGAATTTCCTTGTTCTTGACTTTGGCAATGTATTCCTTGGGCGAATGAACGTCCGAATATTTGTGGAAGTTAGGTATACGGCCACCGAAAACAATCGCTCGCAGGTTGAGCTTTTCGCAAAGTTCTTTCCGCGCATCGTACAAGCGACGCCCCAAACGCATTCCCCGGTATTCTGGGCTGACAAACAGATCAATTCCATAAAGCACATCGCCTTCGGAATTATGCGTGTCGAAGGTATAATTGTCCGTAATTTCCTGGTAGGTATGTTGATCGCCGAAGCGGTTGTATTTGACAATGATGGATAAAGCACAACCGACGATTATCCCGTTTACGCTAATGCCCAACTGGCCTTCCGGAAAAATATCCAACAACTTTTTCAGTTGATGTTCCCGCCAGTAAGCACCTGGCCAGTTGCTATAAGCCACGAGCATGGAGCTTTTCAGGTCGGCGTAATCTTGTATAGTCAGATGTCTTACTTCAATAATTTCGTGTTTCATAAGGATGGTATCGCTGCCTCGCAGCTAAAGAATGGATATACTGACTACGATATAAATGACGAACCAGTTCCCCGCACTACTATGCCTAACAATAATACGATGATGAACCTAGCGGAAAGTGAGTCTACTTCAAGGAGGCCGCAAGTTTATTTATTGCCCACGTTTGTACGCTTTTACATACGCAGGCATCGGCACAGCTTCGTTTACTGGCAGGTCTTGTTCTGGAATGCCCGCTTGTAGAGATAACGGAATTACCCCTGCCCAGTAAGGCAACGCTCTATCTTCCGTAGACTCCGGGCTCACGCCACCGGTACGAACTTTGGCAGAGGCCTCCTCAATCGGGATAGCAATTAGCAACGTCTTTGTCAGTTCGCTGGCATTGGGTTGACGCGAATCTGCCCAGCGCCCCGGAACGATATGCTCCACCACCTGCTCAAATACCCGCCAACGTTCGGCCTCATCGGTCACTTCCTGTGATTGGCCAAACAGCACCACTGAGCGATAATTGACTGAATGCTGGAACGCAGACCTTGCCAGCACTAGGCCATCCATAAGCGTCACGGCGACACAAACTTGTTTCCCTTGAGCCAGTTCGCGCATGAAATGACTCCCTACCGAGCCATGGAGATAAATGGTGTCGGCAATACGGCAATAGGCAGTAGGAATGAGAAAGGGTTGCCCATTCAATTGATAGCTCACGTGGCAGACCAGTCCTTCGTCCAGGATGGGGTATATCACTGCTGTATCATAGGAGCCACGTTTAGAGTGACGGGAAATCTGGGTGCGTTCGGTTGGGTTCATTGGCGGAAAAGATTTGAGTTGTGATACAAACCTATTCCTTCTCCGGACTATTACAACAGTCCAGAAAATTAATACCCAATAGCCCGGATGAATTCCCCCGTCAAACTCTTTTCCACGGAATGCCTTATCGTATTTCACCTAAGGGCGGCTAAAAATGCCGGCATAATCTTTTCCTATGTACGCCTCTCATTAACGAAGGAAACAAAGTAAGGGTAAATCTGTACGTATGTTTTAACATTCATTTATACTTAAGCGCAAGAAATGGAGCATACCCATACCTATGCTAACGTATGGATTAAGGTATCTGCCCAGGATTTTGCCCAGCGAAATGGCCGGAATGCTGCGCAAAAGCGCAAAAAGCCTGCGTGCATCTTTTGATAGCCGTCCCTCAGCGGTAAAATCCGGCACACAAAAGTACAGGATCGTTCCGTTTGATACAGGCGTGCGTTTTCGGCTAGATGTGAGTATACGAATGATTATCCATCTGTTATCTTTGAATCAGGATTTAGAATTAGGTTTTAGGCTAAAAAATCCCTCGCGTTTCGCGGGGGATTTTTTCATTTTTATCCCTTAACTGAGTCTCCACCTTTTGAATTTCCCCTTCTTATCCAGTAAGCATTAGCCTTCTCCCCACCCAAACCAATAGCAGCAGTAAAGGTTTTGGCAAATATTAACGAGGCAACTTTGTCCTGGCTCACCACGTCTAAAACCATCGACTGTAGATTACTCCTGGCATCACACTATGTTTATTGTCCAGGTCTCTACCAGATAAGTCCAGCAATCAATTAACTCATTACTTAGTTACAATGCCCGCTAAAAATAATGATTTGCACGGCAATGTGCCCGACTCCTCGCCAGTAGTCCTTCTGTTGATTGACCTTATCAACGACTTTGAGTTCATTGACGCCGATGAGCTATTACAGCATACACTAGCCATAGCACCCGCCATTGTGGAATTGAAACGGAAAGCCAAAAAGGCTAAAGTTTCCGTTATTTATGTCAATGATAATTTTGGCAAATGGCAGTCTGATTTTTCCAAGCTCCTGGATCATTGCCTGAACGATGATGTAAAGGGAAAGCCATTGGTGAAATTGCTAAAACCTGCCAAGGAGGATTACTCGGTGCTGAAGCCCAAACATTCTGGTTTTTACTCCACAACGTTGGATGTATTACTGTCTTACCTGAAAGCCAAGACGTTGGTGCTGGCGGGCATATCCGGCAATAGTTGCGTACTCTTTACGGCCAGTGATGCCTTTATGCGCGACTACAACCTGGTGATTGCCAGTGACTGTATTGCTTCGGCCACGCAGGAGGAAAATGACAATGCCCTGGAACAGATGAAGAAAGTGCTCAAAGCTGATATTTTACCCTCGGCAGAGATTGATTTTCGGAAGTTAAGCCAATCATAAACCACTAATTTTCTTAACTTTCGAGCCCAAAAGGATCAGTTAGTCTGGTTCCTTTCATTCATGTATCTCATTCATCCTACTTTAAAGTACCTTTCATGAAAAAAAGTCATCTCTTTTCGTTGCTAGGCATATCCTTGCTCTGTTTAAATGCACAGGAAAAAGACCCTATCCGGAAAGCTTCCTTGACCGTCGATCTCGATAAAGAAATTGCCCAGGTAAGTCCGAGTATGTACGGTGTCTTTTTCGAAGATATCAACTTGGCTGCGGATGGTGGTATCTATGCCGAACTAGTGCGCAACCGTTCTTTCGAAGATATGCGTCCCCCAGAAGGCACTGTACTGAAGGAAGGCAAATTTATTAGCCCCGGCGGCTTTTCGGAGGGTTACACCCTAACCGATTCCATTCCTGCTTGGAAATTGCTGCAAGCACCAGGCGCAAAAGGCACCATGCGCCTGGAAACCAAGAAACTCCTGAACAAGGCACAGCAATACGCCCTCCGACTGTCGGTACAGAGCAATGCCAAAGGGCGGGTAGCCGCAGTAAACCAAGGATATTTCGGCATTGCCGTTCGGAAAGGTGAGGCTTACGACCTTTCGATCTATGCCAAAGCGGCTGGTAAACTAGGCGAAGCCCTGCGAGTTACCCTAGAAGACTCGACCGGAAAGGTATACGGACAAGCGTCCATCCAAGCCCTTAGCGCTGAGTGGAGTAAATACACTGCCACGATTACGCCTTCTCAAACGGCTACGAACCTTAGACTGGCTTTTTCCCTGACAAAGCCCGCTACCATATGGCTGGACATGGTTTCTTTGTTTCCCCGAAATACGTATGCCCAACGCAAAAACGGGATGCGTACGGATGTGATGCAAAAACTGGATAGCATTCACCCGGCTTTTCTGCGGTTTCCTGGTGGTTGCGTAGTCGAAGGCTTTACGTTTGAAAATGCCGTTCAGTGGAAAACCACCATCGGCAATGTAGCCCAACGGCCTGGCCACTACAACCTGTGGGGCTACCGGGCGTCTGACGGACTAGGCTTCCATGAATTTCTTCAAATGTGCGAAGACCTTAAAATGGCTCCCCTTTTTGTCTTCAACGCAGGGCTTACGTGCCAATTCCGCAATCCAACCATTATGCCCCTCAATCAGCTAGACCCGCTGGTGCAGGATGCACTGGATGCACTTGAATACGCTAACGGACCAGCCTCGTCGAAATGGGGTGCGCAACGGGTCAAGAATGGCCATCCTAAACCGTTCAATATACAGTATGTTCAGATTGGTAATGAAAACTGGGGGCCCGATTACCTGAAGCGGTACACGATCTTTTACGATGCCATCACGAGCAGGTATCCAACCATCAAAACCATTCTTTGTACCGAGCCTTGGCCCGACCGGCCTATCATGAGCTTTCCCGACAACAAGGGAGACTTTATTGATTTTCACTTTTACCGCGATCCTTCCTGGTTTCTCAAAAACAGCACTTTGTTTGATACCTACCCTCGTACGGGCAAACATATTTATGTAGGCGAATACGCTTGCAACGAGAAAGTAGGCAGTGGTCACCTGTATTCTGCGCTGTCAGAAGCCGCTTTCCTGACGGGACTGGAACACAATGCGGACCTGGTTCAAATGACCTCCTACGCTCCCTTGCTAGAAAATGTCCAGAAGGAGGGATTCGTCTGGCCAGTAAACTTGATTCGGTACAATAACCATTCGTCCTTTGGTATTCCGTCGTATTATGTACAACAGTTGTTTAGCAACCACAAAGGAAATACGGTTGTGGCCTCTTCGATACAGAGTGATTCAGTGTCGGTTGAGTATAAAACCAAGCTGGAATCTGGTGGGATTGGCTTTGAAACGTACAGTACGGAATCAGAATTTGATGATATACTGGTAGTATCGGGCAAGGATACCCTAATGAAAGAAGATTTTTCAAACCCCAACAAACCCTTTGCTCTTAAGAAAGAGGGAGGAGATTGGAAAATCCAGCAGGGCGTGCTTCAACAGTCGAATAAGAACATATTTGCGCACGCAACCATTGGCGATCCTTCCTGGAAAAACTACACTCTCACGCTGAAAGCACGCAAGATGCAAGGCTCTGAAGGTTTTCTTGTGCGGGTGCTGGGCAAGGATGACAAAAACTACGTATGGTGGAACATCGGAGGCTGGAGCAATACCCAGCATATACTCGAAATATCTGTCGACGGACAGCGGAAAACATTGGGCAATTTAGTGAAGGACAGCGTGGTAACAGGAAAATGGTACAATGTAAAAATGGTAGTCAAAGATAATCGCGTTATGTGCTACCTCGACGGCAAGCTGTTGCACAATGTAGATGTGCCTATGCGTGATACCTTCCCTGGCTTGTATTCGGTGGTCTCGAAAGACACCAAAACCAATGAAGTGATTGTGAAACTTGTCAATCCGTTTGGGCATACCTACCAAACCCACGTATCGCTAAAAGGAAAGATGTCGGTAGGTTCAGAAGGCAAGGAAATTATCCTTTCTTCGGCTAATCCAGAAGACAAAAACTCGTTTGAAGAGCCATACAAGGTAGCACCCGTAAGTCGGAAAGTATCTGGCCTGGGCAAAGAATTTGACTATATACTCAAGCCTTATTCACTTACCATTCTACGGTTGCCCCTAAAACAAGCACAATAGCCTTTGAGCCATTTATTTGCTTCTGTTATTCCAACGCTGTTGTCATTTCAACAGCGTTGTTTTTTTGTACGTATCAAGCTTCATTTACTTCTAAAACACCTATGCTAACCATCACTTTTTCTCATGACCATTATCAATTATAATAATCCCGATAAAGAGTCGGACCTCAACACCCAAGTTGCCCAAGACAATGCTCGCTACATGCCCAAAAAGTTTGTCGAACTAACCCACCCGGACTGGAGTAAAAACGCGACTATTTATGAAGTAAACGTGAGGCAGTTTACGCCAGAAGGCACATTTAAGGCCTTTGAAGCTCACCTTGCCCGCTTAAAAGAATTGGGCGCGGACATTATCTGGTTGATGCCCATCCACCCCATTGGTGAGAAAAACCGCAAAGGAAAGCTCGGAAGCTACTATGCGGTAAAAGACTACTACGGCGTAAATCCCGAGTTTGGAACGCTGGACGACTTGAAAGCTTTGGTAAATAAAATTCACGCAATGGGCATGTACGTGATCCTGGATTGGGTAGCCAACCACTCGGCCTGGGATAATCCGCTGGTGCAGCTCCATCCCGACTGGTACAGCAAAACCCAGGAAGGCCATTTCCAACCGACTCCCTGGTACGATTGGGAGGATATTATTGATTTTGACTATGAACAACCCGGCCTGCGTAAATACATGACTGACGCCTTGAAATACTGGGTAAAAGCAGCCAATATTGATGGCTATCGCTGCGATGTCGCCGGATTTGTACCAACCGATTTCTGGGACAATGTCCGAAGCGAACTAGACGCGATCAAGCCGGTATTTATGCTGGCCGAATGGGAATCCAGAGACCTGCACCAAAAGGCTTTTGACATGACTTATGCCTGGAGCTTGTGGGATAAAATGCACGGAGTAGCCCTAGGAAAGCTGCCTATGAGTGATTTGGTGGAATATATGGCTCACGATGTCAGCACATTCCCCCGTGACGGCTACCGGATGACCTTCACCGACAACCACGATAAAAACTCCTGGGAGGGAAATCAGTATACTTATTTTGGCGAAGGGCTGGAAGCATCCATCGTACTGGCGGGCACCGTAAATGGTATGCCTCTGGTCTACAGCGGCCAGGAAGCGGGCCTGAATCGGTCACTGGCTTTTTTTGAAAAAGACCTGATTGAGTGGAAAAAGCACCGCAATTTCGATATTTACCAAACCTTATTCACCTTAAAACATACCAATCAAGCCTTGTGGAATGGGGCTTGGGGCGGCGATATGATTCGGATTTTTAGTGACAAACAGGATCAGGTCATTTCTTTTGCCCGAGAAAAAAATGGCGACAAAGTCGTATCCATCATCAACTTTAGCGACATGCCGGTGAAAGTAACACTCCAATCAAAATCTCATACTGGGAGCTACATGGAATTGTTCACCCAAAAAGCCCATGAGCTAACAGGAGAGGATGAAATCTCGCTGGCTGCCTGGAAATATGCGGTATTGGTTAAGAAAAAGTAAGTTGAAAAAGAAAAAATCATTTGCCGTTTCAATACCAACACTTGCAGACAAATAACTCCCCTTTGCATAACACATTTTTTGAATACTAAAAAATGAATGACTTTTGGTTCTTCTTAATCATTAACTGATGAAAAAGTCAATTGTTGTTTTATTGCACGTAGGTTTCTGGGGATGTTATTTGGTATTGATACTGGTAATGCTGGGTATGCTTTACGGAAGAGAAGGGCAGGTAGACGAATCACGACTCGAAAATGCTTTTCAGATAATGCTGTTTTTTGCGGTTGTTCCCTCGGCTATCTCCTTTTATTCATTCTATTTTCTGTTATTTCCTCGCTACCTTCAACATAAAAAGACTGTACTGTCAATCGTTTATGGGATACTAATTTCATTAGGCTCGGCGATAATAGGGTATGCTATTTTGTCCACAACAGTCGGAGCCAATTGCGGGTACGAAGACGATGATATTTCCCTTATTGGCGTAGTGCTTTTCATGTCCTTTATTACTTTAATATGCGGCATTATAGCGCTAGTAATACAGGGTTTTATCACCTGGTTTGGCGAAATAAAACTTAAAGAGATGCTTAAGCAGAAAAATCATGAAATGGAATTGGCTTTAGTAAAATCACAACTGGATCCGCATTTTTTATTCAATACCATTAATAATATTGATATTCTGATTTTAAAAAATGCCACCGAAGCTTCAAACTATTTAAATAAATTATCCGACATTATGCGGTTTATGCTTTTCGAAACTAAGGCGGACACAATTTTACTTTCTAAAGAGCTTGAGTATATTGAAAAGTACATAGAATTGCAAAAAATAAGAACCGCTAATTTAACTTATGTAAACTTCCAGGTAACAGGGATTCCAGCCAATAAGACAATTGCGCCTATGGTTTTTATTCCCTTTATTGAAAATGCTTTTAAACATACGACCAACAAAAAACTTGAGAATGCCATTACGATCAATATATTCATAGAAAATGAAACCATAAGCTTAGTATGCGAAAACAAATTCAATCCAAGCGCACAAAGGAAGCAAGAAAATAACGGTTTAGGCAACGATCTTATTCAAAAAAGACTGCTTTTAATTTATCCAGAGAAACATACCTTGCGAGTAGAAAAGGAGAATGGCATATATAAAGTATCTTTAACAATTTACCATGGATAGATATAGCTGTATTATTATTGAAGATGAACCCTTGGCGCTGGAAAGAACCAAGGACTTTGTTAATAAAATACCTTTTCTTAATTTATGTGGCTCATTTGATAATGCGCTCAATGGTCTTACTTATTTAAAACATAATGAAGTAGACTTGCTTTTTCTGGACATCAACATGGATGAATTATCTGGTATCGAGTTACTGGAAAGTTCAAAAATTGAAAGTCAGGTTATCATTACAACGGCCTATCAAGAATATGCGTTAAAGGGATATGAACTCAATGTTACCGACTATCTTCTAAAACCATTTACGTTTAATCGCTTTTTACAAGCAGTAAACAAAGCCCAAAAAAATATACACCAACGTATTCCAGAGACTCAACTGGATTTTATCTTTGTAAAGACAGAAAATAGATTAGAAAAAATCACGCTTAATGATATAGTATATATTGAAGGAATGAGAGATTACCGTAGAATTCATACGGTAAATAAAAAGATTATGACTTTGCAAAACTTCAAAGAGCTTGAACAGGTAATCCCTTCAAATTTAGTGTGCAGAGTACATAAATCATATATGGTTGCACTACACAAAATAGAATCTATTGAGCGTGGCAGAATTAAAATTGCAGATCAAATCATCCCCATCTCCGAAACGTATAGCGAGCTTTTTTTTCAGATAATAAACAATAGAATATAAGCCTTCTTACCAATTGTTTTGCAGACGAAAACCATCGATATGCAGACATTTTCCCGCGCTTTGCATATCAAATTTACGCAACCCAGCCCATTCACATACATTTGTTTAAGCCTTCTCCCATTAAACAAATAGGCCTCCAGAATTAATATAAACTTACTAAAAAGCAAAGTCCAAACAGGACTGTCCATACGAACTATGGCCTTCCTGAACGCAAATGTATTGGCTCAAAAAAAGAAAAAACGGTAATTAATAAATAATCTAAAAACTAAATAGGGAAAAACTAAATAGCGAATACACCATGAAAAAAATCTATTCAATAGCCTTACTAGTGGCCTTATGCGCAACCGTGGCTTTTAGTCAAAACTTAACGCAAACCGTGAGAGGGACTATCCTTGATACCGACAGTAAATTGCCGCTCATAGGTGTGGGAGTAATTATACTGGGCACCGACGCAAGAACGGGAACGTTAACCGATGGAAACGGTGACTTTAGATTAGAAAATGTGCCCTTAGGCCGAATTTCATTACAATTATTCTATATTGGTTATGGAGGCGTAACCATTCCAAACATCGAAGTAAACTCTGGCAAGGAGGTCGTTTTAAATCTCACCATGCAGGAATCGGTTGTCCAATTGGACGAAGTAGTTGTTAAAGCAAACAAGAATAAAGGAGAAGCATTAAATGATCTGTCATTACTTAGCGCCCGTTCAATTTCAGTAGAAGAATCAAAACGTTATGCTGGTTCTTTCAACGACCCTTCTCGTATCCTCTCTAATTTTGCAGGGGTAGCCAGTAGCCAAGATGGAAACAATGAAATTATTGTAAGAGGGAATTCGCCCAAATATATCCAATGGCGGCTGGAAGGAGTAGAAATTACCAATCCTAATCATTTTGCTGATCAAAACTCAGTAGGTGGAGGAATTAGCGCCCTGAACAATAACTTATTAGCTACTTCTGATTTTTATACCGGCGCATTTTCTCCGGAATATGGCGATGTTTTATCTGGCGTGTACGACGTAAAACTTAGGGCAGGCAACAACGAAAAATTTGAATCCGCTTTCGGGCTTGGTCTATTAGGTACTGACCTTACGCTGGAAGGCCCGTTTAAAAAAGGGTATGCAGGTTCGTACCTTGTCAATTACAGGTACTCTACCGTTTCATTGATTGATAACCTTGGCTTAGTTAAAGTTGGCGGAATACCAAAATTCCAGGATGGCGCATTTAAAATAGTCTTACCTACTAAAAAAACAGGCACCTTTTCTTTGTTCGGATTAGGCGGTTTAAGTAGTTTTTTATTTGAAGATGTAAAAACTAAAGTGTGGGACACGCCCGGCAACAGAGCGCTGAGTGATGAAATTAATGAAGATTATGACAAAGGCACGCACCTATTAAACACTGGAATTAATCACACGTTATCTCTTAATGATAATAGCTTTATTAAAACTTCTTTTTCTTATTCCAGTAATGGCATTGATGAGAAAATTTTCGAGACAAAAGCAGTAAAAATAAAAAATAACGAAGGTGAATTTCTACGTGACTCTATTTACAGTAGGGTATTAAATTTTAAAAATAATTTAAGGAAATCGACTTATAGAGGCGCACTCACCTACAGCAATAAACTAAATGCAAAAAACAAGATACAAGCAGGTATAAAATATGCGCTATTTAAATATGATTATAACCAAAGTCAATTCAAAGACGAGGTATCGGGTAGATTTACGTCCGTAGATTTCAAAGAAAATATAGGCACAATAAGAAATTTCATAAGCTGGAAATACCGATTAAATGAGGATATTACTATCGTTTCCGGAGTGCATAACATGAATGTTCTACTCAACAATAAACATACGCTTGAACCAAGAATTGCGGTAAATTGGATGCTGAGCAACACTAGTTCATTGCACGCTGGATATGGCAACCATAGTACCATGGAAAGTATACACAACTATTTTGCTAAAGTAAAACAAAAAGACGGCAGTATAACTGAACCCAATAAAGACCTGGGTTTGCTAAAGGCACACCATTATGTTCTGGGGTATGAAAAACGTTTTACAGAAAATTTGATGGCAAAAGTAGAAGTCTATTATCAGGACTTGTATAATTTACCGGTCGAAAACAATGACACTAGTTATTATGCCACCATAAATGAAGGCATTGAATTTAAATATGTTGGCCTAGTCAATAAAGGAACCGGAAAGAACTACGGAGTAGAAGTTACCTTAGAACGATTTTTCGCTAACAATTACTATTTTTTAATTAATGGTTCGCTCTACAATTCAAAATACAAATCATTAGAAGGGATTGAGAGAAATACATCATTCAATGGCAACTATTTACTAAATATTTTGTGGGGGAAAGACTTTGTAAATCTGGGCAAAAAGCACAACCAAACACTGGCCTTAAATGCCAAAGTTTTTTTCGGGGGTGGAAAAAAAATCATTCCGTTGTTGAGAGACACGCAAGGAAACGTAGCGGTTGATCCGGCCAATGACAGGTATTGGGATTATAAAAAAGCCTACGAAAATAAGCTCGAAAATACTTACCAAATAATTCTTTCAGCCAGCTATAAGTTTAACCGACCAAAAGCTACCCACGAAATTTTTATTAACCTGGATAACATAACCGACACCAAAGGTAAATTGTCCGAATATTACGACAAAAATGAACCGAACTCAATTGGCTATATTACTCAATTCGGCCTTTTTCCTAACTTAATGTACCGGGTGTATTTTTAATCTGTTGTCTGTGGCGCCCACTTTTAAAACCAACCTCCTTTACGAATGAAAGCAATCGTTTATCACACCTATGGCTCCCCAGATGTGCTTCAACTGGAAGAAATAGAAAAGCCACTGCCCAAGGACGATGAAGTCCTGATAAAAGTCTATGCGGCATCCGTAAATTCCTGGGACTGGGATCTTGTGAGGGGCAAGCCGTACGTATACCGGCTGCTTTTTGGCCTTCTAAAGCCAAAATACAAGATAATTGGCTCTGACATAGCAGGACGGGTGGAAGCAGTTGGCAGAAACATACAGCAATTTCGGCCAGGAGATGAGGTATTCGGGGATATATCGGGGAGTGGTTTTGGCGCTTTTGCCGAGTATGTATGCGCCCCTGAAAATGCCTTGGCACTGAAGCCGGCCTGTATGACATTCGAGCAAGCAGCGGCCATACCTCAAGCGGCAGTGCTCGCCTTGCAGGGCCTCGGACACATTCAACCAGGGCAAAAGGTTTTGATTAACGGTGCCGGTGGTGGCGTGGGTACGTTTGCCATACAGATGGCCAAATCATTCGGAGCTGAAGTAACAGGCGTGGACAGCACGGAAAAATTAGATCTGATGCGCTTGCTTGGTGCAGACCATGTCATTGATTACACAAAAGAAGATTTCATTGCGCGACAGGTAGCCAATAAAGGGCAGGGGTATGATCTGATTCTTGATATGGTGTCCTATCGTTCGCTGTTCGATTACAAGCTGGCATTAAGTCCCCAGGGAATCTATGTCATGATCGGAGGTACCATACCGGTTATTCTCCAAGCTGCATTTTTGGGTTCGTTCATTTCCATGACTGGAACCAAGAAGATGGGTTTACTGATGCATAAGCCCAACACAAAGGACCTGAATTTGATTACAGCCCTTTTTGAGGCAGGCAAAGTCTTACCTATAATCGATCGATGCTACACGTTAAGTGAGGTTGCTGAAGCTGTCCGGTATCTTGGAGAAGGACACACCAAAGGAAAAGTAGTCATTGTGTTGGAAAACAATCACCAGCCATAAGTAGTGAATGATGGTTCTTGCAGGTTTTTAGTGGAATGGCATAACTGCCTCAAATGATTTTAGTTGTAGGGGACGGCTTGCCCTGCCCCAATACGACACGGTTGCCCTAAAATGAGGCGGTTAATAATTGCCTGACCCCGATTACGAAGCGGTTAGACAGCTCGCCTTAGGGGCAGCGCAAGCCCTGCTCCTAAGGCAAATACAATTTAGCTCAAGCTTCTCTTAAAACTGCGGGCAGGGCAATCTACGGATTCGGCCAGCCAGCTTCTTTTTGCCTTGCTTGCCCGTGGCAAAGTCAAAGGCTATGGAAATTTCGTGTGAGCCACCAGTGGCCGAGGCCAATTGAGAAACAGTAAAGTCGTAGCTGTAACCAAAGTTAAACCCCTTATAACGAAAACCAGTCAGGACGACAATGGATTCATTGTTATTCATACCCTTCTGATAAGGCTTAATAGGTAAGCCACGGTACCAACCACCCAACACAAAGCCATTATAGTTGGTATATATCCCCACATCGAACTGGTCAAATTCCCCCTGAGCTTTGTAGTTGGTACACAAAATCACACTTTTTTCACTTTCCTTTTCTATCTCTTTTGTCCGACTGGCAGCCTTGCCCAGCGTAAACTTATAGCCTGCGTGTACCGACCATTTAATGGGCAAACGGCTTATATCCGAACTAATGAAATTCTGGTTAGGCCGATTCAGGTGGTGAGCAGAAAAGCCTACCCAATATTTATCCGAGTAGAACAATCCACCCGAAGAAAGATCTACAAATGATTTATTATCTGTCTCAAAATGCTCCGTGGTGGCCAAACCATTCGGTCCCCAATCGCTCAACTGGTCATTGAAAATAAATTTGGAATAATCAATGCTTCTGGTGATGAATGAGCCCTGAAACCCAGCCCGGAAGTTTAGCTTCTGGCTCAGCTTCAAATTATAAGAATAGAAACCGCCAATGTCAGTAGAGCCCAAACCCGAACCGCTGATGTCATCTCGGGTTACGAGCAAACCTGCGCCACTATTATACTTATCAAAATTATGGTCGATCGTAAAACTTGACGTTCGGTACGTAGCCTCTAGCTTTGGCCATTGAATGCGGTGGTTCAAAATAATCCGCGAGTCGTCGGTGGCGCCAGTAAGGGCGGGGTTGAGGTACAAGGGGTTGGCGTAGAACTGGGAAAACTGCGGGTCTTGCGCCCAACTGCTTTTCGCCAATAAAAGCAAGCCCAAAGAAAGTAAATAAATTTTTTTCATAGCTGGTGGTAAATTGGCAGGAGTAACCGCTGGCTAAAAAGCATTCGATGCTTTTTAGCCAGCGACTCTACTGTCGCATAAGTAAACTGAACTATTGACTTCTCTATTAAGGCACCGTAATACTGATGGAATCGGTGTTGTTACTTACGTCTTTTACCACCAATGTAATTACATCGCCAGAAGTTAAAATGAGGGTTTTAGGGCCTTTATCGTTCCTGGGTACGCTAGCATTGCCAGGAAAAGTCCAGGTGTAGCCTGCTGGATTGGCAATATTTCCGCTTGATATGCTTTGTACTATGTACTCATTACTGGCGCAACCTGCGCGGCTAGGCTGAAGAGAAATACCCGCTGACAGACTGGCAACTCCACAGGTTCCAGTACCCACTATAACATTTTTGACGCTCACCGAGCGGCATCCATTGTTGAGGGAAGTCAGTTGCACAGGATACGTGCCACCAGCAACATATTGTACTTTGGGATTGGCACTGTTAGAAGCAGTAGGTGTAGCTGCTGCCCCGAATGTCCACTCATATAAATTACCCGAAGCTGCCGCTGCAGCAAAAGCAACTTCGAATGGACTTGCCGCACAGGAAGAGTTAGCTACGTCCACCGTGAAGTCGGCAATAGGGTACGGAAATACCTCATACACCTGCGATTTCACCCTTATCTGCCCTCCATCATTGATGGTAAGCGTAATTACCTTCTTGCCAGGGGTAGTCCAGTAAATAAGCGGTGGCTTGTAGCTAGAAGAAGTGGCAGGTGTGGAATTGGAACCTGGAATCTTAGAATCCAAACCAAAATTCCAGCTAAAAGTACTGTTAGAGGCATTTTGCCCGCCCGTAGCCATCTCACGAATAGACACCTTGTTGTTGATACAGGCACCCGACGCCGGCCCGAACGAGAAGTTGGATTGGAAGCCTGGATTGCTGGCACTGCCAATGACAATGGTTTCATAATACGTGGTTTTGCAACCGTTGGTCGAGGTTACTGTAAGGGATACCGTAAATTCACCGGGTTCATTGAACGCACGATTATTTGTGGTACGCCCTGTGGCCGTTTTACTACCACTGCCATTCGGATTACCAAAATCCCATTGATAACTATTAGCACTCGGTTCGTCAGCAACGAAGTTGATCTGAGCCGGGGCATTAGGCGTGTTAATGGTATATTTAAATGAGGCCGTAGGAGCAGCAGCAACCCCAAAGTTTACTGCATACGTGGCAGTATTGGTACTATTTCCCACCGTTACAGTGGCACTCTTTGGCCCTGGGGTAATATACACAACCTTGTGCGGCCCCACAGTAGTAGCCGAAGCAGGCGTAGCTCCCTCACCGAAAGACCACAGCCAGGAAGTGGCATTGGCCGTATTGACTTGCTGGAAAGTGATTATTTGTCCGATACAAA
This sequence comes from Bacteroidota bacterium, assembly GCA_040385915.1. Taxonomy (GTDB): domain Bacteria; phylum Bacteroidota; class Bacteroidia; order Cytophagales; family ES-bin-26; genus ES-bin-26. The sequence goes on from JAZKGK010000114.1 coordinate 17,298, forward strand.
CCGCAGAAGGAGTTGCTGAATTGTTTACCGTAAAATTAGGCTTCAGTGGGCCAGGCCCCGCAGTGATCCTGATAGTTTGAGTGGATGTCTGGGTGCAAGCCCCTTTCGAAACAGTCAACTTTACTGGATAATCCGTTCCAGGAGAACCACCGACCAGAAAAAGGTGATCTGGATTGGGTACACTGTAGGTAGTGACTGTATTAGTAGTTGGATCGGTAATTTCCCATAGATAGCTAAGTCCGGCTCCCGCAGGGCCATTGAAAGTAATAGAGGCTGGTGCTGGGCCGGTGCTACCAGTTAAGGTAAAGGCAGCGCTGGGAGCAGCATCGACAAAATAGGTAATGGTACGGGTATCAGTCACATTGTTGTTATCTTTCACCGTCAATGAAATCGTCTTCTCGCCTATAGTCGTCCACTGCACTACGGGGTTTTGGGTGGTGGCAGTAGCTGGGGTTGCCCCCGCGCCAAAGTTCCATGCCCACTCCTTAATACCAGCATCGGCAAAGCTCAAGTCAGTAAAATTGACTGCGGTATTGGTACAAGTCCCGCCAGTAGGCATAACTTTAAAATCGGCTCGTACAGTTTTGGTAAAGGTCAGGCGAGCCAAAATAGCTGTTTCGCCATCATCATTTTGCAAAGTATTTTTTCCCCAAGTAGGTGTGAATGCGGGAAAAGTAAGGTTGGGATAAGGGCTGCCATATTGATAGTGGAATGGAATAGAGCTTCCGTCAGGAATGGCATCGCCATTTAAATCCTGGTGATAACCAACCACGGTAACTCCGCCGTTCCAGGGAAAAAGACCAAGCAAATCAGTATTGCCACCACCGATACTTCCTCGGGAGGCGTCCGTTTCAGAACGATTCCACTCGCCACTCAGCAAAGAGCTATAGACCAGTTTTTTCAGATCAGGCTCATATACGACCACGTAATCGCCGGTAATATCCCGTCGGTTGGAAGCCAGCAAGTTGGGCACAGGCGATTCTTGTTTTTGGTAAGCCCGATTGGTAGTGGTAAAGCCCCGGCTGCGCAAGAGCATATAAATCCTGCCGGAATCATCAATTTTCATATCAATTTCGGCGCGGGTATCGCTCAGGTCAGGCCAGCTTTTATTATGGCTGGGAAAAGCTAAGGCTTCGGTAACGGTACCCACACTGCTGGCATCAATACCAGCCGAAGAGCCATAAAAGCCTGCTACGTAGGTACTATACAACAAATCGCCACTAGCAGCCCGGTATTTGCCCAACCAAGACAGATGCATATTGGTATTGGTGCCTGTGTACTGCTGGGAAAAAGTAGCCGTACCAAAAGGCAGCAAAGGATTGTTGGCAATAGTATTACCAGCCCACATGCTTTCGATGGCATTGCCATGCTGCCGACCCACCGCTAGCACCGCTTTCTGAGAACCGGAATAGTCGATAGTGAGTGCATCTACATACTGGTCGGGTGGTGATTGGGCAGGAGTTTCCTGATACAACCTGGCCCACCACTTTTTAGCACCACTCGCTGTATAGGCTATAATAAATGGCTCTACATCAGGTTGCCCTACCGAAGTAATGGACTGAAAACTAGCCCCAAAATACATTTCATTGGTTTGCTTGTCTACTGCGATACCACCGACATAAGCCGTTGACGTAGCTCCCGACTGATACCCAGTATACCCTGGCATAGCTTGGGAAGCCCCAGGGAAGGTGACATTACAAGCAGAGTTAAAGAAATAGTCTAAGGGCCAACGACCACGTTTCGTCGTTCCATTCTCGTCATTATATACTTCAGTATAGTCGGCAGCATTCCACGAACGGAGAGAACAAGCACCCAGCTTCAGGTTTACCAGACTTTCGTAGGTCTTTACCTGAGCATTTGAAAAGGCGGGCGTCCATTCGCCGTTAGAGGCACTACCGTCCAATATATTGGTGCCGTTATGCGTAGTCCAGTCGGCTACAATATCATTGCCCGTACCATCAGATTTGCGGCGATAAATAGCGCAAAAGTCAGTACCATTTGCCTCGCCGCGTACATAAACCACCTTGCCATCTTTTCCTACGTCCCAGGGCTGCCGGGATTTATGCATCCCTGTAGCCCAGACATTGAATGACCAGGACAGTCCATTAGGCGTTCCGCCTAGAAAATTATTGTTCAATTTGGCCACGTAGTAGCCGTTGTTACGGGCTGGATTCGAACCGGATTGGTTCCTTTCGACGTATTCAATATTGCCCGATATAAAAATATCGCCTGTAGCAGAACCGGGTACACTGTTGGTTTTGATGTGCCGAACATCTTCTACATCGCCTTTATTGAAGTACAGTACTCGAATAATGGTCTTTAGATCTGTACTAATGTGTAAGATAAATCCAATTTTCTGCTTCTTAGATCTGTCATTTTTAATATTTCCCCTGCCTAACTGGATTTGCTGAATGCCTGGGCCACCCGATCCATTGTTAATCCAATTTAGGTCAGTGGCAGAACCACCTACCAGATAGGTGCCATCTGATAGTTGCAGTACTGTATTGAACCTTTCTGCTCCTGTATTGCCCGCATAGGCCACAATATCCTGCTGAGCATAGCTACGCTGGTGTAGGAGGAGGAAAGCCGATAGAAAGAAGAGATAGAAAGTAAATTTTCGATTCGCCATAGCATGATTATTAGCTTAATGAATCAAAACTACTAGGTTGAAGAGAATAAAACTGGGCGGAATATTGCGATTACTTGCAACGTAACTTTTACTGTTTTTTTCTGACCATAATAGTAAAATCCATTTTCTAGTTTTGATTGTGAATAGTGCTAAACACTTTTCGCGCAAGATCAAAACCAGCTAGCTATGATAAATCGTTACTTTTTCCTCCCTATAACGCTCTTATGCTTTGCCTTTTTACTGTCTGGATATCAGACATTTGCACAAGTAACCGTTGATAAAACATCGGGCTGTGCACCGCTGCTTGTGCAGTTTACTGGCCCTGCCGGAACGTATGACTTTGGCGATGGAAATCCACCGGTTCCTACTGCCGCCAACCCCGGACGGCAATATTTAAGGTCAGGTACCTTCACCGTTAAATACAATGGTGCCTCAACCGGTCTCACCATTACCGTGTATGAAAAACCCAAACCGCTGTTTATTATTACAGAAGTAGCCGGGGTAGTAGGCACCGTTGGGGTAGCCACGGGCTGCGCTCCCCTCACGGTCAAGTTTGCCGATCAATCTACTTCACCCGCAAGCACACCTATTATTAGTCGTACCTGGTATTTTGGCGATGGCAGCAGTTCTACCGCTGTGAATCCGACCCACGTATACAGCCAGATAGGCACCTACGCCGTGGAGCTTGTTGTAAAGACAGCCAACTGCCAGGAAAACCTCAAGAAAACGGATCAGGTGGTGGTTACTGAGCCTCCGGTACTGGATTTCAACGTGAGTCCTGGGGCTTCCTGTGGGCCGGTGAAGGTTCAGTTTACCAACACCAGTACCAAGGTGGGCAAAAACCCGCAGTTCTCTTGGGAATTTTTTAACAAAGCCAATCAACTGATCACTACGAGCACCCTTGAAAATCCGGCTATCGATTTTACGGAGGAAACTTCTTATACAGCCAAACTTACCGTCAAAGATGCATCGGGTTGTACCAGTACGTTGTCCAAAAGCGATGTGATTGAAATAAAGAACAACTATATTGAAGATTTCACATTCAAGCCTAAGAAAGGCACCTGTAACCCCATTGAAGTACTGTTCTTTAGTAAGTTTATTAAAGGCGTATCAAACCAGACTGTGGACTGGGTTATTATGGAGCCCGTTACCCGAAACGTGTTAGGTACAACTTCCGGCATCAATCCCCCCCCCTATAACTTTGCGAATGGAGGCACTTATCTAATAAAGGCAACGAGCTACGGTGGAGTCCACAATTGTCCTCCCATCTCTTTTGAAAAAGAGATTAGTATAGCTACCGGCGGAACCCCCGATTTCACCATGACTAACTTTTCGGGTTGTACGCTTCCCCTGACCACTTCTTTCGATGCCAGTGCATCCACGGGGGTAGTAGCAGGTGGCTACAGTTGGAACTTTGGTGATGGCCAGACCGGCACAGGTGTTACAACCAGCCATACGTATACAAATTATGGAACGTATAGTGTCACGCTCACCGTAGCAGATGCCAATGGCTGTAGCAGTGTCCTCACTAAAAACAGTACCGTAAATATCAGCCAGGTCAGCGCCGACTTTGCGGCACCGCTCACCTATGGCTGTAACGATGCGAATGGCAATTTTACAGTTAATTTTCAGGATAGATCCACTTCTGCTGTGCCAATTAGCAACTGGAAGTGGGAATTCTTCACTCAAGGTGGTGTAAAGGTAGGAGAAGTACAAGGCAGCGACCCCAACGTACATAAAAACCCAACGTATACTTTCAATACTGTCAATGCCAACGATGGCCGCGAGTTATATACCGTTAAGTTGACCGTTTCTACTGCAAATGGCTGTTCTGATCCCGAAACTAAGGTTAGCTATATAAAGGTAGGCGATAAACCCCGCTCCAGCTTCACGGCCAATCCATATTATGGTTGCCCTGGTACTACTGTCAACTATACGTATACAGGTAGCACTCCCTTCGATTCCATATATTGGTTTCCACTAGGTTATGCTGGTCCCCGCATTGCGCGGCAAGGCAATCAATCTCCTAACCTTGATTATACCTATAATGTAGACCCAGGTACCTATGTAGCGGGATTGGTGGTTTGGAATGGCGGCTGTTCCGATTCTACCCAGTACAACCTCAACAACCCAATTGATCCGAGGTTTACGCAATTAGCCCCCCGTGCCAGAGCTACATGGTTCATCAATAATTGTGCGCCTGACAGCGTTTACTTCACCGATCAATCGGCTGGTGCTCAGTTCTGGCGCTGGGATTTTGGTAGTGCCAGCATAGTGAATCCGTATCCTTCGGGAGCGGCCATCCGAGATTTCCTGCCTGGTTTAGTTCCTTCAGTGGTGCGTAATCCGGTGGTGAAATATCCGGCTCCTGGTCCCTACAATGCTATCTTATATACAGAGGCCGATAACGTCTATTACGTGACTGACCCCGTTACTGGTGTACGGTTGCGCAATAGCATTAACAGCCCTATTACCTACACAACCAATCCGAATGAGGGCAATGCGCCCTTGCACTTTGGTTCCATCACTACTGCCGATAGCATACTACTTATCCGGTGCCGAAGCCAGGTTACGGTTAGGGTCGTGGTACCAAATGCCACTGCGGCGGCGGTAGCCATCACCTCTACTTATAGTCTGAGCAATCCCAACTGTTTCCCGGTTACGGTTAATTTCCAGAATAGTACTCCTGGAGCCGCTTCTTGGTACTGGATTTTAGGCAATGGCGAAGTCTCTACTGCCCAAAATCCTACTGGGGTGGTCTATGACAAGCCAGGCAAATACACAGTCGAGTTAGTCATTACGACCACGAATGGTTGTAAATTCCGCAAGGTATTCCCTGATTATGTCATCGTGAACGGGCCATTGGTCAACTTCGATTATTGCGAAGCGGATGTCTGCGTGAACCAGAATATGCAGTTCAAAGATTTGACTACTTCGGGCGAAGGCATTAAGTCCCGCACCTGGGACATGGGCAATGGAGTCGTCTTCTCCAACGAAGCTGGGGTAACCAGTGCTGCCTTTCCTGCTGGCGCTGCGGCTGACCTGAGTGCCTTTAGCTATGCGTTTCCGGCGGCTCCCACCAATCAGATCGATGGTTTTACCGTAAAATTGACAGTAACTGAACAAAGTGGTTGCCAGGGAACAAAAACGGTTAAAGTCCGTCCTACGCTTCCAGAGCCAGATTTTACTACTTCAGCCATTACCATCAACTGCGAAGAGGAAGAAGTAACGGTAAATGCCAATACGACCCAAGGCTTCGGCCCGTTCCGCTACCGGTGGAAAGTATATCCAAAAGGAAGTGCAGTCCTGACGACTTCTACGAATTGGTCTACCAATAGTGAAGCTAAGTTTAAGTTAAAATCGACCAACAGTACGACACCAAAAGATTACGAAATCCACCTGGAAGTGGAAGATTTTAAATATGTAGAAAATGCGGCTAGCTCAGGCACAGGTTGCTACAAGGAAAAGATAAAAGAATATACAGTCAATCCAGGTCAAATCACGGTAGACTTTACCTGGGCTGGTCTACCTGTTACGTGCCCACCGCGCGAAGTGGAGTTTACCGACTTGTCAACGGCAGCGGGTAGCGGCCAGATTGTAAGCTGGTTATGGGACTTTGGCGATGGAACGACTTCTACTATACAGAATCCCAAAAAGATCTATACTGAGCCCAATTCTGCTGGTTATAAAGCTACATTAACGGTCACCGATAGAAATGGCTGCCAACAAACCAAGATAGGGCCAAATCCCATTGTAGTGAGCGGAATTTCGGGTACTTTCACTTCTCAGCAAATATCGGGCTCGTTAGGCCCTGCCCCTTATGCTTATCCGGTATTTACCGCAGGTACTACCATTGACTACGTGGCAGGCATCTTCACCCCTAATCCTTATCAGGTGCAGTTTGAGGCAGTTGTCAATCCAACTGATCTGCCTTCCATTGGCTCGTTTATCTGGGATTTTGGTGATGGAACAATCGGTTTTACCACGCCTACTGCTCCACTGTATCCCAAGAAATCAGATATTCACGAATATGCTTCGGTTGGTATTTTTTACCCTTCGCTTATTATCCGAAGTAATGACGGCTGCGATTACGGGGCACCAGCGGATATTTATGTGATTGCCAACGAATGTCTGGCTCCTACCATTGATCCGGTACAGCCGGTTTGTAAGGGTGAAATGATTACCCTGATCGGTAAACCTCCGGTAGGTGGCATCAGCCCTTTCTCTAATCCGGTATGGACGAACCTAGATACCCGGACGGTAATTCCAAACCAGGCTGACCCGCTTGATCCTGATAATCCTGAATATAAAATCACTGTTCCTCTAAATAAAGCCACCAATTTTGCTTTCCAAATTACCGATGGCGGTCCTAATGGTGGCTGTACCAGCTATACGGCTATTCGGGTAGACATCCATACGCCTCCCGTAGCAGATGCCGGAAAAGACAGTACGATTTGCCACGGAGCGAATATTACACTGAAGGCTACCTACACGGGCGGCTCGGGCACCAATACCTACCAATGGACGTCTATACCTAATATTGGCACACAGACAGGTGCCAATCCAAACTTTGCCCTTACTAATTTAGTGAGTTCGCCCACGCCGTATATTTTCAATTTGCTCATTACCGATTCTAACGGTTGTACGGCTACTGACAAGGTATCCGTAACGGTCAATCCTCCGCCTACGGTAGATGCTGGCCTTACTGCCGAAATTTGTAGTGGTAGCAGCACCTTGTTGCAGGCAATCGCAACGGGCGGAACTGGCAACCCCGCAGATTTCACCTACGAATGGACGCCTGGTACTAGTCCGGGCAGTGTAGTGCCTGCGCCGATGACGGCAATAGCTGATCCGAAAGCCAAGAGCACGCTCTTTACGATGACTAACTTGACCGCCACAGTTAAGAAATACACTTACAACATCAATATTATTGATAAGCTGGGCTGTATCGCTACCGATACGGTAAGCATTTATGTGAGTCCGGGGCTAACGCTTACCTATGCCAACCATATTATCTGCGAAGGCGAAAATGTAAAACTGACCGGAACCGTGGTTGGTGGATCAGGTAAAGGGTTCTTTAAATACAGCTGGCGAGATGCTGACTTCTCCCCATCGCCCACCTTGGATCAAGACAACATCGCCGCTCCGACCGCTACGCCTACGCAGCCCGTGACCGACTACATATTGACAGTAACGGAAGTAGTTAATGGAGAAGAACGTTGCGGTGGTACCACTACCGTCCGGGTAAACTGGAGCCCGCCGATTATTGTAAAAATCAACGGCAGCTTGCTTCCCGATCCGGTACTGGTGTGTAAAGGAAACAACACCCAATTTACTTCTAATGCCAGTGGCGGGACGGGTGTGCTCAAGTACCAATGGACTTGGGAACCTTTGCCTGCGCCTTCAGGATTCCTGCCGGTAGACAATGGAACCGTTACCCCAAATTTTACGACCAATGTCAATGCCATTACTACTTCATTGGAATATACCTTAACTGTTACCGATGCCATTGGCTGTACGGGCTCAGCCAAAATTCAGGTGCGCATTCCAAAGCCACTGGCTAATGCTGGGTTACCGCAGGAGTTTTGTATCAATGAAACGAGTTATCTGTTGGGCAAGGGCTCCAATGGGTTGGCTCCGTACAAATTCCAGTGGAAATACGAATCGGGTCCAATGCCCACAAACGGCGTGGTACAAGGATTGAAAGCCGCAGACGTAACGGCCAAAGTTGTCAATCCTGAATTCCTGAATACTAACCCGGCAGGAACCTACGTATATTCACTGGTGGTACAAGATGCCCGTGGCTGTTATTCCGAAAACATCACTACCGTATCAATCCTGGTAAATCCGCTGCCTGCGCCACCGCTCATTTCGGGGCGAATAGATTATTGCAAGGGCGAAACCGTTTCGTTGTCTGCCAGTGGCTTGCCTTCCGGTATCTTCAAATGGTACACCGAAGAGTCGTTAAATCCTACCTTCCAGATTTATGAAGGAACGACCTACGAAACGCCAGGCATCTATAATATGAACTTCTACGTGACCCAAACCAACCCAGTCACGGGTTGCGTAAGTCCGCCCAGCCTGACGAAGGTGACCATAAACGAGATTCCGGCTCCACCGTTGGTAACTCAACCGGCAGTCTATTGTCCAGGCGATGTGATTGCCCCGCTTACGGCCACCGGTACGCACTTGCGCTGGTATGCCGATATTGACCTAAAAATATTGCTCAAAGACAATGCAGATACCTTGGTATCGGGTGTGCCCTCCATCGCAGGTACGACAATCTTCTATGTAACCCAATCGAACAACACTTGCGAAGGACCGCCTTCGTCGGTAGAAATCAGGGTGAACCCAACGCCACCGGCACCTAAGTCAAATTCGCCAGTAGCGTACTGCCAATCAGAAACGGTTACGCCCATCGCAGCCTTTGGCGAAGACCTGAAATGGTATGCCACGGCTAAGCTGGACTCTGTGATAGCGGTTGGGGAATTGTTTGATACAAAAATATCCAATAGTGTGGTAAGCTCACATACCTATTATGTAACGCAGACGATATTGGGTTGCGTTAGTCCGCCGACCCAAGTGATTGTAGACGTTCGCCCCAAACCTTTGAAAGCAACCCGAAAAACCATTACCTACTGCTTCGAAGGAGAGGTAATCAATGGTACAGTAGGACAGGGCAAACGATATACCCTGGATGCTGGCCCCGGATATGCGGCTTACGTTTGGGAACATTCGGGCGATAAGACCCAGACTTCGGCGGTAACTCAGGAAGGGATTTATTATGTAAACCTCTTTAATGACGAAGGTTGCTCGGTACGTGACTCTATTGTAGTGACTGAAATATGTCCGCCACGCATCAACGTTCCGTCGGCCTTCACGCCTAACGGCGATGGCAAGAATGACAACATGCAAGTATTTGGCCGCCACTTCCACGACCTGGAGCTGACCATTTACAACCGCTGGGGTGAAATTATTTACATCGGTAAGAACAAGGCCGAGCCTTGGGATGGTTATTACCGTGGCGAACTGGTTCAGTTAGGCACCTATCCCTGGGTATTGAAAGCCATAGCCGACATTGATGGCTCTATCATTCAAATGCGGGGAATTATTACCGTAATCAGGTAAGCGTCCGCTCGATTTCGGGAAGACAAAAAATAAGGTCGGAGGCGTTCCAAACGCTTCCGACCTTTTAACTTTATAACCTGTCACTTATTTGATTATCTACCCATTCTTCCACTTCAGCCAGCGTACTTGCTGATAGAACCACCAGCCTACTTTGTCGTGGTAAGGATGCATCGAATTCTGGCGAATGCGAGAAAGAAGCTGGTCGGCTTCATCTGGTTTGTTTTCCTTCAATAAAGTCAAGGCCAGGTAATATTCCGCATCTTCTTCAAAACGTTTTTGCTCTGTTTTTTCATTGGAAGCCAATACTTTGCGGAAACACTTTTCTGCCCGTTCCGGCAAGTTTTGCGCTAGATAGGCATTGCCTGCCATGAAATCTGCTTCCATTTGGTTGGCCGTTGCTACAAGTGGATTCTTTTCGTAAATGGCCGTACACTGCTGATAATTACCTTGTTGGTACGCTAAGTCCATTTGCTGCTTTATCTGGTCAGCCTCCCCTTCACTGCGGGTACTCTCCTGCATATAAAGCTGGCCTTGGGATAAATCCTCGCTGGACACGGTAGCCAAACGGAAACCAAGCGTACACACCAATAATATAAGTACGCTGGCAGCCATGCGGCTGGCGTATTTCCACAAGGGCATACTCTTTTTCCCTTGTAATGGCAACACAACTGGCTGATGCTGGGTTTGCATCGACTCTTCCCCTTGGTCTTTGGCGGCCATCACCTGGGCATGGATTGCCTTCAGCTCACTCCGGAAGCCGTAGTGGCGAACAGCCAGCCGACTGATCCTGGCCTTGTCTACCGCTTCAGCCAGGAAAGCCTCTTGCTGAATTCGCTGCTCAAAGGCAGTGATTTCTTCTTTCGGAAGCATTCCACTCAGGTAGGCATCTACTTGTTCCCAGTCTTCCATTGCTTCGTCACGTGCCATACATCAATAATTCTTTAAATGAGTTTTTCATTCGTGTATCCCCGTCCAGCAATTCACCTAAGCGCTTCATACACTTATATTTCCGGTTGCGTACTACTTGCTCGTTTTCGTAATCCAAGCGCGCTACAATCTCCTTCATGGGCAGATTATCGTAATAAAAATAGACCAGAATCCTTTTACATATTTCTCCCAGTTGTTCTATCAACTGAAATATCTGGCGTCGGACATCGTTGGCTTCAATGCTGTCATGAATGGCTTCTTCTTTGGAGCCGCCATCATAGTATTCCGTATCGCGCAACAAAGTGCGGTTCCGTTTTTTCAATTCATTGAGCCAAAGATTGCGGACAATGGCGTATAAAAAGGTCTTAATGCTTGAATCGCCCCTGAACTTTTCTCGTTGAATCAAATCAATAAAAACCACAATCATTTCCTGAAATACGTCTTCTGCATCTTGTTGATTTCCTTTGTTAATCCGGATAAAATTGGCCAGGCTATCAAAATGCATAGCGTATAAATATTTGATTGGAGCCTCCAGGTTATTGCCCAGACGAATGGCCTGCAACAACTCCCCGTCCGAATAGTGATTACTTTTCCCCATGCGGTGGATTATAAATTAGTGTATCCCATTTTGGGAAAAGTAATCATTTCTGCGGAAAATTTTCAAAGAAATCACTGCATGTTCAGCCTGTGGAGTAAGTCGGGGGAATTGTTGCGGGGAGAATTCACCTCTTCGCCCACCGCATACTTCTTCATTTTTTCTGCCGGATAGGGCTTCAGCAAGTCCAAATGATCGCTTTCAGAAATACTATCTTTCAACCAAAGGGCTTCATCAGCGTGCGATAAAATCACGGGCATACGGTCGTGCACTTCCTTTACCAACGCATTGGCTTCGGTAGTAATGATAGAAAATGAAGGAATCACCTCGCCGGAGTTGCGGTCTATCCAGTTTTCCCAAAGCCCGGCAAAGGCAAATAAGCCATTGGAAGCAAGCGAGATATGGTAAGGCTGCTTGCGTTTACGGGAGGTGAGCGAGCCCTGAGCCGGGCCTTCCAAACTTTGCCACTCATAAAAACCGTCACTAATTACCAGGCACCGCTTTTGGGTAACCAGCTTTTTAAAAGACGGTTTTTCGGTCAGTGTTTCCGCACGGGCATTGATCATCTTATTACCCATGCTTGCTTCTTTGGCCCAGTGAGGAATGAGACCCCAGCGGAAAAACTGCAACGTGTCGCTTTGTAGATTGGTAATGACAGGCAGGTATTGGGTAGGAGCCGCGTTGTACGTAGGATGGTATTCGTCAGCCTGGGCAACTTTCACCCCGAAGTGCTGCTCCACCTGCCTCAAATTTTGAGTAAGCGTGAATCGTCCACACATAAGTTGTCTCGTTTATATGGTTCATTTCAATTAACGAGAATATGCTTGTCAAGGATGTGGGAAATGGCTCACTAAAATTGCGATCGTATAGGTTTGAAAGGAAATACCCGTTTTGGTTTTGTTTGATTAAACTATTACACACGTTAGCTGGCAAACCATTAGGGGCAATATCGGACTGAGTAATAAAACTATCAGCCCATATTTATTGAATTTGATTCCAATATCGCCCTAAATAAATAGCCTAGCTGAGCAGGATGCGTAATATCAGATTGAAGCCATTCAATTCGTACTCAGTATCCTGTTATTCCACCGACATTATTACACCTATCCAAAACACTCATTTTGAATAAGATGGGCTGACTAGCTATTATTATATCATCAAACCAAAAGCCAACGAAAGCAACGATGTCAGTAGTCTTAAAAACCGAGTTACGCATCGAAAGCCTACACCATCGTATCGCCTTTATTATCTCTCATTAGACTACCACACTTTATGAAAAAAATCTTTGTACTGGCTTTCTTCCTGCTTTCCGGTTTTTGTTATGCCCAGCAGACCAAACCTGGCTTGCTCATGGATCCGACTGAAATAGAGGAAAACGTGCATAAAGAACTGAATGACGTTTTTCTGCAAAGCAAAGACTTACTTAAACTCAAAAGCAAGTATCCGGACGCCAAGGGCAATGTATCGTTGTTTGTTACGGTGGCAGGAAAGGGCAAAGTAGAAACCGTTTTTAAGTCGGACGGCGACATTACGAGTGTAGCTTTCTCTAACCAGCTTCAGGACCTGCTCAAGGCTTATCATTTCCAGTTTTCGCTTAAAAAAGGCATGACCTGCAAAGTAAAACACGAGTTTACTTTCTAAAGAATTCATTTTCATTAATTAAAACAAATAAGTGTTAAACAGTTCAACTATGAAAAAACCATTTATCTGTCTTTCATTGGCTGCGATGGCCTTTGCTGCTATGCCAGCCGAAGCTCAATTTGCTAAACTCAAAGACAAAATGACCACTGGTGGCAGCGCAAAATCCAAATCAGACGGGTTTACGACTGTCTGGGAATCGGAATTCGAAAACAAGGCCAATGTACTCTCAGTGGTAAACAACGAAGGAGAGATGATACTGGGCACGTCTGATAACCAGGCGACCATGCTCGACGCTACAGGTAAAACCATGTGGAATGGAAAGTACAAGGCACTTAGCACCAACGGTGTATCGGATGCCGATTTCCAATTCAGCGTATGGGGAGCCAATGCCCTATTCGTATTTGATAAGAAAATGGGGAAAGACAAAGTGACCGTACTGAACATGAAGACGGGTAAAGAGATGTGGAATACCGATGCGTATGCCGACCTGTCGGATGACAACGTGGAGTACATCTCTGAAATGGATGCTTTTCTGTTTTCCTTGAAAAACTCACTGGTGATGGTGAAGGCCAAAACTGGCGAGAAAGTATGGGAAACCTCCAAATTTAAGGGTGCCATAGGCTCGTACCTCTTCCTGAAGGACAAGAACGAGTTGATTATGGTCAACTTCAAACCTACCGCCTTGGGTGCGCTTTTCACTGGTTTTAAAAATCAGTTTGTCCGCATCAATGCCGCCAATGGCGAAGTTAAATGGGATGCCACGTTCGCTGGTATGGTAGAGAAAGAAATTATTACCCGGAAGCCACTGGTAAAACTGAGCAAGGTGGATGACAAAGTTTTTTTACAATTGAATGGTTTACAAGTATTTGATTACAACTCCGGACAGAAATTGTGGGCGGCAGTATACGAAACGGACGAAGCGGGCAGAAAAGGATTTGGTAGTGGCACCATGGCCAGCGCCATCTACGGAGCCATCGCCGATCCTTTGGTTGATAATAATTCCGTTTATCTGGTACTGGGCGGCGATAAAGCCAAGATCAAGTTTATCGAAAAGCACGACCTGCTCACTGGCAAGCTATTGTGGATTTCTGAGAAGATTAAGGATGCTACGGCAATGCCGCACATTTACCTGTCTAACGGTCGGGTGGTTGCCCAAGTGGGTGGGTACGTAAACCTGCAAAAAAAGACCAAAGACAAACAACCCGATGGCTCCATTGTAATCCACTACACCAGCGAATGGGTTTTCCAGGGGAAATTTGGTATCCTGGCACTTGACGACAACGATGGAAAAGCATCCTGGCGTTCAGAGAAATTTGACAAACGCATTACTGACTTAGTGTTTGATGGCGCCAGCGTATTTGCTGCTGGTGGCGACGAATTTTATAGCTACGACATCAAGTCAGGCAAGCAGAACTACAGCATTAACCATTCGGATGCCAAGGTTGGCAAATCGATGTGGGCTTTTGATCTGGGCGAAGACGTAGCCATTGTCTGCGATAGAGGGATTGCTGCGTACAACAAGGCAACCGGCAAACGCAAATATGCTTCCGACAAAGTAAAAGACGTGGACGCGTATCACATGGTGGGTAAAAACTTCTTCCTGCGGGATCAAAGAAATAACAAGAACAAGCTGATTGCAGTTGACCTTGCCACTGGCGACACCAAAGGCGAAGTAGTTTCCAAAGGTGTTGGCGGTGGTGGCTCTTACGGCGATGGTTTCGACATTTCAAGCGACGGCGAATACATCTTTGCCTTCAAAGGCAAGTCAGTAGAGAAGTTGAAAGTAAATCCGTAATAGGTCTATTTCAATAGTTTAGGTATTGTTTATATCTGCGATATCTGCCCTATTGATTTCAGGTAAGCACATTGAATTGATCAGAAGCGGTGGTGGAAATTCTTTCACCACCGCTTTTTCTTTACCGCGTTTTCCATTCCTTTCCCATTCCATCTATGAAAATCAGATACGCCTTAGCATTCCTGTGCTGCTGGGCAATAGGCAGTCAGAGCCAGGCCCAGACCGTACAGTGGGCGCACCGCCTCAAAGATTTTTCTTCCACGCTCGGAGGCAAGCAATTTTCACCTTCCCAAGTCTTGGGCAAGCCTAATGCCATGCCTCAGGGTGGACAAAGTGCCTGCGCCTGGATGGCTAAAAATGCCAACTCGCCCAGCGAATATTTGCAGGTATCGTTTGAAAAACCGATGAAGGTAAAGCAAATAGCCGTTTTTGAAAACTATAATCCGGGCAGCATTACGGGCATTTTCCTTATCAATGCCTCTGGAAAGACCGAAAAAGTGTATAAAGCCAATGCCGCCGCGCTAGGGACGGAAAATGTCATTGGCGTACGGCGCATTATCATCACTTCGGGAACTGGAAACCGCAAAAGAAGCGCGCCTGCCGAAGCACCCAAAATCACCGATGCCAGCCGGGTATTACGCGTCAATATTCCCCTGACCGATTACGAAGTATACGGAGTGAAAGTAGAAATGAATTGCGCGGCCTACCTCGGCCCCAAACAGATAGACGCCATCGGCATTTCCGATTCCGAACAACCCATTGATGCAGTCATCAACGTCATACCCGACATACAGTTTGCCTCCGCCCCCGAAAATCTGGGCACTCAAATCAATTCTCCCTATACCGAAATAGGCGCACTCATTTCCCCTGATGGTCAAAGACTTTACCTTACCCGAAAAGATCACCCAGAGAATATCAATGGTGCTACTGCCAACGATGACATTTGGTATGCCGACCTGGACGCGCAGGGAAAATGGTCGCTGGCTAAAAATGTGGCCTCGCCCCTGAATGACAAACACCACAACCTGGTAGAAGCCGTTACTCCCGATGGCAATATGCTGCTGCTGGGCAATCGATACGGAGAAGATAGAGGCGATGGCGTGTCCGTAACCTATAAAACAGCCAATGGCTGGGCCTTCCCCACCAACCTGGACGTGAAAAACTTCCGGAATTACGATCGGTACGTCAACTTTTACCTGGCCAACGATGGCAAAGTAATCCTGATGTCGATCGAACACGACGATTCTTACGGAGAGAAAGATTTATATGTCAGCTTTCTGCAACCTGACAATTCCTGGTCATCGCCTAAAAACCTGGGCGCTGGCATCAATTCTGCCGAAAGTGATGGCACGCCTTTCTTGGCCTCGGACGGTAAAACGCTGTATTTTTCGACTGATGGACGAAGCACTTTTGGCAGTGCCGATATCTTTATGTCTACACGGCTCGACGATAGCTGGCAAAAGTGGTCAGAACCAATCAATTTAGGGCAACAGATCAATACCGATGAATGGGATGCCTATTATTCATTGCCCGCTTCAGGAGAGTATGCCTATTTTACTTCCTACAAAAACAGCCTGGGAAAATCGGATATTTTCCGGATCAAGCTGCCACCGCAAATCAAGCCGGAACCAGTCGTATTAATCTCGGGGAAGGTACTGAATGCCAAAACCAAAGAACCATTGGAAGCTAAGATCAGCTACGAAACCTTGCCAAACGGAAAAGAAGTAGGCATTGCAAGGTCAGAACCGGGAACGGGTAATTATAAGATTGTGCTTCCCGCCGGAAAACTGTACGGTTTCTTGGCTCAAACCGAGCATTTTTATCCTATCAATCAGAACCTGGATGTATCGGAGCTAAAAGCCTATACCGAAATCAAACGGGATTTGTACTTGGCACCGATAGAGAAAGGGGAAATCATTCGATTGAACAATATTTTTTTCGATTTTGCCAAGGCAATTTTAAAGACCGAATCTTATCCAGAGCTCAATCGCGTAGTTGAATTACTGAATGCCAACCCAACCATGGAAATTGCTATTCAAGGACATACCGACAATGTGGGAGCCGATATGGACAACCTGAAGCTTTCTCAGGATCGCTCGCAGGCGGTAGTCACCTACCTGGTTGAAAAAGGTATTACCCAAGCCCGGCTTGGTGCAAAAGGTTTTGGCGAAATAAAGCCAATAGCCACCAACGACACCGATGAAGGCCGCGCAACTAACCGACGGGTGGAGTTTGAAGTGATCAAATAAGCCTGGCATCAGCACTCTTTAACCAGAAGGTCGGCAGCGTTTAAAACGCTGCCGACCTTTACTTTTTCCGCGATCTTGTGCAGCCATTACTGCCCTGCCCTCCGTCTCTCCATCCAGTCTTTTAGGGCTGGCCCCGTACCAAACGGCCAAGGTTGCAGATCGGCGGGAAGCACGCGCTTATATTCGGCCAGCTCTTCATTGAGCAAAATAGTGCCCTCCGCTACCACGTGATAGGCAATGTACACTTGGTTCAGCTTAAAATAAGTATAGACACCTACCATTTCGGCAATTCGTCCGGTCAGGTTCAGTTCCTCTTCCACCTCACGGATAATGGCATCTTCTGGTGTCTCATCCTTTTCCAAAAAGCCTGTAATGAGCCCAAACCAATCGGATGGCCAGGCTTTGTTTCGGGCCAGTATGATTTCTCCTTCATGCTCTACTATGGCCGCTACCACGGGTACTGGATTGTTGTAATGAATAAAACTACAGGCTGGACAATATTGGTAGCCATTACCTTCCTTCTGACCAAACGTCAGTGGAGTAGCGCAAATGGGGCAGAACTGATAAGCAGGCATAGGGAGATACAAGCAGTTAGGTATTAGTAATTAGCTGTTAATTAATATTACACCATTGACTATCAGATATTTACCAAAAATAATTAATTTGGAATGTTTTAACAGTAGTTGAATAATCTAAAACCTAATACCTAACCGCTAATCACTAACAGCGAGCTAAGTTATTTAAATTAATGAAAAACTGCCATATTGAGCAGACATCCTATTTTCTGACATTCATCCCAATGGATTTCAGGTTTTCTTATCTGACTTTATGATTATTATTCAAGGCATCGCTGGGTTAAAAGAGTATCTCGGTAAAGAAATTGGCGTATCGGACTGGCTTACCATTACGCAGGAGAGAATCAACGAGTTTGCCCATGCGACCGGCGACCACCAGTGGATTCACACCGATCCGGCACGAGCCACAGCCGAACTGCCCTATAAGAATACCATCGCGCACGGTTTTCTCACGCTGTCGTTAGCACCTCACTTCCTGCACGAAATTTATCAGGTAGAAGGCATAAAAATGGCGATCAATTATGGCCTGAACAACGTTCGCTTTACCGCGCCAGTCGTTACCAATAGTCTTCTACGTATGCGCGCCAGCCTGATAGAAATAGAAAACAAGGCTGGTGGCTGCAAAACGACCAGCCGTCTTACCTTTGAAGTCGAAGGAAAAAACAAGCCTGTCTGCCTAGCCGATACGCTCACTGTCTTTTATGCCTAGCCTATGACTAAATTGATCCGCTGAAGTGATGAGGAACGGGCACTTACTTCCCTTACTTCTCCAGTGTCAGCTTGAAAATGGCACCAGAAGGACTGTTGGCACCCACCTGATGCTGGCCTACCACGTATATTTCGCCGCTTTCATCTTCTCCGAAGCTATTGATATTAAGGTCTACTTCCCCTTCATCGCTATCTCCCACCCTGCCTAACTTCTGCACCCAGTCGTTGCCATTGGGCTCCAGGTAAAACAACCGGCCAGTCCAGTCTGCAAAAATGTATTTGCCAATCAACGCAGGAAATTCTTTGCCCCGGTACACGTACCCACCCGTCACGCTTTTGCCAAGCGAATGGTCGTATTCAGAAATAGGCGGAGCATAAGTGCCATTTAATTGATTCTTCAGGTCCTGGTCAAATACATGCAGCCCTTCCATGGGGCGCCATCCATAGTTTTTTCCTTTTTCAATGATGTCGATTTCTTCGTATTTATCCTGTCCCACTTCGCCGCAGAAAAGCTTGCCTGTGATCCGGTCGAAGGAAAAACGCCAGGGGTTGCGCAGGCCGTTGGCATAAATTTCGTCCCGTCCCGGCTTATCCACGAAAGGATTATCGGCTGGGATGCCATACGGCGTGCCGCTGCCAGCCTGGTTCACGTCCAGGCGGAGGATAGAGCCCAGCAACTGCTCCGGATTTTGTCCATTCCCAATAGTGCCGTGCTTATCGCCTGCTCCGCCACCATCGCCCAGGCCTATATACAACATTCCGTCGGGACCGAAAGCCAGGCAGCCACCATTGTGATTGGATTCTGGCTGATCTATTTCCATCAGGATTTTGCCCTGCGTATCGGCCTGGTCAGAATTGGCTGCCGAAGTTTTGTATTCGGCTAACACGCTTTTATAAGGGGTCTGTGTACCAGGCTCTTTCGCGGTATAATACACGAAGAAGCGGCCATTTTGCTTATACGCAGGATGGAAAGCCAGCCCTAACAAACCCATTTCGGAATAAGAATTATTGAGCGGAATAATGATGCCAGTCAAATCTAAAAACGGATTGGGCGACACCTTGCCATCCTTCAAAATCAAAATCCGACCTGGCTGCTCTACCACGAATTGCCGGTTCGAGCCATCGTTGGCATGGGTAATCGCTACTGGCGAGGTTAGATTAGTAGCCACTGACTCAAGCTTAAATACCGGCTCGTTCGTTACTGTTTGGTCATTCTTCTTTGCACACCCGGCAAGCAGGCTAAGCGACAAAAGCAGGATAGTGATGCGACGCATTTTCATAGGATGAATAAGGTGATTGATGATTGTTAACTGGAAAAATCCTTCAACAGTTGCCGCTGACGCTAAAAATTACTAAATAATTCAAACCAATGGTATTTTAAGATTTATCATTCTGTAGACAAGATAAGATTACGGCATCTCCACCAAACTGGCAGTAATTTTTGCCGATAGCAGACACAAGGGAATGCCGCCGCCCGGATGTACACTACCGCCACAGAAGTACATATTTTTTATGCTGAACGAGAAATTGGCATGGCGCAAAAAGGCCGCATAGCGATTGTTAGAACTGTTTCCATACAAAGCACCTTGCGAACTAGACGTCCGGCTTTCGATGGTTCGCGGGTCAAGAATACTTTCGCATACAATGAGTGAAGCCAGGTCGCAATTCAGTAAACGGCTCAGTTTAGCCAATATATTCGTTCGGGTACGGGCAATGAGTTCATCCCAATCCTGCCCCGAATTGTTCGGAGCATTGATCATCACAAACCAGTTTTCACAATCTTCGGGCGCATCATCAGGTTTGTGTTTGGAGGTGATGTTGAGGTATACTGTCGGATCGTCGGAAATGTCCTTTTGGGTGAAAAGTGCCTCAAACTCCTGCCGGTAGTCTCGGCTGAAGAAGATATTGTGTAAGCCCAAGGCAGGAAACTGTTGCTTGATTCCCCAATAAAAAATCAGTGCCGAGCTGGATTTGGGCTGATTGAGCATTTTCTCCGGTTGTTTGGCCTGGGACAATAGTTTTCGGTAAGTATTCACCAAGTCCATATTGCTCACGATGCAGTCAAAAGGCAAGACCTCGCCCTGTATTTTCAATCCAACGGCCTTTCTTCTTTTTACTACCACTTCTTCTACCTTCGCTTGATAACTGATTTTTACGCCCAAACTTTCGGCCAGCTTCACTAAGCTTTGCGTAATGTCAACCATTCCCTTGGTAGGAAAATACGCCCCAATGTTATACTCCAGGTGCGGAATGATGTTCATGGTGGCGGGTGTCTGATACGGGTCTGAACCGTTGTAAGTAGCGTATCGGTTGAATAGCTGCACCACCCGTGGGTCTTGAAAACGCGCGGCATTCGCCTCATTCATCGTGCGAAACACGTCCAGCTTTTGGAAGTTCAGGTAGCCCTTAAGTGCCTTGGCATTGAGATAGGTAGCCGCTTTATGTAAAGAACTGTGCAGAAAAACGTCAGCGGTCAACTCGTATTTCATTTCGCTATCGGCCAGGAAATCCAGCACGTGCTGAGCGGGTTCACCTGTCGCCTGTTCAATGGCTTCCGCAAACTTGGCGGGTTCGCTGTGGGCAGTCAAGCGCGTGCCATCTTCGTAAAAATAACGGCAGGTTTCAGGCAAACGGATATAGTCAAAATGTTCTGCTGGCTGTAGTCCCGACAACTGAAAGAGCTCGTCGACCAGTTGAGGCATAGTAAATAGCGAAGGCCCCGCATCGAAACGGAAGCCCGCCTGCTCAAAGGCCGACAATTTGCCCCCCGGATAACTATTCGCCTCGAATATGTCTACTGTAAATCCCCGGTTTGCCAGTCGGATCGCTGTAGCAATGCCAGCAATACCAGCGCCAATCACCGCAGCCTTGGGCATTGTTTGGTTAGTCATTTAGTCGGAATCACGTTTGAAATAAACCAGTAAAGAACGCGACGGGGCATCTTTGTTTAAACTCAATATAGATAAAGCACAAAACAAACGAAAAGTTTTCCAATCTGGCAAAATGTGTAGTTTTGCACTCCCTGATTTGGTTCAGCGAAACCTACTACGAAACCACCAACAAGTAAACAAAATGTTAAGAAGTCACACTTGCGGAGAACTGCGAATTGAGCACGTCAACCAAACTGTCAGCCTTTGCGGCTGGGTACAGAAAATCAGAGATAAAGGCCACATGGTTTGGGTTGATTTGCGCGACCGCTACGGAGTGACCCAACTTATACTGGAAGAAGGCGTTACCGATGCCAGCCTAATCACGATGGCGCGCAGCCTGAACCGTGAGTTTGTGATGAGAGCGGAAGGCAAAGTGGTAGAACGCATTGCTAAAAATGATGAAATGCTTACTGGCGACATCGAAATCCGCATTAGCAGCCTCGAAATCCTGAATCCGGCCAAGCTACCGCCCTTCCTGATCGAAGACAAAACGGACGGTGGCGACGACCTTCGGATGAAATACCGCTACCTGGATTTGCGCCGGAACGTGGTGCGCAAGAACATTGAACTGCGCCACCGCATGGCTCAGCAAAGTCGCGCTTACTTGGACACCCAAGGCTTTATTGAAGTAGAAACACCTGTATTGATTAAATCTACCCCCGAAGGGGCACGGGATTTTGTGGTGCCTAGCCGAATGAACCCCGGTGAATTTTATGCGCTGCCACAATCACCACAGACATTTAAGCAATTGCTGATGGTTTCGGGCTTCGACCGTTATTTCCAGATTGTGAAGTGTTTCCGCGACGAGGATTTACGCGCCGACCGCCAGCCAGAATTTACTCAGATTGATTGCGAAATGTCTTTCATTACCCAGGAAGACATTCTGAATATGTTTGAAGGATTGGTGCGCCACCTGTTCAAACAAGTAAAAGGTATTGAACTGGACGCTGTTCCTCGTATGACCTACGCCGAAGCCATGCGTTTCTACGGCAACGACAAACCCGATACCCGCTTCGAAATGAAGTTTGTTGAATTGAATGAGCTGACCAAAGGAAAAGATTTCGCCGTGTTCAACGATGCCGAACTAGTGGTAGGTATTTGCGCCAAAGGTTGCGCTGAATACACCCGCAAGCAAATGGACGAACTCACCGAATTTGTGAAACGGCCTCAGATTGGTGCCAAAGGCTTGATTTACGTCCGTTACAACACTGATGGAACGCTCAAATCGTCGGTAGATAAATTTTACTCGGAAGCTGATTTGAAGACTTGGGCTACGGCTATGCAAGCTCAACCCGGCGACCTGCTGCTCATTATTCCAGGAGAAGCCAACAAAGCCCGCAAAGCTCTATCAGAATTACGCCTGGAAATGGGCGAAAGACTTGGCCTGCGCGATAAAAACAAGTATTCAGTGTTGTGGGTACTAGACTTTCCGCTGTTGGAATACGGTGAAGAAGAAAAGCGCTGGTTTGCGATGCACCATCCATTCACTTCACCCAAGCCCGAAGATATCGACTTGCTCAACACCGATCCTGGCGCAGTGCGAGCCAATGCTTACGACATCGTTATCAATGGCGTGGAAGTAGGAGGGGGATCTATTCGGATTTATCGCCGCGATTTGCAGGAACGGATGTTTGGTATGCTGGGCTTTACGCCAGAAGAAGCCAAGCGCCAGTTCGGTTTCTTGATGGAAGCCTTTGAATATGGCGCACCACCACACGGTGGCATCGCCTTCGGTTTCGACCGCCTTTGTTCGCTCTTTGGTGGAGCCGAATCCATCCGCGACTTTATCGCCTTCCCGAAAAACAATTCAGGCCGCGATACCATGATCGACACGCCCTCAGAAATCTCTCAGGCACAGTTAGATGAACTAAAAATTGGAGTTAAGCTAAGTTGAGGAGTTTAAGAGTTTGAAAGTTTAGGAGTTGATTAAGGTAAGATTTCTTAAACTCTTAAACTCCTCAACTTTCAAACTCCTAAACTTAATTTAGTATTGTTCAGTAGCGGCGAAGAAGAAGCTGCCTTCGATAGCGGCATTTTCGTCAGAGTCGGAACCGTGGATAGCGTTGGCTTCGATAGATTTGGCAAATAGCTTGCGGATGGTGCCATCTTCAGCGTTGGCTGGATTAGTCGCACCAATCAGCTTGCGGAAATCAGCTACAGCATTTTCTTTCTCCAGAATCATCGGAACGATAGCGCCAGAAGACATGTATTTGCAAAGGTCTTGGTAAAAGCCTCTTTCCTGATGCACGGCATAAAATTCACCGGCACGTTCGGGGGTAAGCAAGGTTTTTTTGAGGGCTACGATGCGGAATCCAGCTTTTTCAATCATCTGAATAATTGCTCCAGTGTTGTTGTCAGCCACAGCATCGGGCTTAATCATGGTAAAGGTACGGTTGGTTGCCATAAATACGGGTGTAAATTTTGGAGCGCAAAATTAGGCGTTTATTTGAGAAAAGGCGAAAACGCTTAGCTTTTTACAAAATTTAACCCTGGCTTCACATCTGCTTATTTATTGTAAATGGATTTGAGCCAATTAGCTTCACAAAAATAATTTAACTAACTAAAAATCAACCAGTTAAAAATAAATATTAGCATATTACTACCTCAACTCATCAGCACAGCTATTTAA